>JAQTXE010000116.1 GCA_028688935.1 Syntrophales bacterium
CTATTGGCAAGACCTTAATGAGTCCAGTCCCTGGAAGGTGAAGGTGGAAGGCAACCTGGTAGGTAATCTCCTGGCCACGTTAAAGGATATTATCTTCCATAACCGCTTCCGGGAGTGCACCGTCACTTATGCCCGTTCCACCAACCATCTGCTGGTGTTGTTCGGTTTTATCTTCCTGGCGATAGTCACCGGTTGGGGCTTCCTCAACGAGTGGGTGTTACATGTGGAATCTCCCTATTTTCTGCTATCGCCCATCAAGCTGTTGGCCATGGCCGGGACTGCGGCTTTGCTTTACGGCATTTACAACATCATCAAAGAGCGCCAGGCCAACGCCGATAAGGCCGGGCTGGGCAGCTACTATGATTGGCTCTTCATCTATGTGGTCTTTGCGGTGGGAGCCACCGGCTTGGGCGCCTGGCTCTTCCGTCTGGTGGGTATCAAGATTCTGGCGTACCCCACCTACTTCCTGCACCTGACCGCGGTCTTCTTCCTCTTCTTCTACGCGCCGTACACCAAGATGGCCCACATGGTCTACCGCACGGTGGCCATGCTCTTTGCCCGCATGTCGGGCCGGGGGTTCTAAGGACAAGAAGAAGTAAAAAGCAAGCAAACCGGCCCCTTCTGGGGCCGGTTTTTTTTGGGGAGCAGGGTATATACCCCACAAAGCAGAGACTGTGTAACTTGTGGGGTATATACCCCACAAACTTGCTATTTTGCCATTTGTGGGGTATATTGATTGCCGGAAGGTTAGGCCGGTGGTTATCGAACAAGTAATGGAAGAAAGCCGGGATTATTATCTCGATTACAAATCGAGGTTGATCGGTGAACTGCTGCTGTCACCAGTGGGGTCGATCAAAAGGAAAAAAAGCTGGGGGGGTAGCTTCTTATATCTGCATAAAAGAGTGGGGCAAAAGTTCGAGGATATCTACCTGGGCAATGAAGATGACCCGGCAGTGCAGAAGATAGTCGAGAGAATTGGGAATCGCCAGAGACTGATTCGCGAATTGCGCTCCACTAAAAAAGCCCTAAAAGTGCTGAAGGTGGGAAAAATGTCGCGCACCCTGAAAGATTTCACCGAGCCCTTAAGGAAGCTCATTGCCGCACTGGAGGGCCTTGGCCTGTTTGCTGCCGGCATTGAGCTGGTGGGCAGTTATTGTTTTAAAGTCTATCAGAGTCATTTCGGGGTCGAATGGTTTCCTTTGCGCACCGTGGACGTCGACTTCGCCATACCCACACCCTACAAAGGACCATCTGCGGACTTGGAGGCGGTGCTCAAGGAACTCGGTTTCAGGCAAGATTTTGCCACCGATGGCGCCATATTCTATGAAGGAAATGGTTTGAAGATAGAATTTCTCCAGCCAAGAAGAGGCAGTGGCGCCAGGGAGCCGTCGCCTCCAGTTAAAGAATTATCCACCGTGCCCATACCGCTTCCCTACCTTAATCTATTGCTGGAAAATAAGGTCATGGTAACGCTCCGGGATATCGGCCGCATCGCCCTGCCTTCTTTGCCGGCATTTATGTGGCATAAGCTTTTAATCGCTGATTTACCCAAAAGAAAAAACAAAAGTGAGAAAGACTATATCCAGGTGGTGGCGGTGGGGAAGAGAATTGCCGTCGATCAGGATCTGCTGCGTGAGGCCAGTCGTATTATGCACAGCCTGCCTGGCTCATGGCGGCGGAAAATTGAAAAGTCCGTCCAGAAATTGGCATCCAAGGGAACACCTGAAAATATTTCCGAAATTTTAAGGAAAATTAATGAAGGAGTCTAGGCTTTAACACGGTTTGAAAGTCATCCTTCTTTAAATACCCCGCCATTTCATTTTGGCAAAAATTTTGATAAGATATTCCATAATATAGAAAATACCTGAAGGAGCATTGTATGGTTGATCTGAACATGCAGGTGGTGGAGCCCACCCAGCTCACCAAGGACAGCCGCTTTAAGTTCAAGTGCTACCCTGGGATCTCTTGTTTCACCGAGTGCTGCGGCAAAACCACCATCATCCTCACCCCTTACGATATCTTACGGCTGAAAAACCGTCTGCGCATACCCTCCGGAGAGTTCCTGGATAAGTACACCCGCACGGAATATCATGATAAGTCGGGGCTGCCCCTGGTGATTATGGATATGCCCCGGTTTCAAGGCAAATGCCCCTTTGTCAAGCCGGTGACCGGCTGCGAGGTCTACACTGATCGCCCCGCCACCTGCCGTTACTATCCCATCGGTCAGGGCACCCTGATCACCGAGGAAGGGGTGGAAGAATTCTTTTTTTTCGTCCGGGAGCCTCACTGCCGGGGCTATGAAGAAGACGCCGAATGGTCCGTGGCCTCCTGGCGGGCGGACCAGGGGGTGGATAAGTACGATGAAATGAATCTCACCTGGAAGACCTTGATGCTCCGCCGGGCCGAAGATGGCGGTCCGGTCACCGATGACAAGGGCAACAAGCTCTTTCACATGGTCATGTACGATCTGGACCAGTTCCGGGATTTCATTTTCAAGAGCCGGTTTCTGCAAATCTTTGACGTGGATGACGACGTCAAGGAAAGGATCTGGGATGACGATGAGGAACTCCTGAAGTTTGCTTACCAATACATCAGAATGGTCCTGAAAATCGAGGCCAGCGACGTCATCCAGCCCCGCCTGGGCCCGGGTCCCGGGGCCACCACCATGACGTTTTAAAGAGCCACTGCTAAGAGACTTTGGTGATATACCGGGAGCAGGGGTTGAAAAAAGTAATTAAGGGGTTAAAAGGGAAAAAGGGGAAAAGGTAAAAAGAGAGCAGCAGTTAATTTCCCTTTTCCCCTCTTCCCCGTTTTCCCTTTTCAGGAGGCCAGATGACTAGCGACGCGCCTAATGCCGACCCCCAGGTAATTGCCGACATCATCAAAAACTACCGGGTGGTGGCGGTGGTGGGCCTGTCTCCCAAGCCCGACCGCCCCAGCTATCGGGTGGCCGAGTATCTTAAGCAGCACGGCTACCGCATCATCCCCGTTAATCCCGGCCAACGGGAAATACTGGGGGAGAAGTGCTACCCCAGCCTGAAAGACATTCCCTTCCCCGTAGAAGTGGTGGACATCTTCCGGAACGTGGAGGCCATTCCCGCCATTGTCGATGAGGCTCTGCAAGTAGGGGCCAAAGCGGTGTGGATGCAATTGGGCCTGGTGGAGCCCGAGTCCGCCCGCAAAGCCAGGGAGGCCGGCTTGCAAGTGGTCATGGACCATTGCCTGAAAGTGGAACATGCCAGGTTGGCGGAATCCCAGGCCAAATAGCCCGGCGGCCGCGGCCAGAAAAAATCAATTTTAAGAATAGATATGCCAGGCAAGTAAATTGCCTGGTTTTTTTTCGCCAAAAAGCCGATAAGGACTAGAAGGAATGGAGGACTGGAAGAGATGGGCAGTCCTCTGAAACTGTGATACGGTACCGCGCAGTTAAATCTAGACCTTCTTAAATAGGCAAAAATGGAGAATCTGGTTCCGAGTCTCATTGTGGGGTTGATAGCCGCCCTTATCGGCGCGGTGGTGGGCAGCAAGGCCGTGGCCTATGGGCAGTATCGCTATGCCCAGAAGCGGGACTTTGACGCGAAAAGCACCCAGATGATCAATCTCTTTCAGGCGCTCAACGCGGAATTGACCGCGCTCTGGGAAAGATACATGGCGGTGGTGGGCGCGCCCCTGGAGAAAGCTCACAAGGGAGAGGATCTGCCGGAGGCGGTGATCTTTACCGCCACCCACAACTATTTCAGCGTCTATGACAACTCCGCCCAGTTATTAGGGACGCTGGAACCGGAAGCGGGCAAGAAGATCATCGAAACCTATATCAATTTTAAAGCCCTGCTGGACGAACTTTATAATTATAACCAGATAGCCCTGAAGCACCGGGACGTGCGCCTGGGCGCCAACCTCAATCTCTACGAAGTCAACCAGGTCCGGGAGCAGATGGAAAACTACTACCACTTGCTGAAAAAACGGCACGCCCAGGTCAAAGGGCAGGTCCTGCTGACCCTGGAAATGCTGAAAGAATTCTTATCCTTGGCCGATCAGAGCCGGACGTCCGTGCAGGTTAAGGTTTAAAGAAACCCTTGAAAATTTCCCTCATTATGGGAGGATAGGGGAAATTTTCAGGGGTGGACGGCGAAGAGTTTCCGGTTAGTTATTCTGTACTCTTTTTCCCTCCGTTTTTCCTGTCGCCCGGTTTTATGCCCCTGACGACTCACTCATAATATAATATTTGTCAAAAGTTCTTTCCTCTTATCCCCTCTCCCCCCAGCGGGGGGAGAGGGCTAGGGTGAGGGGGGCATAAAAAACTTTTGGCAATAAGAATAACTTTCGCCTGAACAGGGGGAGGCCCATGTTGGCCCGGGTGAAAAGCGGCGCCTTGCGGGGAGTGGACGCCTACCTGGTGGAGGTGGAGGTCGACCTGTCTCCGGGGCAATCCAAGTTTATCACCGTGGGCCTGCCGGAGGTGGCGGTCCGGGAGAGCCAGGACCGGGTGCGGGCCGCCCTGCGCAATTCCGGCTACCAGTTCCCCCGCCGCCGCATCACCATAAATTTGGCCCCCGCGGACGTGCGCAAGGAAGGCACCGGCTTCGACCTGCCGGTGGCCGTGGGTCTCCTCGCGGCCCAGGGGGTGGTGCCCCCGGAATCCCTGGATAACTACCTCATCTTCGGAGAACTCTCCCTGGACGGCCGCCTCAAGCCTACCCGGGGGGTGCTCTCCATGGCCCTGGCCACCCGGGAAGCGCAAGCGGCCCTCATCCTGCCCCAGGAAAACGCCCGGGAAGCGGGGGTGGTCCAGGGGATCGAGGTCTATCCCGCCCAGACCCTGGCCCAGGTGGTAGAGTTTTTGGCGGGCCGGGAGGTCCTGGCCCCTGCCGCGCCCCTTCAGGTGGAGACCCTGGCCTGGGACCCGGCCGTGGACCTGGATTTTCGGGAAGTCAAAGGCCAGGAGCCGGTGAAACGGGCGCTCTTGATCGCTGCCGCGGGCGGCCACAACGTCCTCATGGTGGGGCCTCCGGGCGCGGGCAAGACCATGCTGGCCCGGCGGCTGCCCAGCATCCTCCCTCCTCTAAGCTTTGAAGAGGCCCTGGAGACCTCCAAGGTCTACAGCATCATGGGCTTGCTGCCCCGGGATCAGGCCCTGGTCACCACCCGTCCCTTCCGTTCGCCTCACCACACCATTTCCGACGCGGGTTTAATCGGCGGCGGCACCACCCCCCGCCCCGGGGAGGTGAGTCTGGCCCATTACGGCGTGCTCTTTCTGGACGAGCTTCCCGAATTCAAGCGCTCCACCCTGGAGGTCCTGCGCCAGCCCCTGGAAGAGGGCCGGGTGACCATCTCCCGGGCGGCCACCTCCCTGACCTACCCGGCCCGCTTCATGCTGGTGGCGGCCATGAACCCCTGCCCCTGCGGCTTCTACGGGGACCCCAAGCGCAACTGCGCCTGCACCCCCAACCAGATCAAAAACTACCGGGGCCGCATCTCCGGGCCGCTCCTGGACCGCATCGACATCCAGATCCAGGTGCCCGCGGTGCGCTTCCAGGAACTGGCGGCCACGGAGGGCGGGGAGGGTTCTCTACAACTGCGGGCCAGGGTGGAACGGGCCAAGGAGGTCCAGGCCCGGCGTTTTGCCAAAAGCCGCATCTACGCCAACGCCCACATGACCTCCCGGCTGGTGAAGCAGCACTGCCCCCTGGGGCCGGAATCACAAAAACTCCTGGAGGCGGCCATGGAGCGCTTAGGCCTATCCGCCCGGGCCTACCACCGCATCCTCAAAATCGCCCGCACCATCGCCGACCTGGAAGGCGCGGCCCAAATCACCCCCGCCATGGTCGCCGAAGCGATTCAATACCGGACGTTGGATCGGGCTTTTAGTAGGTGAGCTACAATAGAGACACTTCCTATTTTTTTTAAGATAGACCGAATACAGTGGGGAAAAAATAATAGAAATAGGAAGTGTCCCTTTTCTTACCACGCCACTTGACCCTGAATCTGAGAACCACCAATGATAACCATATGTAAACTTGCAATTAAATAAAGAGATTGGCAAAAAATGGAGGTTTACATTTGTGACCCCTTTAACTATTAATAAGTATCAAAGAGATTAGCAGAGTGAAACGTCTCGTAAAAATTCCAGATCACCTAAGGGAGACACTGAAAGACATGCGTGTTCCCTTGCTGGCCTTGTTATTTTTATTTGTATTATCTCTATTCTTTTATTTCAAAGATATCTTTTCTAATGACTGGAAAGTTTTATTCGGGAATCTGGCAACGGGATTGGCTGGTGCCCTCCTCACGTTTCTATTATTGGAATCATACATAAGACATAGAGAGAAGAAGCTTGCCGATCATCGACGGCGGATCGCATTGCGGTCTTTGTCCCTCGCATTGCGCCGTCATCTCGGTACTCTATTCGACATGTTCAAGGCAACATCTACCGAAGCGCCAGATAACCCACAACGTCAAGTGAAACCGAAAATCTTTTTTAATGAAACGTTTTATAATACTATTGTTTATCTGGATTTCGCCGCTAAGGCACCTGCGTTCCCTGAAATGAGCTGGGGCCAATATCTAAACTTGGGATTTAAGGATTTTATTGACCGTCTTGAAAGCGCCGTCGATAAATTTGGTGCAGGATTATTCCCAGGTGATCTTGATCTAGTGGAACAGCTTGTTAATAGCCGTTACGCAGGAATGCTTACTACGAGGTTGCCTCCAAGTCTGCTGGACGGTCCTGCTGCGATGTTACTTAGCGTTGAGGACGGTGGAAGTATCAAATATGTATCTACTAAAGCCAAGGAGTATGTTGATCGAGAAATGAGAGCCTATCACGACGCGCTCATAGAACTTATTGGCCTCGTGAACGAGGCCCTTCTTGAGACGGACCAAGAAACGATCATGGTCGTGCAGCATTGGGAGCAGACGTCGGCTCCGGCAGTTGGCTCTGCGAATGTCAGAATCGTGCGGCCAAATTGACAGATCAAATAGGGATGGTACCATATTGTTCTTTGGCAACCCTAAGCTGCAACTCCCGGTAAATCTCTCCGGCCTGGGGGTAGGCGTTGAAGGCCAGGCGGTAGCCCAGGCGTGGTTTATCTATGGTGCGGAGGCAGATGGCTCCGGAGGTCAGGCGGCCTGCGGGCCTTTCATAGACCTCGATGATTTCTGCATAAGGAATAAAGACTTCCGGTTGCCGCCAACGGCCCCACTTCACCCCCGCGGCCGTCAACTCCACGTAGCGGGGAATCTCGGTGAACTGAAAAATCATCAGGCCGATGGAGGTCAGGAGGACCAGGCCCAGGACGGCCAGGGGCATCAGCGTCTGGAATTTATCCGCGGTTTTCCGGGCCTGATGGCAGTCCGGAGAAACGGTATACTCCCCGGTATTTTCCACCACGGTTTGCCGCTGCCCGCCGCCCAGGTGTCCGGCTTCCCAGGCGGGATAAAACAGGGCCAGGAAAATTGCCAGGATGAGGCCGAGGCTCAGGGCGTTTAAAAACAGCACGCGTCTGATGTTGGGCACAAACTTCATCAAGAACAGCCTCACCGCAGGTTCTGACAAATAATGTTCCATATCGGCAGAGGGAAGGCAAGAGATGATTGGCCGGATTCACTTGTCATACCAACTCGCAAACAAAAGGCGTCAAACTGTAGGGGCGAACCTTGTGTTCGCCCTGGATGCTGCCGGGCGAACACAAGGTTCGCCCCTACAAAAAGATCCATTTGATCGGGAATTGGCACTGGGGGCTTGAACTCCAGAGGCTATAGGGTATTCTAGGTAATAAATCATCTCAACCAACTATGAACTCCTTAGCGATATCCGAAAAAGACCGGGCTCTGCTGCTGGCCCGGGCCCGGGAGGCCTTAAGCCGGGCCTATGCCCCCTATTCCCGTTTCCGGGTGGGGGCCGCGGTCTTGACGGCCCAGAGCCAGATCTACACCGGTGTCAACGTGGAGAACGCCTCCTACGGCCTGACGATCTGCGCCGAGCGCGCCGCCATCTTTAGCGCCGTGGCCGCCGAAGGCCCGGAGATGCACCTTAAAGCCCTGGCGGTGGTCTGCGAGCATCCCGGGCCCTGCCTCCCCTGCGGCGCCTGCCGCCAGGTGATCTTCGAGTTCGCACCGGAAGCCGTCATTATTTTCTCCGGCCCGGACGGCCCGGAGGAAATTTCCCTGGCCCGGCTCCTCCCCCGGGCCTTCAGCTTGAAGTGAGGTACCACCGGCGGCATTGATCCCCGGGAATTTTGGCCGATTTTGGCGAGAAAATTGCTTGGCTTATTGCCCTTGCGCCTTGGCCCTCCTAACTTATAAACAGGCGGTCTGCGGCTGGAACCTGAAGAAGAGCTGATGGGGGCAGGCAAAGCTTGGTGGCCCGTCACCTGTGACCTCCATCCCCCAGACCCGGCGGTAATTCCCAGGAAGACAGCCGCGGCCCGCCAAATTCAGCCCCTAGGAGAGACAGCCATGGAAGTCATGATTGCCAAAGTAAAGGCCAAAATTTTGGAAATGTACCCGGAGATCGAGAGATATGGCATAGCTTGCAGCATGATCTTCGATAATGACAAGAAAACCTATGTCTTTAAGTTAACCCATGGCCCTCATGAATTGTCTACTTATATCGACCAGTCGGAGGCGGACGCCTGCCTGGCCGGTAAAGAATGCGTGCACCTGGGGCTCCATGTCCGGGAGTTTTTGGAAAACTTTAAAGAAGGTGAAAAATAGCATATAATGGCAGGATATGAGGTTTTTTAAATCCAGCCCGGACCGGTTAGAAAAGTACCATAAGCGGCGGCGTTGGGCCCGGCGCCTCACCTGGGTGCTCTACGGCCTGTTCTTTACCTGCCTGCTGGCGGGGGCCGGAGTGGGCGGCTATATCTACTACCACTTCATCCGGGATCTGCCGGACTTCAAGGCCATCAAGGAATTCCGGCCCCCGGTGGTTACCCAGATTTTTGCCCGGGACGGCCGCCTCATCGGGGAATTTTATGCGGAAAAGCGCATCGAGGTGCCTTACAGCCGCCTGCCCCGGCACCTGGTCCTGGCCTTTGTGGCCGCGGAGGACGCCCGTTTCTTCGAGCATCCCGGGGTGGACATCACCGGCATCATCCGCGCCTTTATCCGCAATGTGGAAGCCGGCCAGGTAGTCGAGGGGGGCAGCACCATCACCCAGCAGGTGGTGAAAAGGATCATGCTCTCTTCCGAGAAGAGCTTCGCCCGCAAGATCCGGGAGGCGGTGCTGGCCTATCGCATCGATAATTACCTGACCAAGGAAGAGATTCTCACCCTTTATATGAATCATATTTTTCTGGGACACGGGGCCTACGGCGTGGAAGCCGCGGCCCAGGAATTTTTCTCCAAGCACGTGGAAGACCTCACCCTGGCGGAATCCGCCCTGCTGGCCGGGATTCCCAAGGCTCCCAGCCGTTATTCCCCTTATCTTCACCCCAAGCGGGCCAAAGAGCGCCAGGCCTATGTCCTGCGGCGTATGGCGGAGGTGGGATTCATCAGCAGGGAAATGGAGGCCGCGGCTCTGTCCCAGCCCTTAAAATTAAAATCCTACCGGCCGGATTGGATCAAGGAGTGCGGCTATTTCAACGAATACGTGCGCACCCTGCTGGAAAACCGCTTCGGCCGGGAACAGATATTGAATATGGGCCTGAAGGTCTATACCACCGCGGATGTCAACCTGCATCAAGCCGCCCAGGAGGCCATCAACCAGGGGATAAACGGTTTGATTTCCCGCAACGGCTACCGGGGGCCCCTCCGGCACCTCCGGGGCAAAGACCTGACTGCCTTCCAGAAGCGCCAGAACCGCTATTACCGTAAGTATCCCCCCCGGAAAGGGCAACTGGCCACAGTCCTGGTTTCCCATAAGGACCGCCGTACCCATATTCTCTCCTTCCGCATGGGCGAACATCAGGGAGTGATTCAGGATGAAAACGGCGGCAAAGGCCGGACCGCCAGACTTAAAGCGGTCTTAAGGCCCGGAGACGTGGTCCAGGTGCGGCTGGTTAAGAAAGACCGCCGCCACGGGAAATGGACGGCCAGCCTGGTGCCCGCACCCATGGTCCAGGCGGCCTTGCTCTCCATGGAATTGCATTCCGGCAAGGTCCGGGTGATGATGGGGGGCAAGGATTACGGGGACAGCACTTTCAATCGGGCGGTGCAGGCCCGGAGGCAGCCCGGCTCCGCCTTCAAACCCATTATCTACGCAGCGGCCGTCGCCAAGGGCTTCCGCCCGGATTCCACGCTCTTAGACGCCCCCATTTCCCTTCCCGGAGGCAAGCGGGGCCAGGCCTGGGAGCCCCAGAACTATGATCATACCTTTGATGGCCCCATCAGTCTGGCCACCGCCCTGGCCCGCTCCCGCAATGTGCCTACCGTGCGGCTGATGATGGCCATCGGCGTGCCCGCCACCTTGAAGATGGCCCAGACGCTGGGGATCACCTCCCCTATCTTTCCCAACTACGCTTCGGCCCTGGGGGCTTCGGAGGTTACCCTCCTGGAACTCACCCGGGCCTATTCGGTCTTCCCCAACCAGGGCTTTCTGGTGGATCCCGCGTTCATCAATCGCATAGAGGACCGGGATGGCCGGGTCTTGTTTGAGTATCATACCCGGCGGCACCAGGTAATCAGCGCCCATACGGCCAGCACCATGGTGCAATTGTTGACCGGGGTGGTGCAACGGGGCACCGGCGCCCGGGTCCGGGTCTTGGGACGCCCCATGGGCGGCAAGACCGGGACCACCAACAAAACCCGGGATGCCTGGTTCATCGGTTTCACCCCTTCCGTCATTACCGGAACCTGGGTGGGCATGGATGATGAACGCTCCCTGGGTGGCAAGGAGACCGGTTCCCAGGCCGCGGCCCCGATTTTTATCTCCTATATGCGGGAAGCCTTGAAAAACCAACCGGTGAAGGATTTTGGCGGATCTA
The DNA here is from genome assembly GCA_028688935.1 of Syntrophales bacterium. GTDB lineage: Bacteria > Desulfobacterota > Desulfobaccia > Desulfobaccales > 0-14-0-80-60-11 > SURF-52. The sequence continues at coordinate 10,929 of JAQTXE010000116.1, forward strand.
CGGTGCTGGCCCGCAAAGGCACGGAAGAGGAGCTGGCAAGGGATGAGGAGGACACGGAGGGTACCGAGGAGTCGTTCTACCCTGAAGGCGAGGAGTTGACGCAGGGGAGGTCCTCTGGCCAGAGTTCGAGACAACAATTTTTCAAAAATGATATGGAAGAGTGAGAATTGATGCGACAGATCGACGCACAGGAAATAACCAAAGCAGTAAAAGATGCGGCCATTGCCGCGAACCATGATTTGGGAGAAGATATGCTGGCCGCGTTTAAACGGGGGGAAGCGGAGGAAGAGTCCCCCAGCGGCCGGGAAGTCTTCCGGCAACTCCTGGAAAACGCCCGCATTGCCCTCCAGGAGAATGTTCCTCTCTGCCAGGATTGCGGTCTGGCCGTAATCTTCGTGGAACTGGGGCAGGAGGTCGAAATTACCGGCGGGGATTTTAGCCAGGCTATCCAGGAGGGTGTGCGCCAGGGCTATGGAGAGGGCTTTCTCCGCAAGTCCCTGTGCCATCCTCTGACCCGGGCCAACACCGGGGACAACACCCCAGCGGTGATCCATACGGAGATCGTGCCCGGCGACCGGCTGAAAATCACCGTGGTCCCCAAGGGAGGCGGCAGCGAAAACATGAGCCGGGTCTTTATGCTGAAGCCCGCGGAAGGGCGGGCCGGCATCATCGACCGGGTGCTGACCACCGTCCGGGAAGCCGGCCCCAATCCCTGCCCGCCCATTATCGTCGGCGTGGGGATCGGCGGCACTTTTGAGAGGGCCGCGCTCCTGTCCAAGAAAGCCTTGCTCCGGGACGTGGGGACTGCCAACCCTGATCCGGAACTGTCGGCTCTCGAGACCGAGCTGCTCCAGGGGGTCAATGACTTAGGTATCGGCCCCCAGGGGCTGGGAGGCAGGATCACCGCCCTGGCGGTGCACGTGGTTATGCAGCCTTGCCATATCGCCTCCCTGCCGGTGGCCGTCAATATCCAGTGCCATGCCGCCCGTCATAAAGAGGTGGTGTTGTAACAGTGAGCATTAAGTGGTGAGCAGTTTTCCTGACTGCTGATTGCC
>JAQTXE010000117.1 GCA_028688935.1 Syntrophales bacterium
CCCATCCTTTGCGGGCCACACTGACCCGGATGCGGGCGGCCCCGCAAGGCCCGGCGCATCCCAGCCTGCCCCTCGCTATTCAAAAAGGAGCGGTGCAGGCCCCCTGGCAACCCCTGGATACTTCCTCCTCGCCCCTGCGTTGCGTCGATGCGGAGGCGGTGGCCCGCATCTTGGAAGTGCTGGCGCCCGCGGCGGGGGCGGAGGCGCCCGGGAAACTCATCATTCTGGCCGGCGCCGGGGTGGAAAAATCCGGGGCCGGCGACTTGCTCCGCCAATTTGCCGAGGAGTTTTATCTGCCGGTGGCCACCACCTTGCGGGCCAAGGGCGTCTTTCCGGAGGACCACCCCCTGTCCCTGGGCGTCTTCGGCTATGCCGGGCACCGCCCGGCCATCGAGGCCATTCTTTCGGAGGAGGTGGAGGTGCTCCTGGTCCTAGGCTCCGGTCTCAACCAGCGGGACACCCTTTACTGGGACAAGAAAATGCTGCCCCGCCGGGCCCTGATCCACGTGGATATTGACCCCACGGTCCCGGGCCGTACCTTCCAGACGGAGGTGCCGGTGGTGGGCGACTGCGGCGAGGTCCTGGCCTGCCTGTCCCAGGCTGCGCCGGAGCGGCTGGGTGTCCTGAAGGATTCAATACCACAACGCCGCGCCTGGCTGGAAAGCATACGGGCTCTAGGCCCCCGGCTCTATGACGTGGAGAGCCCGGCCAGTGAGGCCGTGCCCCTGCATCCGGCCCGGGTGGTGACGGCCATGCGCCGGGTTTTTCCCAGGGATACCGTGCTGGTGGTGGATTCCGGGGCGCACCGGGCCTTCTGCGGCCATTATTGGGAGGCTTACGAACCCCGCACCTATATTTCCGCCACCAATCTGGGACCCATGGGTTGGGCCATTCCCGCGGGCATCGGCGCCAAACTGGCCCGCCCGGAACGCCCACTGGCCGTGGTCACCGGGGACGGCTGCATGCTCATGCATGGCCTGGAGATCCAGACCGCGGCGCGCTACCAGGTCCCCGTCATCTTCGTGGTCATCAACAACGGCGCCCTGGGAAACGTCTGGCTGCGGGCCAGCAAGGAAGGCCCCGGCCCTGCGGCCCTCACCGAATTGCCGGTCCATGACTGGGCCGCCATTGCCCGGGGCCTGGGATTGGCGGCCGCCACCGTGGAAACGCCTGCTGAGCTGGAGCCCACTTTCCAAAAAGCCCTGGCAGCCCAGGGACCCTTTCTGGTGGACGTGCGCTGCCAAAAACAGTTTACCACGCCGGTTTCCCCTTTTACCCAGGCCAAGAAAGAGTGGCTTGACGACGATTAAATTAGGAGGCTGCCATGGCCCGACTTCCTGATCCCCGGCCGTCGTTTTCCCCGGAGGCCCAAGAAATCTACGATAGATTGGCGGCCAAGCGCGGGCGCATTGACGGCATGTATCTCAGTTTGCTTAACGATCCGGAGCTTACCCACCAGGTCGGGGCCCTGGGCACTTACCTGCGCTTCGAGGGCGCCCTGCCGGATGATATGCGGGAGTTGACCATCCTCTGGTTGGCCCGGCGGCTTAAAGCCGCGTACGAGTGGGTCAAGCATGTTCCTTATGCCCGGAAAGCCGGGATTCCAGAAGAAGTCCTGGAAGCCATCCGCACGGGCCGCGAACCCGCAGGCCTCAGGTCCGATCTACAGTTGGCCCTGCAAGTGGCTGATTGCGTTCTGGAAAAACGCTCCCTTCCCGCGCCGCTCCAGGATTCCCTGGCCGCGGCGGTGGGCCTCGCCGGAGTGGTGGAGTTGGTGGTTCTGTGCGGCTTCTACGAAATGATCGCCGGGGTGATCTTCGCCTTTGATGTGCCCTTGCCGGAGGGGGAGGGGGAGCCGTTTTGAAGGGGGAATCCACTGAAGGTTCTGGATTTGTTTTTATGGGCGAGAATTTCTAACACCTCATAATCCCTAATAATGTTTTCCTTCGTGGTTTGACAGGAACTTATGTCGATCAATATCTTCATGACACCATGGGGACTTCCCGTTCTTCGGCCCGCCAGGCTGCATAAGACAGGGTCTCAAGTACGTCTTCCCGGTGCAGGTAGGGGTACTCCGCGAGCACCTCTTCGATAGTTTTGCCGGTAGGGATTGATCCCACCACCGTGCCCACCGTCACCCGCATTCCCCGGATGCAGGGTTTCCCACCCATGACCTGGGGATCAAAGGTAATGCGTGAAAAGTTCTGCATTTCCGCCTCTAAAATGATATAAATTTTCCATTATTATACTTCAATAAACCCCTTAAATGGCAAATCTTTAAAGGTTGCCGACAGTTCCTCCAGATAATCAAAATTCTCTGACCCCAAAGGTGGCGTAATAGATGATCCCAGAAAAACCGGAAGCAGTATCCCTTTATCAACAGAAAGACCAGGGTTTGTCCCTGGACAGCCGTTTCAGATTCCATTGCCACCCGGGGCTGGCCTGCTTCAATCAGTGTTGCCGCACCCCTACCATCCTCCTGAGCCCTTATGACATCTTGCGGCTGAAACAGGCCCTGGGACTCACTGCCCGGGAGTTCTTGGAGCAATACACCCGCCGCGAAATCGATGAGTGGTCCCATCTGCCCCTGGTCTTCATCGATCCTTTTAAGAGCGGGGAACCGGGCTGCCCTTTCCTGGGGGATGAGGGATGCACGGTTTATGCCCACCGGCCTGCGGCCTGCCGCCTCTTTCCCATCACCATGGGGAGCCAGCTCACCGAGCAGGGGGTGGTGGATTACTATTTTTGCCGCCAGCTCGATTATTGCCGGGGATTTGCCGGGGAGAAGGAATGGACGCTATCATCCTGGATGGCGGACCAGGGCTTTACGGAATATCACCAGGGGCGGCAGGAATGGCTGGAGATTTTGCTCAGGCGGGGACTAGCGGGTCCCCAGGGAGTGGAGGCGTCGCGACAAGACCTTTTTGCCTTAATCTCTTATGATCTCGACCAATTCCGGCAAAAACTTTCCGACCCCGAGGTATCCCGTGCCGCGGCGGCTGCCGGGCTGACCCTGGCAGAGCTCCAGGCGGATGAGTCGGAGCTGCTCCAGTTCAGTTACCGTTATTTGCGGTCTCTCTTTTGTAAGTAGGGGCAAACCTGCTGTTCGCCCAGCATCAGGGCGGATACAAGATTCGCTACGGCCCTGCAATCAATTGGCAAGGGGCTTTCCCGGGATCACCCGGCCGCGCCGGCCTTGACGCCAAAGCGTCCCCGGGCAAAGGCGATTCTCTCCTCCCGGGAGGTAAGCGCCGGGCGGTGCTGTTCCACCAGGTGGAGCCGGGTGAGCAGCCCCTGGCCGTTGGCGATCTGAATCCCCAGGCCAGGCCGGGCGTTGAGCTCCAGGAGCAGGGGCCCTCTAAATTTATCCAGAACGATATCCACTCCTAAATAGCCCAACCCGGAAAGGTCGCAGCAGGCCGCGGCCATGTCCAGGATCGTCTCCCATTGGGGGATGGTAAGGCCGCTGATACAGGCGCCGGTATCCGGATGTTCCTCCACCCGCTCATTGCGGCAGACCGCGCTCAGAGTGGTGCCGGTGGTCAGATCGATCCCGGCCCCCAAGCCTCCCAGATGCAGGTTGGCCTTGCCTTCGGACATGCGAGTGGGCAGGCGCACCATGGCCATCACCGGCACCCCCAAAAAGACCACCACCCGGATATCCGGGACGCCTTTATAGCTGACCTCGTCGAAGACGGGATCAAACTGCACCCGGTACTCGATGAGGGCCTGGTCCGGTTGGCCCGCCAGGCTGTACAGGCCGCTTAAGACATTATAGACGTGGTGGTCCAGCTCCGGGGGAGTATAAAAATTGCCGGTAATGGTGCGGTAGCGGCCCCGGTGGAGGCCGGCAATCACCACTACCCCGTCGCCGCCGCTGCCGTGGGCCGGTTTGATGACAAAACCTTCGGGCTTTTCCAGGATGCCATGCATCCCCCGGACCTGGACTTCCCGCTCCACCACGCCGTAGAGTTCCGGCACCGGTATCCCAGCCTTCAGGGCCATCTGCTTGGTTTGAAATTTGTCGTCCACCAGGGGGTAGAGACGCCGGGGGTTATGGGCCAGGGTATAATCGGCATTGCGGGCATTGATGCCCAACACGCCCATTGCCCTGAGCTGCGCCGCCAGGGTAAACATCAGGACCCCCCTTTAAGGAGAGCCCGGAAGCGATAGAGCTCGAAAAGACGATAGCCGGTATAGCGCCCCAGTAATAAGGTGGCCGCCAGCACGAGGAGGAGTAATTCCGGAAAGACGAAAAACAGGTGCTGGATCTGGCGGTTGTGGATGAGAGTATAAGTGGCGGCCGCGGCCAAGAGACTCCCTAGGCCCTGCTTCAGGGCCTCCCCTGGGCCCCGTTCTTCCCAGACAATGGTCATCCGTTCAATGGTCATGGTGATGATCACCATGGGAAAGAGGGCGATGGAGAGCCCCTGCTGGATCCCTAAGCGATTCATGACTATGCTCACAAAAACCATCAACAGCACCACGACGATAAGAATGGCCGCCAGGCGGGGCACCAGGAGCAGTTTCAGTTGCTCCAGATAGAAGCGCACCAATAACCCCAGTCCCACCAAGAGGCTGAACAGCACGATGCCGTGCAACAGGCGGGTTTCCCGAAAGGCCAGGGCAATGAGCACGGGCATGAAGGTCCCGAAGGTGCTGAGACCGATGACGTTCCGGAGGATGACCAGCAAAAAGGCGCCCACCGGGACCATGAGCAGCACCCGGTAAACTTGCTGGGTATGAATCGGCAGGCTGAACAGGGAGAATCTGATGAGCGCCGGCTGGTACGCCCGGCCTTCCCTCTCCAGACGGATGGAGGCCTCCTGGTCCACGCTGGCGGAGAAAGTCGTCTGCAGCCGCTCCCCTCCCCTGATACGGGCTACGGAACCCGGGCCCCGCCACCAGGGCAGGTAATCAGGAGGGACCCCGGTCCGGGGCGTGGCGAAATCAAAGGGGCGCCAGCGATCCCGGTCATAGACTGCCAGCCAGTGGATGATGCGCAGCCGCTCCCGGGACTCCCGCAAGCGGAGGCCGTGCACGGAATAGGCCGGGACCCCGGCCAGGGCCAGGATTTCCACCGCCAACTCCACCCTGTCGGCTTCATCAGGCCTGTTCTTGAGCAAGAATTTGAGATTGTCGTCCGGTTGAGGCAGGTGCAGATATTTGACGAGCTCCAAGACCAGGCTTTCGGTGTCCGCGGATTTGCGTTGCACCTCCTGGAGCAGGGCCCGGCCCGCGGCCAGCTCCGGACCTTCCAGGTTGCTTTGGGGCGGCTCCGGCGGCTTTTCTTTCCGGGGAGGTCCAGGCCGCACCAACCGCCGGGCTTCCGCCCGGTAGTAAACGGTTTGGAGCCCCCGGGCCTGGCGGATGGTCCAAATTGCCTGCCGATTCCAAAAATCTGCGCTGGTGCTCAGGCCATACCCCGGGGAGATAAAGGCATCATTGAGAATGGTAAAGCGCGGATTGCTCCGCGGCAGGAGCAGGGACAACCTGACGGGTTCACCTTTGGCCTCGAAAGTGACCCGGGCCTCCACCGTCCAGACGTCGCGCTCCTGTCCGGGGGTCAGGGGCATATCCAAGACCCGGACTTTATAAAGGAACAGACTTAGCCCCAGCACCGCCAGGACCGCGGTCAGGATATATAAATGCCGTTTACTCATGCTCCCCCTGGGGGCACTGGGGCTCGACGGTGAACATAGTGGCGGGGTCGATCACCAATTTGCCGCGCATGAAGTTACGGCCGATGAGCAAAGGATAGATAAAGCCGGTGCGGTCCGCCAGGTTGACTTCCACTTCCTCAAACAAATTTCCCAGGCAGAGTCCCAGTTTGACCACCGGCCGCCGATGAAATCCACCCCCCCGGCGCTTGATTTTGGCCAGCCGCCTCACCTGGCATTCGAAAGTCTTGGTTTGCCCCAGATGATTGGCCACCTGAAATTTTACCCATTTTTGCCCCTGCCGGGTAAATTCGGTGAGGTTGGAGGCGTTCAGGGAGCAGAACTCGGCTCCGGAATCCAGTTTGGCTTGCAGGATAAGACCGCCGGGATAAAGGCGCACCTTCTCCACCCAACCCAGGGCCGGTTTGTCCCCGGCCAGGGCAGGGGACACCCCTACACCCAGGGCCACCGCCAACAGCAAAATAGCGCCTATGGAGGGCATTGGTCGGTTCTCCGCTTTCAGTTTATCGGTGCATGGTGAGTAAAAATTATAAGCATTAGGGGGCAAGGTAGCAATGGGTCGAGGGAAAAGACTTTTGGTGTGGAATCCCTGTTTTTACAGGATGTTACTCGTAAGGTGAATGGATGCCGTCTTCCTCCCCCTCTGGCTCCTGGCCCTCTGCGAACCGGGCCGCGCTCTGCACCAAATCCTGGGGGAGCATGTCCAACTCCGTGGAAAAATAGTCGTAAGGGGGGAGATAGCGCAGGACCAGGTCGGCTACGGCCAGGGCCTGCCGGTATTCACACCTTCTTTTTGCTTCTTCCCGGTCCTCTTGCTGGCTCAGCCATAACTTGTTGAGGGCAAAGGCCCGGGGATCGGCCACCATCATGGTGGCCGGCCCTCCGTCTTGGCCGATGACCATCTGGGTAAATTTGGGGGAAGCCGTCAGGTACTGGAGATTGCCGGCCTCGGGCGGCAGGGGTTCCCGGGCCCCGGGCACGGTGAGGGTTTTTTGCTTGCCGGGTCGGCGGCTCCCGGCCTTGAGCAGTTGCACCTGGAAACCCTCCCGGTTCACCGCCCGGCACTCCACCTCCGGGTCCGGGACAAAGGAGCGGTCCGTGCGGTTGAGCAGAGGCAGGAATTCCTCCCAGGACATCATTCCGGCCACGGCCAAGGTGAGTCTGCCGCGGGAGGGCGCCAGGAGGTCCTCCGGGACGGCGGAGTCCAGCAGCACCCCGGCCGCGGCTTCATAAGCATAAAGGGCGGACGTGCCGATGACCAGAAAGTTCCGGCCGGCCGGGTCTTCCTCCAGGCGGCGCAGGATCCTGGCCGTGGCCGGGGGAACCCGGTTAAGCCTGGCGGCCCGGCAAAACCGGGCTTGCTCGGTTAACCGTTGCCGTTCTCTGTGCAGGCGGGCGGTTACCTCCCGGCGCTCCCGGGTGTAGCTGGCGAAGAGCTGCTCCGTGTCCGCGGCGCGGGGCCCCAGACTTTCGCCGTGGCCCAGACGGTCCCGGTAGCGATAGAGGTATTCCCGGCCCCTGATCGTCTTCCAGTGCATGCCGCCTTTAAGGGGGCGGCTGTCGCGGCGGGCTTGCAGGTAGGCCTGATAGACCGCCATGGTGGTCTGATAGGTCTGTTGCTGGCCCGGGGTTAATTCTTTCCAGGAAAAGCCATCCGCCATTTGTTATCCTTCAAATATTATGATATATATTAATGAAGGATAATATTTCGGCTGTCAATGGATATTTCATTGCCAGAAATATTTTTTTTGTATAAGAAGTTTATTAGTTCAAGATTATGAAGGAGATCAGGCTATGAGACCCAGCACCGCCATTGACACCTTGCGCCAACAAATGCCCTACCATAAGCTGCGCAGCGTCAAACGGGGGCAAGTCCTCCCCATTGACTGGCAGACCGAGTGGGAGCGCTTTGACGCCCGGGAACTATTCAGCCTGGACCTGGCCAATATTCCGGAAAAGATGCTGGAAGCCATGCGCAAACGCCAGGAAGTCCTGATGGACGGCAACCAGGCGGCCATCTCGGTGCTGACCCGGGTAGTGGACGGCCTCTGCGGCTATCCCATCACCCCTTCCACCCCCATTGCCGAAAACTTTGCCAAGGCCGCGGCCCACGGCCAGAAAAACCTGTTCGGCTCGGAACTCATGTATTTTCAGCCTTCCGACGAGCTCTCGGCCATTGCCGCGGTGGAGGCCATGGCCGTCCAGGGAGGGCGTTATGTGGATAACACTTCTTCCCAGGGGCTGGTGCTCAAGACCAAGAATCTCTTTTCCGTGGCCGGTAAACGCCTGCCGGTGGTCATGACTGTCATGGCCCGGGAGGTGAACAAGGGGTCCTTGAGCATTCACTGCGGCCACACGGATTTCTACGGCGTGCGCAATGCCGGTTGGGCCCAGTTGGTGGCCGCGGACAACCAGGAGTTGCATGATCTGTTGCCCATTGCCTTCAAGGTCTCGGAACTGAAGCAGGTGATGCTCCCCACCATGGTCATCGGCGACGGCTTCATCAAAAGTCACGCCATTGAAAATATCAAGGAACTCTCCAACACCTTCCTGGAGTATTTTCTAGGCCCTCCCAACCGCCTCTACCAGCCGGACTTTGAGCATGGGGCCTTGACCGGCACTTTCACGGACACCGATCTGACCATGGAGGGGCAGGTGGCCCAGGACCTGGCCTACCGCTTTTTCAAACGGGGTTTCGTGGCGGCCATGAACGCCATGAACCGTATCCTGGGCACCAATCTCAAGGTGGTGGAGTGCTATCGCACGGACGACGCAGACCTGGTGGTCGTCATCCTCGGCTCCGCCGCGGGAGTGGTCAAGGACGTGGTGGATTATTACCGGGACGCCAAAGGTTACCGGGTGGGGGTGGTGCGGCCGGTCCTCTTTAATCCTCCCTGCTATGAGGAATTGGCCTTTGGGATGCGCAAAGCCAAGTATATCAGCGTGCTGGAGCGGGCCGGCACCGCCCATAACCAACTGCTGCTGGCGGATGTGCAGGCCGCGTTGCAGGTCTCTCTCCGGGCGGGCCGGGAAGGCAAGAAAGAGCACCGCGTCTATGGCCGGGAGGATATGCCCACCCTCTTCCACGGGGTTTACGGCCTTGGGAGCAAGGATTTTAATAAGTATGACGCCGCCGCGGTGGTGGAAAACATGGTGTCCTGCTTTGAAAAGAAGCGGCGTTTCCACCGGGATTTTTATGTGGGCATAGAAGGGCCTCTAACCCTGAGGCCCGCGCCCTTGCCCGGCTACCTGGAGCGGGAATTGGGCATGACCTTCATCGGTGTGGGCGCGGAAGGGGTGAAGACCGCCCTGGAATCCGCGGCCCTCATCTATGCCGAAGAAATGGGCACGGGCCGTAAATACGTGCAGTCCGGGGCCCGCTACGGCGCGGCCCGCAAGGGCGCGCCGGTCTTCATGAATCTGCGTATCTCCGCCCAACCCATCCGCAACAGCTCGGAATTGACCGAACGGGACGTGCTGGCCTTTTTCAATGAGAAATTCCTCTCGGACCAGATCCTCCGGGAATACGTGGGCGGCCTCAAGGAAAACGGCCTGCTGGTCATCAATACCACCCAGAGCTGCTACGACGTCATCGCTAAGTTTCCCCCCCAGGTGCAAGCCTCCATCAAATACAAGCGCATCAAGCTCCTGACCCTGGACGGCACCAGGGCGGCCCTGCTGCACCTCAACCGGAATCTGCCCGGAGCCGCGGTCTTGGGTCTGATCAATAAAGAAATGGGGATTATGCCGGAGAAGGAGTTCGAGCGGCGGTTTAAAAAAATCCTGGAGAAAAAATTAGGGACCAAAAAGAAGGAGATGCTGGAAGCCAACATCTCCCTGCTCAAATATGGCGCGGAACGGGCCTCCGGCCACGTTTCCGAAAAGGCGCCGGGGGCCCAGGCTCTGGACGCCAGCAACCCCGTTTATACCCCGCCTGCGCCCGAAGACTTCGGTCAGCGCCCCGGCGCCGCCGGTCTCTCGTATACTCTTAAGGAAAAAGACGAAATGGGGATCATCCACCCGGTGAATCGAGTGGATGATTATCAGGCCCTCTTCCACCGCCGCATGGTGAAGCCAATTTTAGAAGGCAAAAAGGTGCCCTGGGACCGCTTCCTGCCCATCGTGCCCGCGGCCACCAGCCGCTACCGGGACATGAGCTACATCGGCGCCCAATTGCCTGTCTACGATCCCGGCAAATGTATCGCTTGCGGCCTGTGCACCGCCTCCTGCCCTGATTCGGCCCTTTATTCCACGATCACCGACCGGTATATCAATGACGAGGCCCGGCCTTACTTTAAGATCTTTAAAAGCCTGCCCAAGGGGGTGCCCTGGGACCGCTTCGCCCTGAACATCAATGCCGAGCCCTCGTCCTGCAAGGGCTGCGGGGTCTGCGCCCAGGTCTGCCCCACCGACGCTTTGAAAATGATGGCTAAAACCGACGTCCAGGAGAATGACTTTCTTCCTGAAGAGTTTAAAGCCTGGGATAACACGGTAAACCTGGCCCCCCATGTGGACCAACTGGCCCTCAATCACCAGGTGCTCTTCGTCCTCTCCAAGCTCTATCCCGGCAAGCATACTCTCTGCCCCGGGTGCAGCGAGGGGGTGATCAACCTCCTCACCTTCTTCGCGGCCGAGTCCCTGCGCAACCATCCCCAGGGCATCGCCACCTTCTACCAGGGGCTGAAGATCCTCTCCGAGAAGAATAAACGGGCCATCGAGCACATGCTGGACCACGGGTTCAACATTTACACTATCAACGCCACCGGCTGCAACCAGGTCTCGGAGTTGGTGAATCCCTTCAACACCCGCATCTACCCCACGGGCCACTACGGCTTCGGCACCGCCTCCGCCGCGGCCCTGGGCTCCAAGTTCAGCCTGGACCAGGCCTACCAGAACCGCTACAGCAGCGTCCTCACCAAGCTTATCGTCTTTGCCGGGGACGGCGCCATCTACGATATCGGCAACGGCCCCTTCAATCACGCCCTGGGCGAAAACTACGACATCACCTGGGTGATCTACAACAACGAAGGCTACATGAACACCGGCATGCAAAAATCCGGAGCCACCCGCTTCGGCTCCGACCGCTCAACTTCTCCCATCGGCAAGAAATATGCGGGCAAAACCACCCTGCACCGCCGGATCATCAGCCAGGCCTTCGCCATTTCCCACGTCTACGCGGCCAAGCTTTCCATCGACAACCCCTTTTACGCCATCAAGATCCTCAAGGAGGCCATCGCCTATAACGGCCCCTCTTTGGTGGAATTCTTCTCCGCCTGCCCCCAGGGGCACCAGACCCACGACTGGGCCGGGCCGCTGATCTCCCGGATGATGGTGGAGTCCCGGAAATGGCAGGTGGCGGTGCGCCGGCCCTTCCAGCGGATGGACATCACCGGCAACCCCGCGCCGGATTCCATCTATCCCAAGGAGGGGAAATCCTTCAAACGAGGCGTTAAGCGGGACGCGGCCACCTTCTACGACGTGGTCTCCATGCTGGGCCAATACAACCAGCACATCAAGACCGTCAAAGGCGGGGATATCCCGGAGATCGTCCGGGTCAACGAAACCGTGAGCCTCTTCCGCTGGCTCCGGAACCAATACCTGGGCGGTTACCGGGACACCATGCCCACCGAAGAAGAAGTGGAACGCATCGTGGAAGAAAGGTATAAGTTGTAAGGAAATTTATCCTCACGCAAAGGCGCCAAGACGCCAAGAAAGACGCAAAAAAAAAGGCGTAAGAAAAAAAGCCGGGGGAGGCGGGTGAGGCCCGCCTTCACCGGCTTTTTTTCAAAAGAATGAAAACCCAAAAACGGTATTAAATCCCCAGGTAAGTGCGCCGCACTTCGTCGTTTTGGAGGAGGTCCCGGGCTTCGCCTTCGAGGTGGACCCGGCCTTCGGCGAGGACATAGGCGTAGTCGGAGACGGCCAGGGCCATGGAGACGTTTTGTTCCACCAGGAGCATGGTGAGGCCGGTTTTTTTCAGGCGGGTGAGGGACTCGAAGAGGGTGAGGGCCAGCAGCGGGGAGAGGCCCAGGGAGAGTTCGTCCAAAATCAGGATCTCCGGCTCGGCCATCAGGCCCCGGGCCACGGCCACCATCTGCTGCTCGCCGCCGCTCAGGGTGCCGGCCTTCTGTTTGGGCCGCTCTTGGAGCCGGGGAAAAAGCTCGAAGACCTTATCCAGGTTGGCCTTAAAAGAAGCCCGGGCCCGTTTGGAAAACGCGCCCATTTCCAGGTTTTCCAACACTGTCATGTCAGTGAAGAGCTGGCGGCCTTGCGGGACCAGGACCA
>JAQTXE010000369.1 GCA_028688935.1 Syntrophales bacterium
AATGGCAAACCCTGAGCCGGCGCAAAGACCATCCCCTGGAAAATCGTTGTATCAAAGGCCAATACCCCCCGGGGTCCACTTTTAAAATCGTCATGGCCGTGGCCGGCCTGGAGGAAAAGGTCATCAGCCCCAGAGACACCGTTCTGTGTACCGGGGAGATGACCTCCGGCAACCATGTCTTTCATTGCTGGCAAAAGAGAGGCCACGGCTCCGTGAATCTGCACCGGGCCCTGGTGGAATCCTGCGACGTCTATTTCTACCAATTGGGCCGGCGCCTGGGTATTGAACGCATCGCCAAGTGGAGCAAGCTGTTCGGCCTGGGACGTCCCACCGGTATCCACCTGGATCGGGAGATGCCGGGATTGATCGGCACCCCGGCCTGGAAACTGACCCGCTTCCGCCATCCCTGGCAAGAGGGGGATACCCTCTCCGTGTCCATCGGTCAGGGGTACAATCTGGTTACCCCCCTGCAACTTGCCCAAATGACCGAGGCCATCGCCAATGGCGGCCAAATCTTTGAACCCCAACTGGTGGCGAAGGTGGAAAGCCCCGCCGGCGAGGTCCTCTATGAAGCCCCCTCCGCGCCCAAGTCTCTGGTCAACATCAGTCCGGCCACCTTGACGGCGGTGCGCGAAGCTCTCGAGGGGGTAGTCGAGGAAGAGAGGGGAACCGGGAGAAGCGCCCGAATCCCCGGCCTGGAAATCGCGGGCAAGACCGGCACCGCCCAAGTAGTGACCCTGGAACGGGAAAAAAGAGAAAAAGAAAAGCGGGGAAAACCTGCTTATCACTATGAAAACCACGCCTGGTTTGTAACTTTTGCCCCGGTGGAGGACCCGCAAATAGTCGTGGTCGTACTGGTGGAACATGGCGGTCATGGGGGGTCGACGGCCGCACCTTTGGCCCGAAGAATCCTGGCCGCCTATTTTCCGAAGGTAAAGCCTCCGGTGGAAGCGCCCCAGGAGGAGGCGGAGGAAGACCAGGCGGACTAAACCCTGCCCTTGCTCCTACTCCTGCTCGTTAAAAATCCACCCCTCCAGCTTTCCAGCCATGGGCGCCGATAAGGCGCACGAAACGGCAGCCCCCCAGATAATCGTATTTCACCCCTTCGTTAGTCTGCCGGATCCGGGTCAGGGTCTGGGAGAAACGGTCCCCCACGGGAATCACCAAGCGGCCGTTTAAGGCCAGTTGGTCCACCAGGGGCCGGGGCACCTGGGGAGCCCCCGCGGTCACCAAAATAGCGTCAAAGGGACAGGCCTCCGGCCACCCCAGGGTGCCATCCCCCACCCGCACCTGGAAATTTTTGTACCCCAATCCCCCCAGCACTTTTTGGGCCTGCTCCGCCAGGGAGGCCAGGCGGTCGATGCTATACACCTCCGCGGCCAACTCCGCCAGCACCGCGGCCTGGTAACCGGAGCCGGTGCCGATCTCTAAAACCCGATCACTTTCCTTGAGTTCCAGGGCCTCGGTCATCAGGGCCACGATATAAGGCTGGGAGATGGTCTGATCCTCGCCGATGGGCAGAGGGTAATCATTATAGGCCTGATCCCACAGTCCTTGGGGCACAAAACGGTGCCGGGGCACCCGCCGCATGGCCGCCAACACCCGAGGGTCGGCTATCCCCCGGGCTTCTATCTGGGTATCCACCATCCGTTGGCGGATGGCGGCGAACTCGTCTTCTGGCATGATCTCCCCTATCAGTAATCAGTAGCCGGTAGTCAGTGGTCAGTTTTTTTCCATGGCCACTGACTACTGACTACTGGCTACTATTCTCACTCCACTCTCACCCAGGTGGCCTGGGGGCCTTTTTCTCCTTCTTCCATGGCGAACTGCACCGTTTGCCCCGGGGTGAGAGAGCTGAACTTGCCCTTTTTCACCGCATGGGCATGGAAATAGACTTCCAGGCCGTCCGGGGCTTCCAGGAAGCCGAAGTCTTTCTCCGGGAAGAGACGCAGGATTCTGCCCTGTTGGGCGAATTCCTCGTGGCTCTTAACCTTCTGCTGCCGGATATGGGAGTGTTCTTCCAGACGCCGGTCCAGGACGTCCAGGGCCTCTACGATCAAGGGCAGGACGTATTCCCCCTGGCGGCTGACGGTCAGGGTGTCGCCGGGCACTCCGGCCACCAGGTGGATTTCAAAGGCTCCGAGCCGGTGGTGGGCGGTGCCTATGAGTTCCACCCGCGCGTGGAGGATGGGGTTTAAGTAATGCTTCTGGAGGCGGGCCAGTTCTCCTTCGATTTTCTCCCGCCATTCAGGCAGAATTTCCAGATTGCGGCCTTCGATATGCACGTCCAGGGGCAACATGAAAAACCTCCTGCATAGAATAGCTCAAAGTTCAAGGTTCCAAGTTTGGGAGCCGCAGGCTTCAGCCTGCGTATCCACCGGTATTGACAGCCGGGGAAAGAGGCCGCCAGGCTCCCCCACCCCGAACCTCATGGTATAATAATATAAGTTCGCCAAAGGGAAAATAAAGGGGCCGTTAATCAATGGAATGCCGTTATCACCCGGAAAGAGAGGCTCGCGTGCAATGCCAGAAAATGGAGTTCTGGTACTGCCAGGAATGCCTGGATGCCTGCCGGGCCTGCACCGATCCCTGTCTTTACTGTAAATTCCGCCCCGGCTGCGTCATCTGGGAACTCTGCCGCAAGGAGGCCCGGAAACGGTGCCAGGAATTGAAGGAAGAAAAAAGTTGATGGGAGGGCCGGGAAGATGTGGAGCAGGCACCCTCGCCTGCCCAAGAACAGCCGGGGGCGGCTGTTCCACATTTCCTTCATTGCAGGCCGGCGAATAATGATTAAATTGATGCCAACAGCGGCTTTTCCCTAGCGGCCAAAGCCGGAGAGCCATAAATAATCTGATTCAGGAGACAGGATAAAGATGACCAAGAAAAGAAGATACGTGGTGCACGCCGAGTGCCCCCAGTGCGCCTGCGGGGACGTGACCTTTCTGGGCCC
>JAQTXE010000118.1 GCA_028688935.1 Syntrophales bacterium
CCACCGCCGTGGAGCACCCCGCGGTGTTGGCGCCCTGCCGCTACCTCCAGTCCCAGGGCTTTGAGGTTACTATCCTGCCGGTGGACTCTCAAGGCTTGGTGGACCCGGACGCGGTGCGCCGGGCCCTCACCCCCAAAACCATTTTGATCAGCGTCATGCACGCCAATAATGAGACCGGCGCGCTGCAGCCCATCAGCGCCATCGGGGATGTGGCCCGGGCTGCGGGGGTCTGGTTTCATACCGACGCGGCCCAGAGCGTGGGCAAGATCCCGGTGCGAGTGGGGGAACTGCAAGTGGATTTCCTCACCTTGGCCGGGCATAAGTTTTATGCTCCCAAAGGGGTGGGCGCGTTGTACGTGCGGCCGGGTTGTCAGTTCAGCCCCCTGCTCCACGGCGCCGGACAGGAAGGGGGACGCCGCCCGGGCACGGAAAACGTGCCCTACCTGGTGGCCCTGGGGGAAGCCTGCCGCCTGGCCCGGGAACTGTTGGCCGGGGACGGCCTGCATCTTAAAAACCTGCGGGACCTGTTACAGGCCCGCCTGGCAGCGGGCTATCCGGAGTTGGTGCTGAACGGCCCGGAACAGGAACGCCTCCCCAACACGCTAAACGTCTCTTTTCCGGGGCTCTCCGGCAGCGATATTCTGGGGGGGATTCCGGAGTTGGCCGCGTCTTTGGGCGCGGCCTGCCACAGCGGGGAGGAAACCATCTCCCCGGTGCTGGCCGCCATGGGCCTGACTCCGGAAGCGGCCCGGGGCGCGGTGCGCCTGAGCGTGGGGCGGCCCACCACCGAGGGGGAAGTGGAGCAGGCGGCGGAGTTGCTGCTGGCGCGGGTCCGGGATTTAAAGTAGTTAAGCCAAAGGTGGCCCAGGCTTTCCAGTCCGGGCGTCGCCGGCTAAAGCCTGGGGCCATCATATCTATCCCTTTGCCGGCGATTTGGTTGGTAGCAAGTTTCTTCCCGCCGGTTCTTTTCCATGAGCCCCCCAAAAAAACGGGGCGCCCCCCCCTCGGGACACCCCTTACCCCAATACTCTACTTAATTCATGATTATCGCCTGGAGCTTTAGCGCTCCATGAGCATATTGGCGATCATGCTGTTGGCTACTTTTTGTGGATCCACCGGATAGCTTCCCTGATCCACCGCCTCTTTCAAAGGATCAATCCTCTCTTGCCGCACGTCCGGAGTTTCAGCAATGACTTTACTGGCCTTTTGCATCAGTCGGGCTCTTTGTGACAGCTGGATATTATCGGCGTTTTGAGTGGCCTCGGTTTTTTGCGCCCGGGTTTCAACCGCATTCGTCTGCTCGTTGTTTTGTAATTGCCTGACCTCGGTTCCGTGAATATCGGTAATTTTCATAGAATTCCCTAATTTTTAATCGTATTTAAAGTTAAGCATTTTTATTTTGTCAGTCAAGGGTTGCCTGCTGCTGTCAGCGGCAAGGCTCCCCCTACCCCAAACAAGCATAAGACGGGAGACGAGTCCCTAGATCCCCGAAAGCCACCTAACTAGATGATATTTTGGGAAATTTAAGGACTTCCTCACCCATCCTTGTTGTGAGAAAGTGGCAGCTTCCTGCCTCTTGTAAGGCTTATCGGCCCGAGGGGAATAAACCTTAAAAAAAAATGCTACAGTTCTCCGGGCCACCACATATAAAGGAATTGGGGGGTTACCGCCAAGGAAAAATCAGGTAACCCGGAATAAATATTGGGGCGGTAACTGTCGGGGCGTTGGTAGCGCACCACTTTGGCCTCTTCCAGACCCGCCTTTTTTTTCGCCAGGTCGATGGCATCGTCCAGATATCCCAAGGTATCGACCAGCCCCAGGTCTTTAGCCTGAGACGCGGTGTAGATGCGGCCGTCGGCTACGCGGCGCACCTCCTTAAGATCCATTTTCCGGCCTTGGGCCACCACGTCCACGAATCCCTGATAATAGCTGTTGATGACCCCCTGCATCATCTGCTTTTCTTCCGGGGTGGCGGGCCGGAAGGGGGACCAGAAATCCTTCCACTTACCGCTCTTCACCATTTCCCCTTCCACCCCCACCTTATCCATCAGTCCTTTAACATTCAATTTCATGGCCAGAACGCCGATGGAGCCGGTGATGCCGCTGGGATTGGCCACAATGGTGTCTCCTGCCTGGGCCAGATAATAACCCCCGGAAGTGGCCAGGCCCATGAGGCAGGCCACCACGGGCACGCCTGTTTCTTTTTTATATTTCATCAGTTCGTGGTGGATGATGTCCGAGGCGCTGACAGTGCCTCCCGGAGAATTGATTCTAAGGACCACGGCCTTGATGTGGGAATCTTGGGCCGCTTTATCCAGCACCTCTTTGATGCGGTCGGGGGTGGTCACCGTAGACAAGAGGCTGAGCAGGCCACGCGGCCGGGACTCCACAATCATCCCGGAGACGTCCACCAGCAGGATCTTATCCCGGCCAAAGCCGGAAATCACCTTTTCCTTCAGGGGCTTGGATTCTTCGAAGAGGTCCACCTTAACGGTAACGCATCCGGTCACCAGTAGGACTAAAAACAGAGCGAGGCATCGGCAGCCCAGCTCTTTAAGCAGCACCGACCGCCTCCTATCCTGGTTATTTTCCCGGCTTGCTTCCGGGGACCCCTTCCCAACAAGCATCAATTACCCTCTGAGGAGACTTTGACCACTGCCAGCAACTTGTTCGCTTCCTTCCGATCATCCTCCAAGCCCTTGGCCAGCAGAGCATGATGGGAGCATTTCAGCACCTGCTGCAATTCCCGGCGGGCCTGCTCCTGCCGATTGAGTCGCATCAAGGTTTCCGCCAGATAAAGGTGGTTGGTGCTGTTGTCCGGGGCCAGCTGTACGGCCCGGTTAAGGTGTTGGAGAGATTTCTGGATATCGCCCACGGAAAAGGGCCAGGCCGGGGCTTCAAAATAGATCCGCCCCAAGACCCGGTGGCAGCCGGCCTGATCGTAGGTCTCATCAATGGCCTGGGCCTGCTGCAGCTCCTTCATGATCTGGGGCAGGAGCTTTCGTCCTTTCATGGCTCCGCCCGTATCCGCCAGGCCGCAAAGGTGCAGGGCCAGCCAGTAAGGGCCCTCCACCCGGGTGGGCTGCTCCTTTAAGAGCATTTCCGCATAAATCTGGCCTTTTTCATAATATTTTTGCTTCTGGCTGGGCAGGGTCAATTCCCCGATGAGAAAACAGGTGCGGGTCAGACGCGTCAAGATGGGGGCCTGGGGAGGCTGGGCCTGGGCCAGGATGCCCGCATAGAGGTCCAGGGCATAGAGGGCGTGGCCCAGATCAAGGGTGGGACTCTTCAGGAGTTCATCAGGTTCATGCAACGGGTTGGTGGCGACTGCCGGACCGGGAGCGAACCACAGGCAGATCAGGGCGAAAAGCGTCAGGTTTTTTAAGAAGCTAAAAGCTTTCATCATGCCTAAAACCCGCAGTGAAGGATTATCGCGGTCCCCGCTCCTTTAATCCCCACCAGATTCAGGAACCCGGGAAAAAAATCTGCTTACTGCTAAATAATATCATTTGCTAAGGCAAAGTTCCAAGTACCTGACTGGAAAAGTTCAAAGTGCATGGTTCAAATTTTAACCGCAACTCCAGGAACTTGGAAGGACTGAAGGGGAAGCCGGTGGCTCAAGGAGGGCCACCCTGGAGATGGCGGTGAATTTAAAGGAATTTCTTCTTCTGATGCAAATAATATAATCAGATTTGCCCGGATTTTCAGGGCCAGGGTCCTAGCGGACAATAATTTTTTGCCTCCTCGAAGTCCAGTGCCCAATTAACGGGGCTCCTGGCGGGAACTTTGCCCAGGCCTATCCGGTGTTTAAGAGACATGGAAGATAAATACCCCTTGACAGATTAAAAATAGATGATAAAAAATATTCGTTTGAGGATTAAGCAACCTTTCCCGTCCCACAACTCTTACGGCCGCCCGGCCCTGGGGGTATGGACCGGCGGGAGAGGAATTTCCCAGCGGGGAGGGGGTTGGAATGGATGCCGGGCGTCAGGGTGAAACCCAACGAGCCCTTCGAGGTCGCCCTCAAACGCTTTAAAAAGCAATGCGAAAAAGCGGGAATCCTATCGGAAATCCGCAAACGGGAACACTACGAAAAACCCAGTATTAAGCGTAAAAAGAAAATTTTGGCGGCCAAAAAACGGGCTTTAAAGAAGCTCCGCAAGATTGAGGGTTCATGACCTCCCTTTCTCAGCGGCTGGATCAGGCCTTTAAGGAGGCCCTCAGAGGGAAGCAGGCCGTGGCGTTATCCACTTTGCGGATGTTGAAAACCGCCGTCCGCCATCGGGAAGTGGAACTGAAACGCCAGGTGACCGAGGAAGAACTGCTGGTGCTGATAAACACTCAGGCCAAGCAGCGGCGGGAGGCCATCATTGAATACGGTAAAGCCGGGAGGCCCGACCTGGCCAACAAAGAAGAGGAGGAGCTAAGCTTCCTCCTCTCTTTTTTGCCCCCCCAACTCAGCCAGGAGGAGTTGGAGGAGGTGGTATCCCGGATCATTCAAGAGGCGGGGGCTGCCGGCCCCAAAGATCTGGGGAAGGTAATGAAAAGCGCCATGGCCCAACTGCAGGGCCGGGCTGACGGGAAGGTGGTCCAGGAGATAGTGCGGCGGCGTTTAGGCTCCTGATCCTTCCCCCCTTTACCAGGATAAATCTGGAGGGGCATGCCGGAGCAAACCTTGACCGCCCTGGAATTTCCCGGGGTCCTGGGGGTGGTGCAGCAATATGCCATTTCCGCCCTGGGCCGGAACTTCTTGGCGCGTCTTCAGCCAGTCAGCGATCTTTCCAGCATCCGGGCAAAATTTCAGGAGATTCACGAGCTACAAGACCTTACCAGCCGGGAAGGGGAACTGCCCCTGGCGGATTTCCCTGACCTATCCTCCTGGCTGGCCAAGGCTCTGGTACGAGGCAGTCTCCTGCCACCGGAGGCCTTCAACGATATTTTGCAGGTGCTGCGTCTGGCTCGCCAGGCGCGGCATTACCTCCACCGGGAGGGTGACGCCTACCCCCGCTTGCAGGCCCTGGCCGGGCCGCTCCACGACTTAGCCTCTCTGCGCACGGCCCTGAAGCAGTGCATCAGCCCCCACAACTTCATCCTGGATCAAGCCTCTCCGGAACTTCAGGCGGTACGCCGGGAACTGTCCCAGACCCGGGAGAGCCTCAACCGGCAGATCAAGCAGAATTTTTTCGGGTCCCAGTATCAGGACGCCCTTCAGACCACCACCATTTCCCAGCGCCACGGCCGCTATGTCATCCCTTTGAAGGCCGATCACAAAGGCGCGATTCCGGGCATCATCCACGACCAGTCCCAGACCCGGGCCACGCTGTTCCTGGAGCCCCTGGCCATCGTGGAGCAGAACAACCAGCTCAATCTCCTGGGCAACCGGGAAAAGCGGGAAGAAGAGGCGGTGCTGCGCCGCCTCACCGACCTGGTGCGCAATCACCTGGAGGAAATTAAAGAGATTCTGGCGTCCCTGGCGGAGGTGGACGGGCTCCAGGCCAAGGTACAATTTGCCCGGCACTTCAAGGCCCGGGAGCCCATCTGGCGCTCCCAGCCCGGGGTGGACCTGCGCCAGGCCCGGCATCCCTTGCTGGTACAGCGCTGCTGGGAAAATCCCCGGAACCCGGAAGTGGTGCCCATCGACCTCGAACTCTCTCCGGAGCAACGCTTTCTCATTATTTCCGGGGCCAACGCCGGGGGCAAGACCGTGGCCCTGAAGACCCTGGGGCTCTTGACCCTCATGGTCCAGAGCGGTATTCCCATTCCGGTGGCGGAAGGGAGTGAGTTTCATCCCTTTGACCAGGTCTTCGCGGATATCGGCGACCCCCAGGACCTGCACCAGGATTTGAGCACTTTTTCGGCGCACCTGAAAAGGTCCTTGGAGATGCTGGAGCACCTGCCGGAGCGGGCCCTGGTGCTCCTGGATGAATTGGGCACCGCCACCGACCCCACCGAAGGAGGGGCTTTGGCCCTGGCCCTGCTCCAGGCTTTTTGTAAGCGGGGCGCGTACGGCGCGGCCACCACTCATATCCCCTTGATCAAAAGCTTTGCCCAAAAGCAGCCTGGTTTCGCCAACGTCGCGGTGATCTTTGATGAAGAGACCCGTAAACCCACCTACCGCCTGGCCTACGGGGTGGTGGGGGCCTCCAACGCCCTGAAGATCGCCCGGGAAATGGGCCTCTCGCCGGAGATTTTAGAGCAGGCCGAAGGCTACCTGGACCAGGAGGAACTTAGGGCTTACCGGCTGCTGGCGGAGGTGGAAGCCGCCCGGCAGCAACTGGCCTTTGACCAGGAAAAGCTGGCGGTCCGGGCCGGGGAACTGGAACGGGAAAAAGAGGCGCTGGCTAAGGAACATCAGGCTTTTAAAGAGGAGCAGGAACGCTGGCGTCAGGAAGCTCAAGCCCAGGCTCAGGAGCGCATCAACCGGGCGGAGGCCGAGTTTAAAAAAATAGTCAAGCGCCTTAAAGAAGGGCAAGAATCCTGGGGCCGCCTGCGCCAGGAGTTTTCCGCCCAGCAGGCGAAATTGCTCCAGGACTTGACACCTAAGGCTCGGCCCGCGAAAACAGAGATTCCCGAATACGGAGTGGGCCAGAAAGTTTTCTTACCGGCCCTGGGCTTAAGCGGCCGGGTTTTGGCCGCCGCGGGCCGGGACGGGCGCTTGGAAGTCCAGGTGAGAAAGGTTAAACTCCGGGTGCAGCCCGAAGAGATCACTCCTTTAACCGGAGGAGTGGAGGGCCCGGCCAGAGGCTCAGTTTCCCGGAGCCGGCACCTACCACCGGAGTGGCTCCCCAGCTTGAACGTGGTTGGCTTAAGGGTGGACGAGGCCCTGCCCTTGGTGGACCGGCTCATTGATCAGGCCATGCTCCACGGCCAGGAGAAGGTGGATATCATCCACGGGGTGGGTACCGGCAGGCTTAAGGCCGCGGTCTGGGACCACCTGAAACACCACAATGCGGTAAAGGCCATGCACGGGGACGATAATCCGGGAGTGACGGTGGTGGAGCTAAGGGAGTAAGAGGAGCACAGGCTGGAAAGCCTGTGCCACCAGGATAATAGAATGAGGCGGGCGGGCGAGACGCCCACCCTACGAAAACAAAAACGTTGCTTTTTTTAACCGCCGCCCCTTTTCAACCGAAAACAGAAAAAAGAAAACAGAAAACGAACCAACCGGAGACCGAAGACCTAAACGGAAAACGGGAAACGGAAAACTAACAACTGAAAACTGAAAACGGGCTTCTAAATGGCATTCATCCCCGAAGACAAGCTCCTGGAGATCAAAGACGCAGCCCGCATTGAAGAAGTGGTGGGCCAGTACGTCCAATTGAGCCAGCGGGGCAAGAATCTTCTGGGGCTGTGTCCCTTCCACCCGGACAGCGCGCCGTCGTTCACGGTGTCTCCGGAGAAGGGCATTTTTCACTGTTTCGGCTGCGGCGCCGGGGGTAACGTCTTTTCTTTCCTGATGCAGCACCAGCGCCTCACTTTTCCCGAGGCGGTGGAGGAGCTGGCCCGGCGCTACGGCATCCCCCTGACCGTCAGGGACCTGGGACCCGAAGGGGGCCGCCAGGCGCAAAAGCGCAAGTTGATGCAGGCCATCAACCGGGAGGCCGCGGCTTTTTATCAGGCCAACTTGAAAGCCCCCAAAGGCGAAAAGGGGAGGGCCTACGTGAAAAAGCGGGGCCTCACCTTAGAGGTGGTCAAGGACTTCCATTTAGGATACGCGCTGGACGAATGGGACGGGCTGCGGCGGCATTTGCAGAATAAGGGTATTTCCCTGGACGCGGCCCAGGAGGTGGGCCTCCTCATGCCCCGGCAGCAGGGGGGCTATTACGACCGTTTCCGGGACCGGCTGATCTTTCCAATTTTAGACCGGCAAGGAAGGGTCATCGCCTTCGGGGGCCGGATCATCGGCCAGGGAGAGCCCAAATACCTCAATTCCCCGGAGAGCCCCTTGTATTCCAAAGGCCGCACCCTCTACGGCCTGCCCCAGGCCCAGGAGGGCTTAAGGCAGACGGGCGCGGCCCTGGTGGTGGAAGGCTACCTCGATCTGCTGGCCTTGAGGGTGCACGGCATTACCAATGTGGTGGCTACCCTGGGCACGGCCCTGACCCGGGAGCAGGTGCGGCTGTTAAAAAATCAGGTATCCCGGGTAGTGTTGGTCTTCGACGGGGATGTTGCGGGAGCCCGGGCTATGCGCCGGGCTTTTCCTTTGTTTGCCTCGGAAGGGCTGGCGGTGAGGGTCTTGCCGCTGCCCCCGGGCCTGGACCCGGACACTTACGCCTTTGAGCACGGGGTGGAGCTGTTTCAGGAGCCCTGGGACAAGGCTCAACCCTGGTTCGCCTTCCTGGTGGAGGAGTTGGTTAAGGCCCACGGCCTGGAGGTGGAAGGCCGGGTGCGCATTGTCGAGGAGTTGCGTTCCTATTTTCTAGCTTTGAGCGATCCCGTGGAGCAGGGCCTGTGGCTTAAATTCACCGCCGAGCGCCTGGGAGTGGCAGAGAGCACGCTGCGGCAAAGCCTCTCTTCACCGGGACCGGTGGCCGCGAAGCGCCTGGACCCGGCGGGTAATCTGGCCGTCAATCCGGAAGAGAGATTGATCAGATGGGTTCTTCACCAACCCCACCTTATACCACTGGAGGAGTTGGAGGAATGGGCCCAGGAATTCGAGGACCGGGAACTCAAGGACCTGATGCAGTTGATTATCAGCAGTTTCCGGGAACACGGCGCCTTGGATCACAGCCTCTTGTTGGCGCGGGTGGAAGAGGAACATCTGAGGCAACAAATCTGTCTCTTGACTTTAGGGGAGGGAGAACCGTGCACGGAACTCCTGGCGGAACATTGGCGCCGGGCCTGCCTCAGGCGGCGGCTCAGAAAGGCCCAGGCCAGGATCAAAAAGGAACTGGCGCAGGCCGCTGCCCAGGATGGCGGCGAGGAGCTATTGGCGTTGCAGGTTCAGAAATTGAAAATTGACCAGCAACTGCAAGACCTGAAAGAATAGTCTGCAGTAGAAGGAGGGGATGGATGACTAAGGGAATGGGTATGGACGGATTCCAAGTAATTATGCCCATGGGGGATGAAGATGGCCTGATGGCCATGGATGACCTGAATGATTCTCTGTCTCCTGAAAACCTTTTAAATGAACAGATGAAAGACATCCTGATCTTTGACGACCTGGAACTGCCGGCGGCGGAGGTCAATCGCAAAGTGACCCTGACCACACCTTTGGAACTGGAAGAGAACGGGGGGGAACTGGTTCCGGAGCCGGAAGGGGTCGCCAAACTGGATGATCCGGTGCGTCTCTATCTCAAAGAGATGGGCATGGTCTCCCTTCTCACCCGGGAAGGAGAGGTGGAGATCGCCAAACGCATCGAGGACGGGGAAAAAGAAGTGCTGCGTTCCCTCCTGGAGGTTCCTTACGGCCTGAAGGAAATCATGAAGCTGGCCAACAAGCTGGAGCAGGAGAAACTGGACCCCCAGGGAGGCTTGATTGATTATGACGAAGATGAGCCCATCCTGGATCAAACCACCCAGAAATCCCGGGTTTTGACCCTGATTCAGAATTTGCGCGAAGAAGAAGAGAAGATCCGGCAATTGAAAAAGGAATTCGCGGCCGCGCCTTTAAAGAGCGAGGCCCGGCTCCAGGCAGCCAAAAGTTTGCTGGGGGTCCGCCGGCGCATGGCCGATCACTTGAAGAACCTGCGCCTGGAACGTTTTCATCTGGAGAACATCCTGGAGAAACTGCGCCATTTCGCCTTGGTGGTGCGCCAGGCCCACCGGCGGGCGTCCAAGTTGCTGGCCTTGATGGACATCTCGGCGACCAAGTTCCGCACCGTTTTACGGGACTACCGCCGGGGGACCTTGACCGAAATCCCCGGGGGCCTCTCGCCGGAGAAGATGGCGGAAGTGGAGGTCCAGTGGACCAGGATCCAGAAACAGCTGCGCAAAATAGAACATGAAGTGGGGCTGACGGGGCACAGGTTATTAACCACTCTGGCCCAGGCGGAAAAAGGAGAATACCTGGCCCAGAAGGCCAAAAGGGAACTGGTGGAAGCCAACCTGCGCCTGGTGGTGTCCATCGCCAAGAAATACACCAACCGGGGGCTGCAATTCCTGGATCTGATCCAGGAAGGCAACATCGGCTTGATGAAGGCCGT
This sequence comes from Syntrophales bacterium, assembly GCA_028688935.1. Classification (GTDB taxonomy): domain Bacteria; phylum Desulfobacterota; class Desulfobaccia; order Desulfobaccales; family 0-14-0-80-60-11; genus SURF-52. The sequence continues at coordinate 10,146 of JAQTXE010000118.1, forward strand.
GGAGAAGTTTGAATACGAACGGGGTTACAAGTTCAGCACCTACGCCACCTGGTGGATCCGGCAGGCCATCACCCGGGCCATCGCCGACCAGGCCCGCACCATCCGTATTCCCGTGCATATGATCGAAACCATCAACAAACTCATCCGCACCTCCCGCTACCTGGTCCAGGAGATCGGCCGGGAGCCCACCCCGGAGGAGATTGCGGAAAAGATGGAGTTTCCCCTGGAAAAGGTGCGCAAGGTTCTGAAGATCGCCAAAGAACCCCTGTCTTTGGAAACGCCCATCGGCGACGAAGAAGACAGCCACCTGGGCGATTTCATCGAAGACAAGAAAATTTCCACCCCCATTGAGGCGGTGGCCAATCTCAACCTGGCGGACCAGACCCGGAAGATGCTGGCCACCTTGACGCCCCGGGAAGAAAAGGTGCTGCGCAAGCGCTTCGGCATCGGCGAAAAGACCGACCACACCCTGGAAGAAGTGGGCCGGGATTTTGAGGTCACCCGGGAGCGCATCCGCCAGATCGAAGCCAAGGCGCTCCGCAAACTGCGGCATCCTTCCCGGAGCACCAGGCTAAAAAGCTTTATTGAACACTGAGTCAGGAAAAAGGCGCATGCAAAGACGCCAAGACGCAAATTCCCAGTAAACGGAGCGAGTTAATCCGGAGTCTAATCATTAACCCCCTTGAATAAAAGGGGTATAATTATTAATATATAGATTGCATGATGATAATCTTCGGGCCCATAGCTCAGTGGTCAGAGCAACCGGCTCATAACCGGACGGTCCCTGGTTCAAATCCAGGTGGGCCCACCACCTGGAATACTGGAGGGTCGGACATCTACCGAGAACGATACGCAGGCTTTGCGTACATAGGGGTTTAACCCCAAGGGGTGCTCTCTGCGCACCCCTTTTTTACGTCCTATGAGCGTGGCGTTAAAAGAGATCATAGCCCGGCTGGACGCCCTTTACCCCTTAAGTTGGGCCATGGCGGCAGACCGGGTGGGGTTGTTGGTGGGCCATCCGGAAAGCCGGGTGGAAGTGGTGTTGCTGGCCCTGGAGGTCAGCGCCCCGGTGGTGGCGGCAGCCCAGGCTCAAGGAGCGCAACTGCTCCTGACCCATCATCCCCTGCTCTATCAGCCTGTAACTACAGTGCGGGAGGACCGGCCCCTGGACGGTCTGCTGGCGGCCCTGATCCGGAGCGGCATCGCCCATGCCGCCTGGCACACCAACCTGGACGTGGCTCCGGAGGGCGTAAACGACTATCTGGCCGGGCTCCTGGAACTGGAAGAGGTGGAGGTCTTGGAGGAAACCAGCCGGGATGAGTGGTATAAGCTTACGGTCTTCGTGCCGGTGGGGTATGAAGACCGGGTGCGCCAGGCCCTGGCGGATGACCGGGTGGGGGTCATCGGGCGTTATTCCCATTGCACCTTTGCATCCCGGGGTGAGGGTACTTATATTCCTTTACAGGGGGCCCAGCCTTTCCGGGGGCAGGTGGCCGCGCTCTCCCGGGCCCAGGAATCCCGGTTGGAGGTGTTGGTGCCGGGCAGCCGTCTGCCTGCGGCCATCGCCCACCTGCGGGCGGTGCACCCCTATGAGGAGCCGGCTTACGATCTTTATCCGTTGGCCAACCCGAGTCCGCCTTTAGGGCTGGGCCGCATCGGCAATTGGTCCAAAGCGGCGCCTTTTCAGAAGGTCGTGAAGCGGGTGAAGGAGGTTTTCGGGGTCAAACAGGTGAGAGTTTGGGGAGAGGCGCCCACGGAAGTGCAACGTCTGGCTCTGTGCAGCGGCAGCGGCGGCGG
>JAQTXE010000119.1 GCA_028688935.1 Syntrophales bacterium
CTCCGCCAGGTCCCGGACCATCACCGCAAAGGGTTTGGCCACCCGGCCTTTGCGGGCGCGCAGCTCGCGCACCGCGGCTTCGTTCCGGGCGTCCGCGGCCAGGTGGAAGCCCCCCAGACCCTTGAGAGCTAGGATTTTCCCGCCTTTTAGGAGCCGGCCTGCGGCTTCCAGAGCATCTCCCTCGATACGGCCCCCATTTTCTTCCAGCCAGACTCAAGGGCCGCAGCGGGGGCAGGCGGTGGGCTCGGCATGGAAGCGCCGGTCCTCCGGATCCTGGTATTCATCCCGGCATTGGGGGCACAGGGCGAACTCGGCCATGGTGGTCTGGGGCCGGTCGTAAGGCACCCCCCTGATGATGGTAAAGCGGGGGCCGCAGTTGGTGCAGTTGGTGAAGGGGTACAGGAAACGCCGGTCGCCGGGGTCCATGACCTCCCGGAAACAGTCGGCGCAGGTGGAGACGTCCGCGGGGATCAGGGCCTCCGTCCGGGACTGGCTTTGGCTTTCCAGGATGCGGAAGCCTTCCTCGCCCCAGGGTTCGGATTCCAGGGGCAGGACCGCGTCAATCCGGGCCAGGGCCGGCGCCTGGGCGGATAATTGGCGGATGAAAATCTCCAGGGATTCAGGCAATCCTTCCACCTGAATTTCCACCCCCCCCGAGGTGTTGCAGACCCAGCCGGCCAGGTTATGGTTTAAGGCCAGGCGATAGACAAAGGGCCGGAAGCCCACGCCCTGGACGATGCCCGTCACTCGCAGCTTGCGCTGGGAAAGAGTTCCTGGAGTCGTATGCGTATCCTCGGCAGGTTCTGGCGCAAACACCAAAATTCCTCGAAATTGAATCCCTTGTATTATAGCAAGATTGGCATCCGGCGAACAGTCCTGTTAGCTATTTTGTCTATATATGGATTGGGGTAAGGATGGCACTGGGGAAAAGCGGACTTCTGCAAGCGCTATTGACACCTTGACCCCCTGAAACTCTTCCGATAGAATCAGGCATCATGCGGCAAGCCATCATCGCCTTTCTGCTGTCGGCCTTCGTTTTTCCGGGCATGGGGCAGCTCTATAACCAGGACCGGAGGAAAGGCATCATTCTGGTGCTCCTCACCAACTTTTGTTTCGGGGTCCTGCTCCTGGCCGGTCTGGCCCTTTTTTCCCGGGGATACTATGAATACTTCTACCCCAAACCCCTGACCTGGGACGTCGTCAGGGAACTCTTCCGCTATCTCCTAGGCTCCCCCTTCTTTTTTCTGCCTTTGAGCCTGCTGCTGGGATTATGGATTTTTGCCGCTCTGGACGCGGCCCGGAGGGCCCGGCGGGGCGCGCCCGCGACCCCCACGGAGGAATGATCTTGGGCACCGAAATTTTCTGGATCTTTTTAATCTTTATTGCCCTGCAGCCCCTTATCAAGCAAAAGGCCATGGAATTCGCCCGCAAGCGCCTGCTCCTGAAGATGGAGCAGAAACGCTCTTCCCGGATGATCCTCCTGGTCCATCGCCAGGAAACCATGGCTCTGCTGGGCTTTCCCATTTTCCGTTACATCGACATCCACGATTCCGAAGAGGTCATCCGGGCCATTCACCTCACCGACGACGACGTGCCCATCGACCTGGTGCTCCATACCCCCGGCGGTTTGGTGCTCCCTTCCACCCAGATCGCCCGGGCCCTGAAGAAACATAAAGGCAAGGTCACCGTCTTTGTGCCCCACTACGCCATGTCCGGGGGCACCCTCATCGCCCTGGCCGCAGATGAAATCGTCATGAGCGAGCACGCGGTCCTGGGGCCGGTGGACCCGCAACTGGGACAGTTTCCCGCGGCCTCCCTCTTGCGGGCGGTGGCCCAAAAACCGGTGGCCGAAGTGGATGACAGTACCCTGATCCTGGCGGACCAGGCGGAAAAGGCCATCGCCCAGGTGAAAAACAGCGTCCAGGAACTCCTGGAGGATAAGTTTCCCCCGGAAAAGGCCGATGAACTGGCCCGCTTACTTACCGGGGGCACCTGGACCCACGACTTCGCCATTACTTTTGAGGCCGCCCGGGCCTTGGAATTGCCGGTTTCTGCCGAGCTACCCAAGGAAATCCTGGACCTCATGAGGCTCTTTCCCCAACCCATGCGCCAGATTCCGGCGGTGGAATACATCCCCTTTCCCCGCCGGCCGAAGCAGTGAAGGGTAAACTGAAAACCGAAAACGGTATCACAAATGCGCCAATATCATTTAGATGAAATCAGCCGTAAAGACATCCCCCGCCTCCGGGAGTATTTGCAGGAACACGCTCTAGCTTCCAACCTGGACGGCATCTGGTGGGTGGACCTGCCCGAAGACCTGCTGAGCCCCGAGCAATTCGCCCACCCGGATTGCCGCCCCTTCCGTTTTGCCGTGGAATTGGGAGACGACTTCGTGCGCTTCGAGTTCCTCATCCGCAGCCAGCAGACCATGCGGTGCGCCTGCATCGGCTACGCCACCCGCCAGCAGCGGGAATTCATCCTCGCCTTTGCCGACCGCTTGGTGGAGGACCTGGAGTTACAAACTTAAGGGCCAATCTTCCCCAACGCTGCCGCCGATAGCCAGTAAGGCCCGGGCCTCGTCATGGATAGTTGATTTTTGCTGTTTTCTGCAACTTTTTTTATCACTTCCCGTTTTTTGACCGATATATGTTTGTAAAGATAGCCTGTTGTAAACTTCGATTTTTGACTACGAGCTCACGCTAAGGACAGGCATCCCATGCAAACCACCAGCGCCAACAATCGTCCGGTAGATGGCCTTGCCCCTATCCTGGATTTTCATCTGGCTGCCAGTAAAATTCTGGCCCTGGCTGACAGCGACGAAAAAGGGGCTTTTTCGCCTTTGCCGTTGCGCAACCTGGTGCCCAACAAAGAATTACCCTTCAATGTCTATATCAAATGCAAACCCAAGGATAACACCTCCCCCGAGTTTACTCTCTGCTGCCCTCAAGGGCAGATCTTCCAGAAGGATTGGCACCGCAAATTGGAAGCCCTCAAGGTGCCTTGGGTCTATTTCCCCCTCCAGGAAGAGGAGGCGGTCCTGGGCTACCTGCACGGCAACCTGAAGGAGGTTTCCCCCGAAGACGTCGGCCAAGACCCGGAAAAAGCGGCCCAGGTTCTGGACGCCATGCTTCTCTGGATGCAGCACTTCTTCACCGCGGAAAGGGCCCGCACCGGCTCCCGGATGAGGATGGCTCTGGATTTCATCGACCTGGTATTCGAGTTTATCAAGACCAACAATGCCTACCTCAATTTGACCACCGCCATCAAAAAAATCAATTACCACGATAAGTTCCTGTTTAAACACAGCCTCAACGTCTGTATTTTCGGTCTGGCCTTCTTCAACTACCTGGGGCTGCAAGACCAGGACGCCAAGCTCTTTGGGGTGGGGGCGCTGCTGCACGATTTAGGGATGACCCAGGTCCCCCCACAAATCCTCTGCAAAACCGAGGCCCTGGATGAAGAGGAAATGAAGCTGATCAAGCGCCATCCCTTGCTCAGCTATCACATGTTGAAGAACTTATCTTACTTCCCCCAAGCTCCCATGTTGATGGTGCAGCAGCACCATGAAAACGGCGACGGCTCCGGCTATCCCCTGAAGCTGACCGGCAACGCCATCCATCCCTGGGCCAGAATCCTGCGGGTCATTGACAGTTATGAAAGCGTCACTTCCGGGCGGCCCTGGCGTCAGGCCAAGAGCCCCAAAGAGACCCTCTGGAACATGCGCCACGAATGGGAAGAGAGCCGCATCTATGACCGGGCCATCCTCCAGGCCTTCATCAAGTTCCTGGGGGACGTGGATTGAGCCGTACCGCAATTAATAAGGCGACATGGTGTATTTCTGCTCGGCTTTGGGCACGTACCACTTGGTGAAATTGTAGTCGATGCCCGCGGGCGCGGGGTTGATGCCCCGGAAACGCCGGGAGATGGCCGGCAGGGCGTCGGGAACGAACAGGAAGGTATAGGGCTGGTCTTCGGCCAGGATCTCCTGGAGGCGGAAGTAGGCCTGGCGGCGCTTCTCTTTATCAAAGGTATGGCGGCCTTCATTTAGCAGTTTATCCACTTCCGGGTTCCGGTAATGAATGAAATTGAGTTCCCCGGGCTTGGTCTTGGTGGAACTCCAGATGTCGTACTGGTCCGGGTCCGGGCCGGTGTTCCATCCCAGGAGCACGGCTTCAAAGCGTCCTTTTTCGATGAATTGCTTGAGGAAGGTGGCCCACTCCACGGTACGGATCTTCACCCGGATGCCGATCTCCTGGAGGCGGCGCTGGATAATCTCCGCGGTGCGCACCCGGATGTCGTTCCCCTGGTTGGTAAGGATGGTGAACTCAAAGGGCCTGCCGTCCTTGGCGAGGATGCCGTCAGGACCCGGCTGCCAGCCCGCTTCGGCCAGCAAAACTTTGGCCTGGGCCGGGTTATAGCTGAACTTGGGGACCTTGGGGTTATAGTACCAGGTGCCGGGTTTGTAGGGGCCGTATGATTCCCGGCCCAGCCCCATGAGCACCCCGTCGATGATCTCCTTTTTATTGATGGCCAGGGTCAGGGCCTGGCGCACCCGGCGGTCTTTGAAGCGGGGCTCGTCCAGATTGTATCCCAGATAAATGTAGGAGAAGGGAAGATAGCGGTATTTTTTATACATCCGGTCAAATTTGGGGTACGCGGTCTGACGGGTGTACTGCAAGGGGGTGAGGCCCATGCGGTCGATGTTGCCCGCCTTCAGCTCCAGGAACATGGTGGCCAGGTCCGGTTTGATCACGTAGATATAGCCGTTCAGATAGACCCGGCCTTCAAAATAATCGGGATTATAAGAAAGCACGATCTTCTCTCCGGCCTTCCACTCCACGAAGCGGTAAGGGCCGGTGCCGACGGGCTTCCGGGCCAGGGGCGACTTGGTGATGTCCTTACCCTCCAGGAGGTGCCGGGGCAGGATATTTAGGCCCCAGCTTTCCAGGGCCGGAGCAAAAGGCTGAGGATAAGTCACCCGGAAGGTATAGTCATCCGGGGCTGCCGCCTTTTTTACCTGGAGATAATTGCCGGAATAGGCCGTGGGCGTCTTGGGGTCCACCATCACCCGGTAGGTGAAAAGGACGTCTTGGGCGGTAAAGGGCGCGCCGTCCTGCCATTTCACCCCCCGGCGCAGCTTAAAGGTGATGGTCAAACCGTCCGGGGAGATCTTCCAGGATTCCGCCAGGTCGCCCACGAGGTTCAGATTGCCGTCGTATTTCACCAGACCGTTGTAAATCAGGGAAGAGATAGTGGCGGAGGCGGAGTCCGAGGCCAGGGGAGGGATCAGGGTGCTGGCGTCGCCGATGGAGGCGTCGATGAATAGGTCCCCGTAGGCCGGGCCGGTGTCCGGGCCGCCGTAGACTTTTTCCGACTCCGGGGAGCCGCAGCCCGCGGCCGCTAAGAGAGCCAACTCCAGCAGGATAAATAACCAGCAATTCCAGCCCCTTCTTCGGCAAAATCTCCTAGTTTTTGTCAATTTTCCACCTTCCGGCCTTTTCCTTTTGGAGCGGTAGCACAGGCTTTCCAGCCTGTGCCGGCGTAAGCTCACCATTCATGCAACCAGACCTTGGCCCATCCACGCGCCTGAAAAATCCCCCCCTAACCCCCCTTTAGAAAAGGGGGGGAGTTTTAAAAGTCCCCCTTTATAAAGGGGGATTTAGGGGGATTTTGTTCGGCGCGGTAACGACTGTAGCTAGCAAAATTTCAGTTTGCCCCTAATCCCTCTTAGATGGGACGATCCTTAATGCCTCTTTTCTCTTGCGCGAAAACGCGGTTTTCGATAAATTTTCCGTAGTCGGGACGTGGCTCAGCCTGGTAGAGCACAGCGTTCGGGACGCTGGGGTCGCTGGTTCAAATCCAGTCGTCCCGACCATTCTTTTCTTCCCGCCCTGCCGCAGTTCTTATTGACCTGCTTCCGCATTATAATTGAGCTTACAGAGAATAGCTATGTTGGCACCCACGTAGGGGCGAACCTGGTGTTCGCCCAGCACATCGCCTAGGGTGAACATAAGGTTCGCTACATTTAAATTTATGCGGGTTGGGGAGGGGCAGGGTCCCGTAAGGCGGGCGTCCCCGACCACCTTTAGTCCCTGGCACCTCCCCCCGCAAATCTCACACCGCCCGCAGCGCGTCGATGAGGGGCAGCCGCGCCGCTTTTAAGGCCGGGAGCAGGCCCCCCACCAGGCCCATGCCCAAGCCGAAGGCCAGGCTTTTCAGCAAAATCCCCGGGGTCAGGGTAAAACGGAAGGTGATCTCTGCGAAGCTGGACCAGTTGATGGTGGACAGGGTGATGAAATTAAGGAGCGAGGCCGGGAGCATGCCGATAACCCACCCCAGAAATCCTAACAGGACGGCTTCCAGCAAAAAGGCGATGAGGAGGTGGCGCCGCTGAAAGCCTAAGGCCCGCATGGTGCCGATTTCGTTGATGCGGGTCCCCACCTGGGCGTACATGGTGATCATGGCCCCTAAGACCGCGCCCAGTCCGAAGATGGCGGTGAGCACCAACCCCAGAAGGCGGATGAAGTCCGCCAGCCGCGCGGATTGGGCTTCGTAGAATTCCACCTCCCGGCGCACCTGCACCGGCAACCGGGGGTCGGACTCCAGGCGGATCTTTAAGGCGTTAAACGCGGCAGGGTCCCGGAGGCGCAGGGTCACGGAGGAGAAAGCCGTGCGCCGGAAGGCCTGGAGCAGTTGTTCCACGTCTCCCCAGATTTCCGAAGAAAAACCGGTGTTGCCTGCGTCAAAGACCCCCACCACCCGCCAGTCGCGCATGGCGAAGCGCACCGTCTCTCCTAAGCCCGCGCCCCGGTAACGCTGGGCGATGAGGTTGCCGGAGACGATCTCGTTGGAGCCCGGCCGGAACCAGCGGCCCTGGACCAGGCGCACCTCCCGGTGCAGGGCGAAGGAGCCGGGCTGCACCCCCCGGATCATGACGTTCCCGGGTTGGCCGGTGCCCCGCCGGGGCAGGTTCACCAGGATGATGGCCTCCGAGGCCACCAGGGGGCCCTCTTTGCCGGTGGCGATTTCCGGCTGGGAGGAGATGATGGCCGCCTGGGTGCGGTCGATGGCGCTCTGCACCTCGGTTTCGGTCCCGGCCCTGAGCACCATGGCGTTGTCATAGGAGCCGGTGGAGACCAGGGTTTGGCGCAGACCCTCAGCCAGCATCAACACCGCGGCGAAGACAAAAACCACCAAGGCCATGCCCGCGGCGGTGAGAAAGGTGGTGAGCCGCCGGGCCAGGAGATTGCGGTAGCTATAGGAAAAGGGTATGGGCATTTTAGTAGTCAGTAGCTAGTGGTCAGTGGTCCATTAATAAAAATCTATATTATTTGCTATCATAGAATTAATATGAAATGTCATTCTGAATGGAGCGAAGAATCTCGTACTTTCAATGTGTTGAGATCCTTCACTGCGTTCGGGATAACAGAAAAACAATTTTTAAATGGATTCTAAAAACCCGCTCATTTATAACCCTGCATGATCTTGTAAGCTTCCTGTTGGAGCTGATTAGCCTTGGCCTCATCCCAGCCCAGGGCCTTTTCCAGGTCCCGCCGGGCCTTGATGATTCTGGCGACGGCGGTATTAAAACTCTCCCCGCCCGGTTTTTGGGCCTCGATCTCCGTCCAATACTGGGCGGCAATATTATACCACCAGGCGGCAAAGGCATCGGCGGCGCCTTTCCCGGAGGTCTCATCCGCCAAGGCGCTCGCCTTATGCAGCAGCTCCGAGGATTTTTTCAAGGACGCCCGGGGACCTTCATCCCGGGCAGTCTTCCAGGCGGCATAAGAAACCTGCTTGACCTGTTTCTGGTCCTTAAATAATTGGGCCACTGCGTTCCCCAGGGCATTTTCCTGGGAACAAGCGCTGACAATCAGACCTGCCAGCAGTATCAGGGCCATCAAAAGAAAAGTCGGTCTTCTCATTTTGGGGTCAATTCTCCTGTGCAGCAGCCTTGAGGGTTGGTGGTTACCAAGCAAAATCTATCTGAAATCCAGCAAAATTCAAATTCATCTCATTTCCAGATTCAACCGGTATATGAGAATATCATGTTCACTACCTTCCTCTCAAACCCGTCTCTCTAACCCATGTAAGGGCATGTGGGCGGGATTAGAGGTTTCTTGACCCCTGGCCCCTGTTTTCCTTATCCCACCCGCCTTAGGGCCGCGGCGATGCCCACCCGGGAGGCCCGGTAGGCGGGCAGGGCCGCGGCCAGGACGCCCACGGCCAGGGAGAGGCCCAGGCCCACCAACAGGGTCTCGGCGGTGACGTTAAAAACCCCGAAATACTGCATCACCGAAGAGGGAAAGGACCAGACCAAGAGGGGGGTCAGGGCCAGGCCCAGGACCCCGCCCATCAGGGCCAGGACCAGGGATTCGCCCATGATCACTAGGGTGAGAAACCGGGGCCGAAAGCCCATGGCCTTCATCACCGCGTACTCCCCCAGGCGCTCCCGGGCGCTCATGGCCATGGTATTGGCCAAGACCAGGAGAATGACGCCGATGACCAGCCAGGAGACCGCCTGGATGGCTACCAGGATGGCTTCGGTCATGGCCACGAACCCCAGGTTGAAGGCCTTCTCCGTTTCCGTCAGGGTTTCCGCCAGGGAATTTTTAAAAAGCGCGTCGATCTTGGCCGAGACCTCCGGGGCCAAATCCGGGGAGGCGATCTGCACCAGGAACCAGCCCACTTTGTCGGCCCGGTCCGGGGCCAGCTTTTTCATCTGCTCGTTGAGGTACTCCCAATGAAACAGGAGCATGGTTTCGTCGGTGCTGGGGTCCCGGCCTTTATATATCCCCCTGAGGTTCAGTTTATACTCCCCCGGGAAATAGGTGCCCTGGAGGATGATGCTGTCCCCGATCTTCCAGCCGAAGCGGGCCGCAAGCTTGCGGCCCACGAGCGCGCCCTGGCGGTCCTGGATGAGAGCCAGCCTCTGGTCTTCGGGAAAGAGCAGCTCCGGAATCAAGTCCAGGTAACCGGGGAAGGATATGGTGAACTGGGGGAAGAAGTGCTTTTTATCGATATAAACGCCTTCAAACCAGTAGGCGTGCCCCACGCCGGTGACCCCGGGCACCGCCCTGATCTTGGCTTCATAAGCCAGGGGCAGGTTGGCCATCAGGGAGACGGCGTTACGGGTCACCAGGCGCACCGGCGAAGACGCGTCCACCCCCGCGTACCAGGCCTCCACCATGGTGCGCAAGAGGGCAAAGGCGAGGATAGCCAAGGCCATGCCCAAGACCGTAAGTCCGGCCCGGAGAGGGTGCCGGAGGACGTTGCGTAGGGTTAGCTTAAGCATATTTAATTACAGAGGTACAGGGGACCGGGGTCACAGTAATAAGTAATAGGTAATAAGTGATCAGTGATCGGTAAAAAAACTGACCCCTGGCCCCTGACCCCTAATCCCTGTTTTTCTCATCCAACTTTCCTCAGGGCCGCGGCAATCCCCACCCGGCCGGCCCTCCAGGCGGGGATAAGCGCGGCCAGCACCCCCACCACCAAAGCCGTACCCAACCCTAAGGCCAGGGTCAGCCGGGTGAGGGGAAAGACCCGGAAATAGTGGCCCAGTTTGGTTTTAAAGATCATTACCGCCGGGAAGGTAAGAGAAAGGCCCAGCAGCCCCCCGGCCAGGGCCAGCAGCAGCGACTCCCCTAAAATCAGTCCGGCCAGGTGCCGGGGCCTAAAGCCCATGGTTTTCAGCACCGCGTATTCCCCGGTGCGCTCCCGGGCGCTCATGGCCATGGTGTTGGCCAAAACCACCAGGATGACGCCGATGACCAGCCAGGAGACCACCTGGATGGCCAGGAGGATGGCCTCGGTCATGGAGACGAAGCCCTGGAAGAAGGCGGCCTCCGTTTCGGTGATGGTCTCCGCCAGGGAGTTTTTAAAGAGAGCATCGATCTGGGCGGCCACGGTGGGAGCCAACTCCGGCCGGGTGACCTCCACCATAAACCAGCTCACCTTGTCGGCCCGGTCCGGCATTTCTTTTTTCAGGACCTCATTTAAGTATTCCCAGTTGGAGTAGAAGCGGCCTTCGTCCGTGGTGGAATCCCGGCCGGTATAGATGGCCCGGAGAATATAGCGGAACTCCCCGGGAAAGATCCGGCCCTGGATAATGATGGAGTCACCTATCTTCCAGCCGTAACGGGCCGCTAATTGGCGACCTGCGGCCGCGCCCCGCCGGTCCTGGAAAAAGGCGTTTTTCTGGCTGTCGGGGATTTGATACTCCGGATAGATCTCGAAATAGCTGGGCAGGGCTACGGAAAACTGGGGGAAAAAATGTTTTTCGTCTTTGTACACGCCGCCGAACCAGGCGCCGTAGGCTACGGCCTTGACTCCCGGCACCGATTGAATCTTGGGAAGATAAGCCAGGGGCAGGGGGAAAACCAGGGAAATGGCGCTCCGCACCACCAACCGGGAGGGAGAGGCGTTGGCCACCCCCACATACCACGCGGCCACCATGGTGCGCAACAGACAAAAGGCCAACACCGCCAGGGCCATACCGGCCACGGTCAAGGAGGCCCGTAAAGGGTGCCGCAGGGTATTGCGCCAGGTGAGTTTTAACATCAGTGGTCAGTGGCCAGTGATCAGTGATCAGTTTTAGGTGGCGCAGGCTTTCCAGCCTGCGCTCCTTTATTTGCCAGAATTTCCACTGCCCGCAGGCCCACCTGAATCAAGCGTTTTTCCGCCCGGGCCTTGAGCCGGGCCGAATCAAACACCGAGGCCCCGGTGATCCGGTTGTTCAGGACCGCGCAGGCGCCCCCGGCCCGCAATGGATAGGTGGAAACCCCGGCCAGGGTGAGATAAGCCGACATCTCCATTTCCAGATTCAGGACCCCGGCCTGGCGCAGACGCGCGATTTTCTCCGGCTCCAGCACGGGAAAACCCGGCACTTGCCGGGCCTGACCGGCGTAAAAATCGGCCGTGGTGCAAGTGAGGCCCACGTGATAAGGGGCTTTAAGCTCCGCCGCGGCCTCTTCCAGGGCCTGAAGGACCAGGGGGTGAGCCTGGGCCTTGTATTCCGGGGCTGCGTAATAGCTGGTGGTGGTTTCGTCCCGCAAGACCCGGGCGGTAATCACCAGGTCCCCGGGAGCGATCTCCGGCTGCAGCGCGCCGCAGCTCCCCAGGCGGATGAAGGTGGCTTGAGAGGCGCACTGGGCGGCCTCGATCACGGCGATGGCGGTGTTGTCCGGGCCGATGCCGGTGGCTATCACGGAAAGGGGAATGCCTTGATAGCAGCCGGTATAAGTATAAAACTCCCGGTTGCGGCGGCGCACATTCACCGCATCGAAATACCGGGCGATCTTTCTGGCCCGGGCAGGGTCGCCGCAGGTGAGGATATAGGGGGCCAAGTCGCCGGGGCCGCAGTCCAGGTGGTAAAAGCGGCCCTGGGCGTTTTTGGGTATTTCACTGTCAGGTGGCATAACCAGTGTTTCTTTTCGCCCTCAACCTGGGAAGTCCCCAGCAAATGGGAGGCATTTTAGTTCCCAAGTACAACTTGGGAGCCAGATGACGGAAGCCTGGCGCGGCCTTTACTCCTCCTGCCGAAGGTTGTTGTCGTTCAACAACTGCCCTTTGATCAGCCGCCGGATGTGGGAGGCGTGGTGAGCCGCTTCCGGGTCATGGGTGACGGTGATGATGGTCTTCTTGAATTCCTGGTTGAGCTGGCTCAAAAGGTCCATCACCTCCCCCGCGGATTTTTTGTCCAGGTCGCCGGTGGGTTCGTCCGCGGCGATGAGCGTGGGGTCGGTGACCAGGGCCCGGCCGATGGCCACCCGCTGTTGCTGGCCCCCGGAGAGCTGGGACGGGTAATGGCGGCTGCGGTCGCTTAAGCCCACCAATTCCAGGACCAATTCCACGTGCTCCCGGCGTTTCTGGCGGGACCCAGGGGTAAGCAGCAGGGGCAGTTCCACGGTCTCGAAGGCGGG
>JAQTXE010000120.1 GCA_028688935.1 Syntrophales bacterium
ACCAACATGCTGAAACGGGAAAATTCCCTCAAGGGCGGCATTCAAGCTAAACGGCTCAAAGCGGCTTGGGACCATGCCTACCTGCTCAAAGTCCTTTCCACTTGATTTCTACACGCGATTGCCCTGGATATGGTGGGGTTTCAACGAGTTAATTAGGCTTACCTTTCTCTCGTATTCCCTAGTTTTTTTCTATCCCCCCCAGCGCCCATAATTAAGCTAAATTTCACATGAAATTTCCCTTGCCTTCTCCCGGTCTCTTTCCTAAAATGTAGCTTTCCGACAAAAAGATGAGTACTCCTCAACCGCCGCTGCCGGTAAAACCCGTGGTCAGCCTGATCTTAACACGGAAGGACCTGGCGCCGCCGGTGATTCAGCGACTCAGCGCCTGTTTCGGCCCGCCGGACCTGGTGGGACCCTGGTGGCCGTTCAACCTCACGGATTACTACTATCGGGAGATGGGTGCGCCCCTGGGACGGGTTCTGGCTGCTTTCCTGCACCTGGCCGATCCGGGCCGCCTGGCAGATTGGAAGGTCTTCACCAATCAGGTGGAAGCCGGGTTCGCCCTGGGGGACCGGCGCCTGGTCAACCTGGACCCGGGTTATGTGGCCAAAGAAAGGCTGGTCCTGGCCACCGGCAAGAATTATACGCACCGCCTCTACCTGGATCACAGCATCTACGGGGACCTGACCCTGATTTTTTCTCAAGGGAAGTTCCAGCCCCTGCCCTGGAGCTATCCTGATTATGCCCAGGGGGTAGTGCCGGAACTGTTGGAACGGGTGCGGCGCAAGTATCTCTGGCAACTTAAGGAACTTACCGGTTCATGATAAAAAGCATGACGGCCTACGGCCGGGGAGAAGTGGAGTCCCTGGGCCAGAAATGGGTGGTGGAACTCCGCAGTCTCAACCACCGTTTTTTGGAACTCTCCCTGAACCTGCCCAAGCGCCTCTGGGGCCTGGAGGACCAGGTCCGTAAGCTCATTAAGAGCCGCATTAACCGGGGACGGGTGGAAATGCAGCTCACCTGGGAGTCCCTGGGGGAAAAATCCCTGACCCTGCGCCTGGACCACAGTCTGGCCCGGGAGGTCCGGGAGGTGCTGACGGACTTGCAAGTGGCCGGGGAAATCCATGAGCCCTTGCGCCTGGACCATTTCCTGCGTTTTGCCGACCTGCTGGTGACCAAAGAGGCGGAAAATCTGGAGATGGAGGACGCCTGGGAGCCCATCTCCCGGGCCATTTCCCAGGCCCTGGACGTCCTGGAAGGCATGCGCCTCACCGAGGGCGAGGCCCTGGCCGCGGACCTGGCCGGCCATCTGGACGCGGTGCGCCGGGGGTCCGCCAAAATTGCCCCCCAGGCCGCGTTACTGCCGGAATTGTGGCGGGAGAAAGTCAGCGCCCGGCTGGCGGAGGTCCTCCAGGAGGCCGGGCCCGTGGATGAAAGCCGCCTGGCCCAGGAGGTGGCCCTGATGGCCGAGCGCCGGGACCTCTCCGAGGAACTGGCCCGCCTGGAGAGCCACGTCGCCCAATTCCAGCAGGCCCTGGACAGCGACGGACCCGTGGGCCGCAAAATGGAATTTCTTCTGCAAGAGATGCTGCGGGAAGCGAACACCATCGGTTCCAAGGCCCAGGACCTGCTGATCTCCCAGGGGGTGTTGGAGATCAAAGGCACTCTGGAGCGCCTCCGGGAACAGGTGCAGAATATCAAGTAAAACGTCTAAGGGGGGAAATTATGGATGGCAGGATGGTGAACATTGGCTTTGGCAATACCGTCATTGCCAATCGGGTGGTGGCGGTAGTCATGCCCGCGTCGGCGCCCATGAAGCGCTTGAGAGAAGAGGCCCGGGGCGCCCAGCGCCTCATCGACGCCACCCACGGCCGCAAGACCCGCTCCATTATCATCACCGACAGCAATCATATCATCCTCTCTGCGGTCCATGCCGAGACCCTGTCCCTGCGGTTGAACGGCAATCAGGGGGCGGCCCGGGGCGAGAGCGCCGACAAGGGAGAGTAAGTGCCCGGGGAAATCTTCGTAGTCACCGCGCCCTCGGGCACGGGCAAGACCACGCTGCTGAAAAACTTGATAGCCGCAGACCCGCGCCTCAAGTTCTCCATCTCCTACACCACCCGGCCGCCCCGGCCCGGGGAGGTCTCGGGGCGGGATTATTTCTTCGTCAGCCCCGGAGAATTCGCCCGCCTGCGGGACAGCGGGGCCCTGGCGGAATGGGTGGAGCAGTTCGGCTACGGCTACGGCACCTCCAAGGAGTGGATCAACCAGGCCCTGGAGTCCGGCCAGGACCTGGTCTTCGATCTGGACACCCGGGGGGCCCGGGCCCTGAAAGAAAGCTTCCCCCAGGGAACCCTGATTTTCATTGTCCCCCCCAATTTCCAGGAACTGGAGCGCCGCCTCAAAGGCCGGGGGGACATGGACCCCCAGGAACTGGCCCGGCGCCTGGAGCAGGGCCGGGATGAAATCAAAGAAATCTCCTGGTACGACTACCTGATAGTCAACGCCGACCTCCACCTGGCCCTGGAGCAACTTAAAGCCATCGTCACCGCGGCCCGCTGCCGGGCGCAACGCGTTTGGCCTGGAATGAAGGGCCTTTTCACTTCTGCCTGATTTTTCTTATTAGCCACTCGCAGGGCTCCAGCTAATATTTCTGGTCATTGGTTCTTAGAATATCAATAAAAGCTAACCTTCCAGTGCGCATATAATTTCTTTAGCGATATTTTCAACGTTCTTAAAATTCTTTCCATAATCAAGGAGAGTAAACTTCATAACAGGAGTACTATAGATATCAATATTGATTATATTATTATTATTTAATCTAAAAATTAATTTAATATCCTCTCCCCACGAAGCATTAGAAATTTTTGTACGTGCTGAAATAGTCATCTCATCTTTTAATGGATATATTCTTCTGATATATTTCAGTTTTTTTAGAGTCTGCAAACATTCTTCAAATACCTTTTCGAAATCTCCTTTCACATGAATTTCTCGGTTCTGATTAACCTTCAAAGCTTCAGCGGGTAAATTTCTGGTCAAAAAGTAATCAATGGGAATAAGAACTAATATCACAACTGTAGAGACACCAATGCCAAATATTATTCCTGATTTTATACCAGGCCCAAAACCGAACATTAAACCCATAAATAATCCAAATATTATTCCCGAAAAGAAAGCCATTTTTATAAAGCAGTCTAAATATTTTTTAGTTCTGGTCATAAGTAATCACCTAATTTTATTTTTTTCCAAAGAAGTTGCTTGATAGGTTTTTTCCCCTACAGGCATGCTGAAATATAATAAATTTTATTAAGTAAAAAGGTTATGAATTATTTCTTTTAGGTAAAAACGGATAAACATATTTATAAAATATAAAAAAGCTTATTCCTGAGGAAATGCCAAAGCTATATTCGCGCCTTATATTTATAAAACTGGAAAGAACACCAAGATAGCTGTACACATCAACCATAACAGAAAACGGATTACTATTTTCATTTCATAACTCTCCGTAACGTGGATATTTAGTGGGCAAATAGATCAGGTGGAGGAAGGGCACCACACTCTCCAGACGGCAAGAATTACCCAAATATTATTGTAAATAAAGCTTATTTAAATAGACTTTCACACTTCTTATATCTATTAATAGCCATTAATATAAATATAGCCGGAAACATGATTATAATAATATATTCCAGACATACTAATATTAGATGCTCTCCTTTATTTAAATAGACTATATTGCCATGTACATTTAATGGATATATCCTATTAATTTCAGGATTAGGAATTTTAGACATGGCTCCCATATAGTATAATTGTAAAAACCAATTCACCGAAAAACATATAATGAGGATAACAACAGCGATTGTAATTATTTTTTTGTTATCATAGTCTCCCCAATAAATAAACTCTTGTATGAAATCTTACAGTCACAGCGGCTCCAACTAAACCTGCTCCCACTGTTAGACCAGCCCCCAAGACAAGTCCATTTGCACTTGGGCCGGCCCGGTTTAGTTGTAACAGCCCGCCGCTGCCCCCCGGCAGCCCAGATTATTATTTTGGTTGTTTACAAATTTATCGGCCCCGTGCGGCTCCGGCGTTAAATCGAGCGCTACGCAACCTCCATGGGTTGCTTTCTGTCACCCTGGGAGCAGGGAAGCATCTTCTGGGCGAACCCCAGGTTCGCTCCTACAGCCCTACCCTTCTACCTGGCTGCATCTGGACCTTGCCATCTCCCCCTTTATTTGCTTGCGATAATTCTGGTATAGTGTAGCCACCAGGTGGAGGCGGCGGGGAGTGGTGCGTAAGACGCACCCTACCCGGGGGAGGGGCGAAGGGGAGGCGAGGCCATTCAAATGCGTCACAAGAGCAAGGGGTAATAAATATGGAAAAATTTACCGCAGTCTTTGAGCAGGATGGGGATTGGTGGATCGGCTATATTGAAGAAATTCCCGGGGTGAATACCCAAGGGCGGACTATTGATGAGGCACGGGAGAATTTGAAGGAAGCGGTGAAGCTGATTGTGGAAGCCAACCGGGAATTGGCTCGCCGGGAAACGGCCGGGAGAGCGGTTATTCGTGAGGAATTGAAAGTCGCGGTCTGATGCAACGGCGGGCTTTACTGCAACATCTCAGGGGTTGTGGTTGCCGGCAGCTGCGGGAAGGTAAAAAGCACACGGTTTATTGGAATCCCGCAAACCGGCAGACCTCAACCGTTCCACGCCACACAGAAATCGGGGATAAACTCGCCCGCAAAATCTGCAAAGATTTGGGTGTGCCCACCCCTTAAGGACGCGGTGGCAGGTGAGCCGAAGTCTATTTCATCCCCACTTGGAAATCCCAATCCGCGGACAGATCATCCTCCCTTTCTTTGCCTGCGATAATTCTGGTATAGTGTAGCCGCGAGGTTGGGGCGGCGAGTGATGGTGCGTGAGACGCACCCTACGGCCGCAGGACGCAGGGGAGGCGGGGCCATGGCTGAACAGTTACCTTCTACGAGCAGTGCGGTGGTGGCAGCCGAGCCGCCGGAGGTCCTGGAAAGGGAGTATCACCGGGAGCTCCATCTCTTTAACCAGATCGCCACCATTACCGCCCACACCATGGACCTCCAGGAAATTATCAACAAGGTGCTGACGGAGGTCCTGGAGTTCTTCCGCATCGACGCCGGTTTGCTGCTGCTCTGGGACCGGGGGCGGCAGCGCCTGACCCATGCCGCGTCCCGGGGTTTTCCCACGGAGTATTTGAAGCAGGTTTCCCAAGGGAAGCTGGAGACGGTCATCGGCCCTCAACTGGCCGCGGCCACCCGGCCTCTGATTATTAAGGACCTCCGTAACGACAAACGCCTGGCCACCTCCACTTTCGGGGACGTCATCCAGCATAATTCCCGGTTCCGGGCCCTGGTGAGCATCCCCCTGAAATACCGGGATAGCGTCACCGGTTTTCTGAACCTGGCCCACACTTCCGCCAAGCCTTTTCATAAATCCCAGAAATTTTTCTTCTCCATCCTGGGGAACCAGATCGGCCTGGCTTTGGAGAACGCCCGTCTCTACCATGAGCTGCGACGCTCGGAAAGACGCTACCGCCGGGTCTTCGAAGGGGTCAAAGACATGATTTTCGTCACCGACCGGGACGGCAGGCTCCTGGACCTCAATCCCGCGGGGGTGGAGCTGTTAGGGTTGGCCAATAAAGGCGAGGCCCTGGCCCTGCCCCATTTCCGGGATGCCTTCCATGACCCCCGGGATTGGGGGCGTTTTCAGCTCCAGGTGGAAGTCAAGGGCTATGTCCGGGACCTGGAATTTAAAATGGTGCGGCCCGGGGGCCGTCTGGTGCCCACCCTGCTCACCGGCATCGTGCGGCGCAACAAGGCGGGGCGCATCACCGGCTACGAAGGCATCATCAAAGATATTACCGAATACAAGCAGAGCGAATCGGAGATCTTGCGGGAGAAGAAGACCACCGAGGGAATCCTGGAAGGCATGCCGGTGCCCACTTTCGTCATCAACCGGGATCACCGCATCAGCTATTGGAACCGGGCCTGCGAGGAACTGACGGGATACTCCCGCCACGAAATGATCGGCACCTACCGCTACTGGCTCCCTTTTTATTCCCATGAACGGCCCAGTATGGCCTCCCTGGTGGTGGAACAGAATCTCAAGGCCCTGGAGAAATTCTTCGGGGACAAGAACCTGAAGCAATCCCCCAACCTGCCGGGGGCCTATGAAGCTTATGAATATTTCCCCGATTTTAGGGGACGGGAACGCTATTTATATCACACGGCCTCCCCCATTTATGACGAACAGGGCCGGATTCAGGGCGCGGTGCAGGCCATCCTGGACATGACCGAACGCCAGCAATTGGCTTCGGAACTCAAAGATTCGGAAGAAAAGTTCCGCCGCCTGGTGGAGACCTCCCTGGACGGCATCGCCTTGCACAGCGCCATGCGGCTCCTGTACGTCAACCGGGCCTGCCTGGAGATGTTCGGCTACCAGGACGCCGGCGGGATGTTGGGCCACCGGCTCCTGCAATTCATCGACCCGCCCTATCAACAGGCAGTGGCCCGGCGGCTCTCCCAAATACTTAAAGGTGACAGCCGCCCCCGCATTTTTGAGATGAAAGGCGTCAAAAAAGACGGCACCAGGTTCGACATCGAACTGGTCTCTTTTCCCACCACCTATGAGGGCCAACCCGCGATTCAAACCCATATCCGGGATATCACCCTCAAGAAACACCTGGAAGAACAACTCTCCCGCACGGAAAAATTGGCGGCCCTGGGGCAGTTGGCCGCGGGCCTGGCCCACGAGATCAACAATCCCCTGGGCGGCATCCTGGTATACAGCTACCTGCTGCTGGAGGACCTGGCCCCGGATAAGGCGGAGCGGACCCAGGTGGAAAAGATTATCCGGGAGGCCACCCGCTGCAAGGAAATCGTCCAGGGATTGCTGGAGTTTTCCCGGCATATGCCCTCCAAGATGGTGCCTTTAAGTATTAACGCGGTTATGGGAGAGACCCTGTCCCTGGTGAGCGACCACCTCCTGTTCCAAAACATCGATCTGACCAGGGAATTTCAGGACGACCTGCCCGCGGTGTTGGGAGATAAAACCAAGCTGGAGCAGGTCTTCATCAATCTGCTGATGAACTGTGGGGAATCCATGGAAGGGGAAGGCCGGTTGACGGTGGCCACTTCCATGGCAACAGGCAGCGAGATGCTGCAGATCCGGGTCCGGGACACCGGCCCCGGCATTCCCGAGGGCCATCTCAGCCGTCTCTTCGATCCCTTTTTCACCACCAAGGAGGTGGGCAAGGGCGTGGGCCTGGGGCTGTCCATCAGCTACGGCATCGTCCAGAAACACCGGGGCCGGATTTCCGTGGAGTCCACCGGTCCCCAGGGCACCACCTTTCTGGTGGAACTGCCGGTCTATCAAGAGCAGTGAGCAGTGAGCAGCTTGATGGGGGGCCAGGGGCCGCCTGCTGATAGCAGTAGGGGCATTTTTTTAAAAATCGGCGCGGGGAGGATTAGCGAAAAAAAGTACAAACCTTAAGTCCTTACCTGCCGCAGACCAAGGAGCGCGGCAAAATATCTGTGGCTATTGCAATATAACTATTGTAATTCATTAAATAATTATCTATGATTATTTATCTTTATCTGGTGCCAAAAATATTTGACTTAGATAGAGGGGTATGATAGGAAGGCACATGTGAAAAGAAGTATTTTTGGCAGAGGACCGCTCTGGGGCATAATTGCGCGAAGATACTAAGAAATTCTTAAAAGAGTTGTTTTCGGGAGGGTACCAGGCGTCGGCCATCGGCCTGTCCCTGGTCTTGGCCATTGCCATTGGCGGCGGTATCGGCTGGTGGCTCGCCAATTATTTCGATAACAACATTTTCTTTTATATCGGCTTGATATTAGGGATCATCGCCGGCTTCCGCAATGTCTATCTCATGGGCAAAAAGCTGCAAAAATGAAGGCCCCGGTTGATCTCCTGACCCCGCGCTACCTGAAGATCGCCAATTGGGTGGTGCTGGGCCTCCTGGTGATAGCCGGGTATCTCTGGGGCGGCCGGGAATTCGCCCTGGGCGTTCTGGTGGGCGGCTTGGTGGTGGTGGTCAATTTTCACCTGCTGCACCGCTTCCTGAAGGGCACTCTGGAGAAAGCGCAGATTGATCCGGAGAGCAAGGGTAAGGCCCAGGCCTTTTTTGCCGCCAAGCAAATGCTGCGGTTTTTCGGCCTGCTGGTCATTATTTATTTGCTGGTAGGCCGCGGCTGGGTGGACGTGATCGGTTTGGTGGTGGGTTTATCCACGGTGGTGCTGACCCTCACCCTGCTGGCGATCAACGAAATTATTAAGATAAAGCACAAGGAGGCGAACCCTTCTCATGGAACATCCAATTCTCTTTCTTGACGTCATTCTGGGCAAATTCAACCTGCACATTCCGCCCCACGTAACCTACAGCTGGGTGGTGATGCTCATCCTGGTAGGTCTGGGCCTGATGGCCAGCCGGAGCATCTCCCTGGTGCCCAAGGGGGCGCAGAATGTCCTAGAGCCGATAGTCAGCGGCCTCGAAGAGTTCATGGTGGAGATCACCGGTGAAGAAGGCCGGGCCTTCTTCCCCTTTATTGCCACCCTGTTTCTCTATATCATGGTGTGCAATCTGATCGGCCTGCTCCCCGGGTTCCTCTCCCCCACCGCCAATATCAACACCCCCTTGTCCCTGGCCTTGTTAACCTTTACTTATACCCATTACCTGGGGGTCAAATATCACGGCGCCAAATACATCAAGCATTTCCTGGGCCCCATCCCGGCCCTGGCGCCCCTGTTCTTCCCCATCGAAATCATCGGCCACTTCGCCCGGGTGCTCTCCCTGACTTTGCGTCTCTTCGGCAATATCATGGGTGAAGATCTGGTGTTGGCCATCCTGCTCTTTCTGGCCGGCACGTTCCTGGCGCCCCTGCCCATGATGTTCCTGGCGGTGTTCACCAGCGTGGTGCAGGCCTTTGTTTTTACCTTGCTGTCCATTATGTACTTTGCGGGCTCCATGGAGCACGCCCACTAATTCCGGAAGAAGGCCACTTCATATATCCAATCATCTGTAGGAGGTTTGTGAAATGAAGAAAGCGTTAGTAATCGGTTTTACCATGCTGGTCTCCCTGTTGTTTGCTTCCCTGGCCATGGCGGCTGAGCCCGCCGGCGGCGCTGGCGCCAGCCTGGGCGGCTTCTTCAGCTATGCGGTTCTCGCGGCCGGCATCGGCATCGGCATCGCCGCTTTCGGCACCGGCATCGGCCAGGGCCTGGCGGTGAAGAGCTCCGTGGAAGGCATCGCCCGGAACCCCGAAGCCTCCGGTAAAATCACCGTGACCATGCTCATCGGCTTGGCCATGATCGAATCTCTTTGTATTTACGCCCTGGTCGTGGCGTTGATCATCCTCTACGCCTACCCCATGGCCAAACCCATCGCGGCTGCCCTTGGGTTCAAGATCTAAATAGACTGTCCCGAAATGGGGGGGCCTGGCCCCCCCATTTCAGGACAATACTTGTGAAAAATTGCACGGTCCCTCACCTTTAAGCTGCTAAGCGATGCGATCCGGTATGAAATTTTCGAAAATTCCCGCGGTCACCATCACTCGCCTCTCCATTTACTCCCGCTGCCTCGAGGCTTTGGCCCAGGAGGACGTGAAGATTATCGCCTCCGACAAGCTGGCCCAGAAATGCGGCATCAACCCGGCCCAGATCCGCAAGGACCTGGCCTACTTCGGGGAGTTCGGCATCCGGGGCGTAGGCTACTTTGTCAAAGAGCTTCTCTTTGAGATCAAGCGTATCCTGGGCCTCAACAAGACCTGGAAAATGGCCCTGGTGGGGATCGGCAACCTGGGTCTGGCCCTGGTGGCCCACGAGAATTTCGCGCGTCAGGGCTATGAATTCGTGGCGGTCTTTGATGTAGACCCGGCCAAAGTAGACCGGCGCCTGCCCAGCGGCCAGGTCATCCACCACGTGGATGATATGGATAAGGTCATCAAAGAAAAAGGGGTGGAGATCGGGGTAATCGCCACGCCCGCGGGCAAGGCCCAGAGCGCGGCCCATCGTTTCACCAGCGCCGGGGTGAAGGCGCTGCTCAATTTTGCTCCCATCCAATTACAGGTGCCGGAAGGCATGGCGGTGGAAAACGTCGACTTCACCGTCAAACTGGACAACCTGGCCTATTATCTGACCATGGCGGAAACCTAAAAGACGGTTTGCCGTTGCCCCTCTGGCGTTTTCCCTAAAGATTTTGACCCTGTCATCTCCCCTGGGTCTGCCGGCCTAATTTCCGGGGTATCATTTTTTTCGCGAAAAGGCCAAACTGAAGGTCCATGCCGGGTAAAGAGGCCTGGGCTTTCCCCACTTCCAAGTAGGATATTTCCCCCTAGACCGCCCTTATCATTACCCACAAGTTTTTATCTTGTGGATATTACGAAATTATTTCCTCTCCCCTCGGGGGAGAGCCGCGCCCGCGTCCTTCTCTGGGGCCACTTCCCGGCTTGCCCGTCAGCGAAAAGCCCTGCCCCTCTCCCCCGGCGTTGAACACCGGGGGAGAGAATCCTTTGCCTCCATTTACCAAGCAGAGCCGGAAAGAGGGGATGATTTCGGGTGAGATAACCGCTGTGGAACTCAGAAAACAGCCAGGAGGGAAACGGAGAGGTTACAAATCCTCTTTGTTCGGGCGCTCCAGGTTCAAAGCCGTCCACACCGTTACCAGCAGCATTACCAAGCCATAAAGGGAGCAGGCTGCGGTGCCGCCACTGCCTAAGTTGCCAAATTGGGCCAATATTTCCATAGGACATTCCTTTCTTTTTCTTCGTTTATACAACTATAATTCCAGGATCCAGCCAACGCAACCGCTTAGGCTGGCTTTTTCATAATTATAATATGCAATATTAGGACCATTTATAGAAAATTGCTGGCGCGATTTAAAAACCATTCCGGCAACATGCTATTTTCCCAGCTATATTAGCAATAAAGCAGGGATTAATATCTTCCTTCCATCCGTCTGCCGCCTTTATTTCCTGGAAATATATTTTTGCAAATATACAATAATGAACAATATAGCACTCTATCAACCTACTACATTCTTCATTATTGTAAAATATCCAAATATATCACCCATCCCGCGGCGCTTCGGCCCTGCAAAAAATTAGGGCGCTCCCATGGGTGCGCCCTGCCCTTTCCCAGCGGTCATTTATCCAGCTTGGCCCGCCCTCTTGCCACCGGCAGGCGTGTGATCCTACTCGTTTAATAGATCGGCAATTTCCCCGGAAACTGAAAAATCCCCTTTAGCGCAAGACCTCCCGCAGGAAGCGCCCTGTATAAGACTCCGGGTGCAAAGCCAGGTCCCCGGGCGCGCCCTGCGGCCACCAGGCGGCCTGGTGCATCAGGTGGCGGTTCAGGAGCTTAAAGTGTATGTCTGGTACTCGCTTTCACAAGGAGGGCCGGAGGAAAGATAAATCTTCCTTTCGGCCGGGACCATAATCAGAGAGGCGGTGGACCTGGAGGCCAACTCCGGGGGCTGGGCCGGATCGATATGACGGCAGATGGAAGTCGGGTGCCCCTCATGATCGGCCATTAGGGTCATCATAATCTCGGGGGTCAAATC
Organism: Syntrophales bacterium; assembly: GCA_028688935.1. Classification (GTDB taxonomy): domain Bacteria; phylum Desulfobacterota; class Desulfobaccia; order Desulfobaccales; family 0-14-0-80-60-11; genus SURF-52. The sequence continues at coordinate 11,622 of JAQTXE010000120.1, forward strand.
GCCATAATGTTGGTCAATAAGCCGGCGCAGCCGGGGGGCCCGCTGGAACGAATCCGCGATATAGGTGCGGGCGCCGTCCTCCCCGGCATAATCACCGGTCTCATAATGATTGGCATGGACCAGCACTCCCCGCCGGGGTTTAAGCACGGTGCAGCCGTCATAGACGCTCTCCAGCCCGGCGATGTTACCCCCAGCGTCTGCCAGATGGTGATATATCAGGCCCCGGGCCGACTGCTCCAGCACCTCGAAGGCCTGGTCAAAAGACGGCTTCTGCATGGCGGCATAGATGAGAAAGGCAACC
>JAQTXE010000121.1 GCA_028688935.1 Syntrophales bacterium
CCAGGGTGAGTACGTACATGCCGATGGCCGCCAACATGAGTCCCAGGGCCAGCCAGGCCCGCCAGTCTTTATGCAGCCCCTTCCGGGGCGGCTTTTTCTCCGCATGATGCTTATGCTGCGAATGTTTCGAGTGCGTCATGCCTGTCCCTCTCGTAAATGAGTGTAAACCCAGGATACCATATTTATCATCTCTAGGGGAGAATCGGCAGAATGGGGCAAGACTGTAGTCTTCTTTTCAGTCATCCGTTTCGTTTTGGGAACCGGAAGAAGTTTCTGCTAAAATAACCTGGATAGCTCAAGCTGCTGGGAGAGGAGCGCAGTTTATGCCGGAAAAAGAAGGTTTGCCCCTGGAGAGGGAAGTGGAACAGGTGGAAGAGGTGGAGGCCTACTTCCGGCAGTGGCAGTCTTACTCCAAGGTAGTGGCCCATAATTACCTCCATCACCGGGAGGTCTATGCGCTCTTGCGCCAATTCCTGTTGCATCGCCTGCCTCATCCCTTCATGCTGTTGGACCTGGGGTGCGGCGATGCCGCCTTCATAGCCCAGGCCCTGGCAGGGACCGCCATTTCCCGCTACCTGGGAGTGGATCTGGCCCGGAGGGCCCTGGACCTGGCCGCCAAGAATCTCGCCGGGCTGCGGTGCGAGCATCAGCTCCAGGAAAGAGATTATTTTGCCGTGGTGCATGAAGGGAGTATCACAGCCGACGTGATCTGGCTGGGGCTGACCTTTCATCATCTGCCCCGGCCCCAGAAGGCCAAATTTCTCCAGGCCGCCCGCCAAATCCTGCCTGCCGGCGGTTACCTGCTGATGTATGAACCCACCTTGCTGGAAGACGAGGACCGGGACGGGTTCCTGGAGCGCTCCGGCCAAATCCGCCAAAATTCCTGGCCGGCCCTCACCGCGGCCGAACTGGAGAGCATCGGGGACCATATCAATAATCACGATTTTCCCGAAAAGGTCTCCACCCTGGAGGAGCTGGCCCGGGAACAGGGGTTCTCCCGCCTGACCGCCATGTTCCAGGACCCGGATAAGGTTTATACCCTGATGTGCTTGGAAGCCTGAGTAAGTTCCCTACCCTGGGAGAAAGGCGAAACAGAGCTTCGCAGCCCCTGGCGTTCCCCAGCGGAGCTGGGGAACGAGCCTCTCATGAGCCTCAGGCTCACCCAAAACCATGAAAGTAAGTGGTGGCACAGGCTTTCCAGCCTGTGCGAACAGTACTTTCAGAGCAGGGGAAAAACTCTAATTTCCCAGGTTCTTCATTACTTCCGGCCACAACTCCCCTGCTTTCCCTTGAAGCAAATAGTCGGTAACACCCCGGGTCAGTATGGTGGGCTCCAGGTTGTTTTCCACGATCACCGCGCCGTGGTCTTTGGCCAGCATGGGCAGGTAGTTGGCCGGGGAGACTTCCCCGGAGGTGCCGATGATTAAGAGCAGGCCGCAGGCCTGGGCCAGGTCGTTGGCTTCCTTTTGGGCGGCAGGGGGGATGGGTTCCCCGAAGAAGACCACGTCCGGGCGGACCAGACCGCCGCAGAGGCAGTAAAGGGGCAGATGGGAAAAATCCAGCATCTCCCGGGGATGATGGCCCCGGCAGTGGTCGCAGACGAAACGCAGGGCATTGCCGTGGTATTCCACCACTTTTTTGCTGCCCGCGGCCTGGTGCAGGTTGTCCACGTTCTGGGTGATGACACCCAGGAGCTTCCCCTGGGCCTCCAACGCGGCCAGGGCATAATGCGCCGGGTTGGGAACCGCGGGGGTGATGGTGGCGTCCATTTCCAGAAGGAGCTGCCAGACCTTGACGGGGTTTTTGCGGAAGGCCTGGATGCTGGCGTATTCCATGGGGTCGTAGCGGGTCCAGAGGCCGCCGGGACTGCGAAAGTCCGGGATGCCGGATTCCACCGAGATGCCCGCACCGGTGAGGGCCACCAGACGGGAGTGGCGTCTGATCAGGCCGGCCAGGTCCTGGGGGGTAATCTCTTTCATCATTTCTGGACAAAGAGGTAGACCGCCAGGGCCACCAGGATGCCGGCGAAGATCTTCTTGAAGCTGCCGGTGGAGACGTAATCGATGAGCCGGGAGCCCACCTGGGCGCCGATGATGCCGCCGATCCCCAGGAAGATGCCGGTTTTGTAGTCCACATGGGCCAGCTTGCCGTGGGCCGCCAGGGCCGACAGGGAAATCACCAGGATGGCCATAAAGGAGGTGCCCACGGCTTTAGGGGCCGAGTAACCCAGGAAGATGAGCAAGGGCACCATGAGAAAGCCGCCCCCCAAACCGGTGAAAGAAGCGCCGGCCCCCACGAGGACGCCGAAGAGAGCCATGAGCGCCAGTTGCCAGGTCATAGGTAGTTGTATCCTTTATAAAAAAATACGACTCCCCCAGGGGGGAGCCGTAAATCAGTCCGCTTGTGGCCCGCTGACTAGGGCAGCCCTGAGTTTCCCGGCGGAGCGGATATCCCGGATTCCCATCCAGATAAGCACCACCGCGAAAATCAACCTCAAGGTGGCTTCAGGAAGGAAATGGGCCAGACTGGCGCCGCCATAGGCGCCGATCATGATACCCGGGATCATGCCGGACAGGACCCGGGTCACCACGTTGCCCAGGCGCCAATGGGTGTAAGCCCCCATGGCGCCGCTGGGGACCATGGCCAACAGGGAACTCCCCTGGGCGGTGTATTGAGAGTCACCCACTAGGAGCACCATGGCCGGCACCATGAGGGAGCCGCCCCCCACCCCCATCATCCCGGCGAGAAACCCGGCCAAGGCGCCGCTGGCCAGCAGGGCGGCAACTTTATGCCAACCCGCGGCGGCCTGGGACAAAAAGGCCAGATGGGCCAGATAGGGTTTGCTCAACAGTAAAAAAGAGACGCAAATCAGGAAGATGCCGAAGGCCCTCTTGAGCTGCCATTCCGGCAGGGCATTGGCGTAAAGCGCGCCCCATCTGGCGGTGAAGATGGCGGAGGCGGCCAGGAGACCGGCAGCCAGAAAGTCCACGGAGCCGTTCAGATAGTAGGTGGCCGCGCCGGCCAGTCCGGTGAAAACCAGGACCATCAGGCTGGTGCCGTGGGCCTGGTGCTGGCTGAATTTAAATAAGCGGACCACCAGGGTGATGATGATCACCCCGCCGCCTAACCCCACCAGACCGCCGAAGAGCCCTGCAAACAGACCGATTAAGAAACTCACGGGTCAATTATCCTGAGGAGAGACTAAAGGAAGCGGTCTCTTTCCTTGATTTTTAACCAGAAAAAGTCCCGAGGGCAGGGTCTTGCCGACCAGAAATTTTTCAGGTGTTATTCTGTCATTTTTTAGAAAATAAGCAATCCTGGAGGCGTAGAGCTCCGGGGACAAAGGAGAAAAAACCTGGACCAGCGTGGGCGGGGGAGCAATGGCATTCTTTGGGGGAGAACTCTGACAAACCCTCTGGGGGTATCAGAGAAATACCGGGCAATAATCACAGATGTGGAGCAGCCGTCCTCGCCTGCTTAATAGAGGCGGGGGCGGCTGTTCCCGATCATTTGGCAGATTTTTTTATTCAGGCCGAAGGGTGACCACGGGACAGGGCGCGGCCTGGACAATTTTATCGGCCACGCTGCCGAAGATGGTGCGTTCCAATCCATGGCGGCCGTGGGTGCCCATGATGATTAAATCGATCTTTTCCTGGGCGGCAATTTCCAGGATCTTCTTGGCCGGGGACCCTACGGCTACCCGGGTCTCTAGTTTAGGGAATTTTCCGAATGATTTCTGGACCGCCGCGGCCATTTCTTTCTGGGCGGCTTGCAGGGCCTCTTCCTGGAGTCCCTGGATGCTGGTGTGGGGCACGTAGAATGAGGTATATTCGGACAAATCCTGGGCCACAAACACCACGTACAGAGTGGCACCGAATTTTTCCACAAAGGTGGAAACCCAGGGCAGAAAGGTCTCGTATTTTTCCGCAAAATCAATAGGGAGAAGGATCTTTTCGACCTTTGGCATTTATCAGCCTCCTTAGGTGAAATCGCTTGTAGAATCTTATGATAGTACCAGGGAAGACTTCTATCAATGGCCCCAGGCGTTGTCAAGCCAAAAAACCAGCCATCCCCGGGCTGGAAGGAACAAGAATAGCGCGGGGGCACCTGGAAATTCCGCTAAAAAATGCTTGCCAAACATTATTTTGGTTATTATATTTCCCAAACGCCTACACCAGTTTCCATACTTCATGAGGATAGAGGTGAGTACCATCGGCGACATCCTTTTCAGTCGGGACCATCTATGGGTGAGGATGGACGACGAAATTCGCGCCACCCTGGGGATGACCGATTTTCTCCAGGACAAGATGGGGGAGATTTATTCCCTCAGATTGCCGGAAGAAGGCGAGGAGTTGATCAAAGAAGAATCTTTCGGTCTGCTGGAGGCTAAAAACGGCCGCCGGGAGCTGATTGCCCCTATTTCCGGAGAGGTGGTCGAAATCAATTATGAGGCCCTGGAAGTTCCGGAGATTATCAATGACGACCCCTTATCGGAGGGTTGGATCCTGAAGGTGGAGATGCCTTCCGGCCAGGAGTTTGAGGACTTGCTCACTGAAGAGGAATATGAGGATTACCTGAATGAAGTAGAGTTGGAGGAAGAGTAACTTTCTTCCGGCTAGATGGTTGCCCCCAATTCCCCCCGGCAATTCCCTCGGTCCCCGGCACCCCGGCGACAGCGCCCTGGGGTGGCTAAGACCGCAATAGACTAATGTCTGCATCCGCCACTAATTCCCGTCCACTTTCCCGGCTGTGGAGGCAATTGACCTCCATCCGTCTCACCGTTTTCCTGCTCTTGATCCTGGCGGTGGTAGCCGTGGCGGGGACCGTGGCGGTCCCGGACATCTATTACCGGCTCTGGTTTCTCGTGCCCTTGGGGTTGCTGGCCCTTAATCTTCTGGCCTGTCTGGCGGAAGGCCTGCCCCAGGCCATCAGGAAGGCGGCCCGGCCTTTTACCGGGGAGATGGCCCTCTCCATGCCGGAGCGGGGCCGTTTTATCTGGCCCGCAGACGCCGCAGCCGCGGCTCTGGCCCAAGAGGCCCTGGGCCGGGAACTGGGGCGATCCCGCCATGAAGTCATCGGCGAGAAAGAAGTCATCTTTTATAGCCGGGGACGCGCCCGTCCCCTGGGGCCTTATCTGGTGCATCTGGCCCTGGTGCTGATCCTGGTGGGGGGGATAATGGGCAAATTCTGGGGCATCGAAGGGCGGATGTTGCTCCAACCAGATCTGGACGTGAGTTCTTTTGAGCTGGAAAAACCCAGAAAAGCGGTGCCTCTGGCCTTTCAAGTGCGCCTGGACCGCTTTCAAGTCTTTTATTATAAGGAAGGGGGCACCCCCAAGGAATTCCGCTCCGATCTCAGGTTTTTCCAGGATGGGGAGGAAAAGGCCCGGGTCATCTGCCGGGTGAACGAGCCGGTGACTTTTGGAGGCTACACTTTTTATCAGTCCAGCTACGGCGCCATGCCCCAGGGGAGTATCATTCTTAAAGCATCCCAAGGGGATAAAAGCTGGACCCTGGAGTTGCCCTTGCGGCGCTGGGTAGATCTGCCGGAGGGCCAGGGACGGATCATGGCCGTGCGCGTGGAGGCGAATCTCCAGGGCCACGGGCCCGCGGTGCAACTGGGCTACCGCGCCGGGTCCGAGCATCCCCGGGTCTTCTGGCTGCTGGAGAAGCATCCGGAAATGGCGGAGCCCCTGGGGTCTTTGCGTCTGGCCCTGGGTCCGGTGAAGATGCAATACTATTCCGTTCTCCAGGTGAAGCATGATCCGGGGGTCTGGTGGGTCTACGGGGGATTTCTCCTGATGCTCATCGGCTTGTACCTGGCCTTTTTCCGGCCCTCCCAACGCTGGGCCGTGGTCCTGCAAAGAGGCAAAAAGGACCGTTGGGATGGGCGTCTTTTGGGGACCAGCGCCCGGGGACGGGAAACCTTTGTGATCCATACGGAGCGGTTGCTGGAGCGTCTTAAAAAAGGAGCCGGGTGATGCTGAGCACGATCTTGGGCGCGGTGACGCTGCTCTATCTGGGAGTGGCCCTGGCATTTTTGGCCGCGGGCCTCTGGGTCTCCCCGGCGCTCAACCGCTGGGCCCGGACGCTTTTGGCCGCGGCTCTGGCGGCCCATACCGTGGCCATCCTGGGGCGGTGGTGGGAGTCTTATCGCCTGGCCCTGGGGAACGCGGCCCTGACGCATTTTTCCGAGAAACTGCGTCTGGTGATTTTGCAGGCGCCCCTGTCCAATTTTTATGAATCCCTGGTGTTTTTTGCCTGGTGCCTGCCTTTCCTGGGCTTGATCACCTTTCGCCGATACCTTCGGGACTATCTGGGGATGGTGGTGGCCCTGGGGGCCTGCCTGCTCCTGGCTTATGTCTCCCTGGGGGGTGTGGATAGCCGCATCAAGCCCTTGATGCCCGCCTTGAAAAGCAACTGGCTCCTGATTCACGTGGTTACCTGCTTTCTGGGATACGCCGCCTTTACCCTGGGGTTCGGGGTGGCCCTCCTTTATCTGGTCCGGGAAAAACGGCCCCGGGAATCGCTGCCGCCCCTGCCCCAACTGGACCGGCTCCTTTACCGGGCTACCATAATCGGCTTTTTGCTGTTGACCATCGGGATTTTGACCGGCGCAGTCTGGGCGGAAACCGCCTGGGGCCGTTACTGGAGCTGGGACCCCAAGGAGACCTGGTCCCTGATTACCTGGCTGGTTTACGCCACCTTGCTCCATGCCCGGCTGGTGAAAGGCTGGCAAGGCCGGCGCATCGCCTGGCTGGCGGTACTGGGTTTCGCGGCCGTGCTCTTCACCTACTTCGGGGTGAGCTTCCTGCTGCCGGGTCTGCATTCCTACCTGACGTAATCTCATAATCTCACGCAAAGGCGCAAAGACGCAAAGAAAGAGTCGCAAAGGGAAAAGAGGGCACCGCGATATGTGCCCTGTATTTTTGCCAGTCACATATATCCCCTTAACATCTCTTTCACTTAAGTTATCTTACGGATATCATCATATCCACTGAAGGAAGCGGTATCTTGAAAATACCCTTTGATTTTAGCAACCATAAGGCGATGGTGAGCAGGTCCCCTGGCCCAGGGGTTGGCAAAATCCCGCGGTTACAGTTCCTGGTACTGGCCGTCGTCTTTTTGGCCTGCCTGACCGGCTGCGGGGTCCGCCAATTTACCCGGGGGGAGGTACAAGCCCCTACGGTCAAGTTCCAATCCCTGGCCGTTGGTATGCCCCAGGGGCAGGGTCTGCCCCTGGAGTGCACCCTGCTGGTGGAGAACCCCAATCCCCAGGACTTAAGGGTGTTGGGATACGACTATCAGTTGCAATTGGAGGGCCGGAGGGTGGTCCAAGGGCAGAGCCGGGAATCGGTGACCCTCCCGGCCCGGGGCCAGACCCTGGTGACCGTGCCCATTATCGTGCAGTTAAATGCTTTGCCCGCGGTCCTGCCGGCCGTCCTTAAGGAGCAGCCCGTCAATTATCAAATCTCCGGGGGGGTCCGCCTGGCTTCCCTGCTGGGCGGCTTCCGGGTGCCTTTCCGGGCCGCAGGGCGGATGAGGCCTAAAGAAGGAATGGAACAGTTGCGGCTGTTTATGAAGTGAGCGGTGAGCAGTATTGTCCAACTCGCAGACAGATTTCCTCTTGCAAATCCGATGTGTTAAACTATTAATCATGAAATCCCACCTGCCGGCGGTGCTGACCTTGATTTTCGGCCTGGTGGTGATGGCCGGACTCCTCTACCTGGGGGCCTTAGCCCAGAACTGGGTCGCACCTCTTTGTTTTATCGGCGTGGCGGTGGTGTTTCATACTTGGATGGTGCAATTGGTGCGTCTGCTCCGGCCGAAGTGGGGGGAGGGGGACAAAGACGATGACCGGCCCATTTTTCCGGGTTGAGATCGAGCCGCCCCCCTGGCTCTACCACCTGATGGCCCGGGGACCCTTCTTCAAGCGGGTCTATCGCCTCTTCCTGGACGACCTGACGGCCGGAGTCCCCGCCGGGGCCTGTCTGTTGGACGTGGGCACCGGGCCGGGTTTTCTCCTGGATTACCTGGCGCCCTTGCGCCCGGACCTGCGTCTTTTCGGGCTGGACCTGTCCCGGCAGATGCTGCGCCGGGGGCAGAGGCGCCGGAGCCGTCTGGCCCTGCCCCTCTGGCCCGGAGTAGTAGCCCCGGCCGAGGTGCTGCCTTTCGGCGACGCGGTCTTTGATCAGGTTCTCGCCACCTTCAGTTTCCATATCTGGCGGCGACCGGCTCAAGGCGTGGCGGAAGTCTCCCGGGTCCTGAAGCCCGGGGGCCGGGCCTGGCTTTATGAGATTAACCGGGAGGTGGCCTTCCCGGAGTTGCGCCGCTTTGCGGCGGTGGAAAAAATCCCCTATCCCCTGGTTTATTTGGGGTTCAGAACCATATGCTGGCACCACGCCCTCCGGGCCGGAGATTTTGGCCGGGTCTTTAAGGAGGCCGGGGTGAAACATTGGCATTTGGAGCCGGTGCACCATCTTTTCTGGCGGGGAGAAATCATCGCCTAGGGTCGTCCCGGGACCAGCAAGGGTGTACCGGCCCGGAGGGTTTTTCCCCGCTTTTTACTCCGTGCCTCTGCCTTGATTAGCGCCCCCAAATTTAATCGTAAACAAAACCGCTTGTTAAGTTGTCTAATACACAGAATACAATGACTCGACAGTCAGGCTCCGGGGGGTTGGGGCGCCGGGGGTTGACGATTGCGATAGAGGCATTTCCTTTCGAGGAGTAAAAATATGAAGGTTTATCAGAAGATACTGGGCGCCATGGCCGCCTTGGCCCTGGTGGCGCAGTTCTTCCTGTTTTGGGGACCGGGTTCCCCGGCTTGGGCAGGCCAGGAAGACGTGGCCATGTTCCATGATGAACTGAGCCGCTACGGCAATTGGGTGGATTACGGCAAAGTGGGGCAGGTCTGGTATCCCAATACGGTCACCTCCAACTGGCGTCCCTTTGTGGATGGCCGCTGGGTGCCCACCGGCGACGGCTGGACCTTCGAGACGGACGAGCCCTGGGGCTGGGCCACCTATCATTACGGCAACTGGATGCCCACCGAAGAATACGGTTGGGTGTGGGCGCCGGGGGCCACCTGGTACCCTTCCACCGTGGCCTGGCGCACCAGCGACGAGTACGTGGGTTGGGCCCCCATTCCGCCCCCCGATTATGTCCCGCCCCCGGCCTACTATCCCCCGGAAGGGTACTATCCGGGCGCGCCGCCCCTGGACCTGATTGCTCCACCTTTTTGGACTTTTTGTCCGGCTCCCAACTTTCTCTTGGGGTTCGGGCTGCCTTATGCGCCCCTCTATTCATATTACAACAGCGGTTTTCTGGTGCCCTTCGGCTATATCCCCTGGATCTTTCCCCGCACCTTCTGGTTGTGGGATTATTATTACTATCCCTTCGCTCCCAGCGCTTGTTTCTTTTTTGGACCGGGGTTTCCTTTTGTCTCCCGGGTGACCAACATCAATATCGTCAATATCAACAATTATGCCCGGTACAACCATTTCAACCGGATTCACAACGGCATCCCTCCCCAGAGGGTATTTGAGCGCCATCCCTATTTCCGGAACTCCGTCCCCCGGGGCATTCAGGAGGGGAGACGGGTAGGGATTCAGCCGGCCCGGGATGTGCGCCAGGCCCGGACTAACGTGGGGCGTCCGAATGCGGTGGCGGCCCCCAGAAATATCACCAGCCGGGGAGCGGGCTCCGGGGTGAGCCGGGGAACGCCGGGTGACCGGGCTGGAACCGGCAGTACCCAAGTTGGGCGCGGGGGAAGAACGGGAGATATTTCCGGAAATAGAGCTCGCTACGAAACCGGCCGGGGACGAGGCGCCACCGCGGGGCAGGAGAGGAGAGGCGCGGGTTTTCCGCCCCAGTCGGTGCAGGGCCAGCGGGCCATGCAGGATCAGGTCCGGCGTCAACAACAGTATGAACGGCATCTCCCCCGGGCCCAGCAGCAGCAATTCCAGCGGCAAGAGCAACAAATTCGCCGCCAGGAGTTATTCCGGCCCCAGTATCAGCGCCCGACGCAATACCGGAGCAACCAGGCCATGCCCGCTCCCCGGGCGGCCCCCGCTCCACAGATGCGAGCTCCGCAAATGCAGGCTCCGCAAATGCGAGCCCCACAGATGCAGGCCCCACGGATGCCGGCGCCACGCCCCTCGCCCAGCCCGGGTGGCGGCGGCGCGCCGGCAGTTAGAGGGGGCGGCGGGGGATCGTTTGGCGGCGGCGGCGGAGGCCAGGGAGGTGGGGGAGGCGGCCGTGGCGGCCACAGCGGCCATCGCTAAGGCCCCCAAAACGATTAGTCCTCCATGATTCCGCCTCACAAATAAAAGGCCCGGCCGTCAGCCGGGCCTTTCTATACCGGCTGCCGAAAGTTTTTCCCCCCCTCACCCTGACCCACTCCCCCGAGGGGATATGGAAATAATTCTGGAATGTCCACAAGATAAAAACTTGTGGGCAATGATAAGCCGGAGGGAGAGGGAATAAGAGGAAAGAACTTTTGGGAAATGCTCTAATATCATTTTGGAGAGTTTTACCCGGCCCAGGCTGGAAAGCCTGGGCCACCGGTTTGACTATTGGGTTAATATCATCCTGCCACCACTTCATAGCCCGCGGCTTTAATAATCCGGGCCAGCTCTTCGGCGGCAATAGGGGGGGCGCTTTGATAACTGACCGTGCCGCTGCTTAAGTCCACCTGGACCGCCGAGATGCCCGGCAGGCTTTCCAGGGCCTTGGTCACGGCCGCGGCGCAATGGCTGCAACTCATTCCTTTGACTTTGATTTCCGGCATGTTGCCTCATAGAAGCTTTCGGGGGAGTGTAGGGTCGCAACCCTCTGCCCCCGATCGTTAAAAAATAATGTTATTCACATCCCGCAGTAGCCCGCCGCAAGACAAAAGAACCACGGGGAACTCCTAAGGCCTGGGCCACGGGGGAGCATTTGGCCTGGAGCAGGAAAAATAGCCGGGGGTCCTTAATCTGGCTCATGGTCTCGAAATGGCCCATGCCTTTGGCTAAAATAATGGCCGCGGCCTCCCAAAGCTCCCTAAAATCCGGGCTCACCTTTTCCAATTCCAGGCCCACGGTGCGGGCGCCGGTGTCCATCACCGGCTCCAGGGCCTCCCCCAGTCCGGAAGCGGCCAGATCGGCCCGGGTAAGATCGTTCTGAATGGGGCCGGCCTTGACCACGTAAATCACCTGCCGGCCCAACCTCCGTAGAAGGCGTACCAGGGGGAGATCAAAGAATTGCTCCCCGGCGTTGTCCGCCAGATAAACGAGAGGCCCATCGGCTCCTGCCAGGAGATGGCCCAAGGGCTCCACATCGGCCTCGGCCCAGTTAACCTGGGAGAGCATCTCCCGGGTCACCTCCTCTTCCCCCCGGAAGAAATCAACGGCATTGCCCACCCCCGCCAACCGCAGCAGGGAATCGAGATCGTCATTATAGGCCGGGGCGATGCGGGCGAACATCCGGCTTAAGAACGCGGTTTCCGCTGCTTTACGGGCGGAGAAAGGGTCGGGATTGCCGGTTAAGTCCTGGATGGCCCGGTGATAAAGGTTGGCGATGCGGGCAGGGACGGCCCCGGGGTGAAATTCCCGGCTTACGATATCCCGGGCGGCTTGGCGGGCGCGTTCCTCCTTCTCCGAAGCCGCCCCGGCCAGATCCACCGCCAGGTCCACCAGACGCAGCAAACAATCGTAACATTCCGGTTGGATAGCCATGGGTTGCATAGTTTCCTGGGAGCAGTGAGCAGTAAGCCGTGAGCAGCGAGCCGCGAAAAAACAAGAGATAGGTCCTGAAAAGTTCTAAGTCGTAGCCCAGGCTTGGGCGTATTCTTATATTTATGCACTAGATGTAAGCCAATGACCCAGGCACAACTGCTCACTGCTTACCGCTCACTGATTATAAATAAATATACCTGCC
>JAQTXE010000122.1:0-5874 GCA_028688935.1 Syntrophales bacterium
CCATTTCCCGGTGAGTGAGGCCTGCGGGTAGATCTGGCGGAAGACACTCTTGCCAAAGGACCCCAAAATCAGCAAATCAGCCCCCACCCGGTTGAAATCATAGGGTTTCTTCCGGGGATTGAGAAGCACGATCCGGTCCGGAGTGGACTCGATAAAATAAAAGGCGGGCATCACATGGATACGGTGCTTATCCGTGAGAAAGACCAACTCGTACTCCGGGGTTTCGATGAGGCAGTTCGGGGGCACCCGGTTCTTGAGGAATTCCGCCAGGCGGTAAGGGGGATCGGAACTGCGGGTATAAATCGTTCCCAGAAAATCCACGCCCGGGAGGGGATAAAAGATGATGAGAAACACAGCCACGATGCCGGGGACCAGCCAGCGGGGGGGTCGGGCCAGGCAGGCGCTGAGCCGCAGCGCGCCCTGCCGGAGAAATTGCGCCGCCAGGGGACCGGCCAGAAATAGGGCCGGCAACGCAAAGCGCTGCCAATAGACGGCGTTGAGATACATCAGGCTCCAGATCAGGAAATTCCAGAGCCAGAGCTTCTCCCCCCAGGAAGGGCTTTCCTTTTTCCACACCCACCAGGCGCCCAGGGCTCCCAGCCAGAAGAGGGGGTGGCGCAGAAGATATAACAGGCTCTCAGGATAGATGCGGCCGATGGTCAGGGGAGTGAAAAACTCGTGGCAGAGAAGTTTTTTCTGGGCCAGGAAGTGGTTGACCGCGTCCACCAGGCTCCCCAAGATCAGAACTTTCAAGAGGAGATAGCCGGCCAGGGGCAGGGCCAGGCCCAGGCCGAAGGCCAGAAGCGCTTTGAGCAGCCGGGCTTTGTCCGGCCACCATTGCCGGGCCAGCAGGAGCAGAGGGGGTAGAAAGGTCAGGCCATAAAATTCCTTGGCGTCAAAGGCCAAACCCAAAAATATCCCTCCCAGGAACAGCCAACGCCAAGACGCGGCATCCAGACCCCGGGACAGGAACCAGAGCCCCAGGAGAAAGAGCCCCAAGGCGGGCACGTCTCCCAGGACGGAGCGGCCCCAGTAAAGGACATCGGTGCCCAGAAAGGCCAGGGCCACCGCGCCCAAGGCCACCCCGGGCCCCCAAAGCCGCCGGGCCCCCAGAAAAAGGGCCAGAAAAGCAAGCAGGAGATAGACCCCGGCCACCACCCGGCCTTCGGCCACCCCCACTCCCAGGAGCTTGTAAGCCAGGGCCACCGGCAGGATGACCGCGGGGCCGACGCTGATGCGAAAGTCCAGATCGGAGAGCTGGCCGGGACTTTCAGTGGTGAAGGCGTAACGCCCGTGCTGCACCAGGTTGGCCGCAGTTGTGGAAAAGATGGCCTCATCCCACCAGATGGTGGGATAATTAGCCAAATTGTAGAAACTCCCCCAGGCTACCAGGGCAAACAGCAAGACCCCGGCCCAGAAACGGGGACCAGCGGGCTTAGCCAATTCTTCCCACCTGCGGCGTTTGGATGGAAACCGGCATTTTTTTTGAGGATTATCGGCCCCGGGCCAGCAACTTGAGATAAAAAAAGCCCACCCTTATCAGAGTAGGCTTTTATACATCAAAAAGTGAAAAAAGTAAATTTTTTTGGTTTTTTTACAAAAGTGTCAGAATTTACAGACCGACAATCTGCCGGTGCAACTCCTTGGTCTTTTCCATCCTCGCTTCATCCCGTTCCCGGACCAGCGCCGCCAAACGGTCCTGAATGCGCTGATAGAAATTGCTGTTGATGTCTTCGCCCCGCTGATGGGCGTCGATGAGCTGCCGGTAGCAGCAAATCATGCGGGAGATCATGGAGACCGCGTACTCCCGCCCCTGGACCTTGACGGTGGCCAGACCCAGATTCAGATAGTCCTTCAGTTCATCCCCGAGGATGGCGAAGGCCACGTTGGGGTTGGCCTGGATCCGGGCATTGAGGGCATCGATGACGTGCCCGGGCTGCCCCCGTCCTCTCAATAATTTGCGGCGCTGTTCGTCGGTGAGGAGGCACAAACGGAAGCAACTGCCGCTCCGGTCCGGCCAACCTTCGTATTCCACAATCTCATTGCCGTCTTCATCGTGATAGACTTTGCGCACGTAAGAATCGGCGATAAGTTCATGGAAGAGGCAATTACCGACGCCGCCGATACAACGGTTCCCGTGAATCAGGACTTCAGTCTTCAATCCCAGGGCGTCCGCTTCCCGTTTGAACCGGGTAAGCTTTTCCACGGTGTTGATTTCCGTGGAGGCCACCAACTGGGTGGCGCCACAGCCTTTAAACCGCTCCATCTCCTCCTGGGTCTGGATATTACAGCCGACACTGGCATGGATGACCAACTCCGGCATCAGCCGGTGGATCTCCTGCATCACCGCCGGGGTTTTGACTATCACCCCTTCAATGCCGAAACCGGCGTACTTTTCCACTTTCTGCAACACCAGGGACAGTTTTTCCGGGGGGATCTCGGCATTCAGAGCCACCCGTACCTTCCCCTGGAAGTCAGCAGCAATGCGCACGGCTTCGCCAATCTGGCTGTCTTCCAGCTCCCACGCACATTTGCGACGGCTAAAGCCCTTGGCTCCCACATAGACGGCGTTGGCGCCGTTTTTGAAAACCGCTTCCACCATCTCCAGGCTGCCGCCTGGGGCTAATAGTTCGTTAATCATAGCTTCCCGCACCTCCCTGAGCCTGCCAGCCAGGTTCCTCTAGGCTCTGCCAACTCCTATCTTACAGTGCCTGTGGTAACCCCCAGGTATGGTGGGTTCCTGCCCCGCGTCGTAGTTCTCGGAGGACGCCTGGTTGCCGTCCTCCGGCGATAAAGCCGAGTTTGTGAAAATTATTATAAATTTTATGCCAGCTACAATTTTTTTTCAAGAAAGACTTACAATTTTTTCCGGATTTTAAGCCTTTCCTTCCCAGATTTTAAGCCTATACTTTCCCAGAACCTAAGCCTTTCCTCCCGGCCTTTTCCCTGGCGCCGGGGTCTGAAAAACCTCCCTCAGTCCTCTCCTACCCTCTAAGGTAAGTAATGGCCAAGACGAAGCACAGCCCGATTTCCACGGCCCAGGTGAGGCCATAGATCAACAGCTGCATTTTGGAGCCGTAATCTTCTTCCAGCAGAATGTGGTTGGGGTCCCGGACGATATCCCAGGAAGTAAGTTGTTTCTCCGCCGCCATCATCTTCTCCTCTTTAAAAGAAATCAGCCAGAAGCTGGTTGAGTGGCCGCTTAGGTTGCTGCCGCACCAGGGGGCCGGCCGCCAGGGCCGGATGGGTCTCTTCCAAGATGGGCCGGGAGTGGCGGTAGATTACGCCGATGGGGATACGCTCCCCCCACTCCTTGGCCTTCCGGTAGGCCCACAATTCATTTTCCGGATCATAATCCGGGGTCTCAGTCACCCGGTAGGCCCGCTCCTTATACCATTGATAGGTATTTACCCGGTTGAAAGTCACACAGGGTTGCAACACTTCCAGCAGCGCCAGACCCCGGTGGGTGATGGCCTGCTTATAAAGCTCCTTCAAATGCTCCGGCGCGGTGGCGGAGCCCCGGGCCACCCAGGAGCACCCCAGGCTCACCGCCAGGGCCAAGGCCGCCAGGGGGGGATAAGGCACCCCCTGGGGCTGGAGGGTGGTCTTCACCCCCTGGCCGGTGGTGGGGGAGGCCTGGCCCTTGGTCAAGGCGTAGACCTGGTTGTTATGCACCACCACCGTCATGTCCACGTTGCGGCGGATAGCCGCCAGCAAGTGGTTCCCGCCTTCGCCGTAGCAGTCACCGTCCCCGGTGGCACACACCACTTTCAAGTCCGGGTTGGCCAGCCGCGCGCCGGTGCCCACCGGCAGGGCCCGGCCATGGATACCGTTAAAAGTATTACATTGCAGGTAGTGGGGGAACTTGGCGGACTGGCCGATTCCCGACACCACCAGAATACCCTGGGGGCGGATCTCCAATTCTCCCAGGGCCTGCTTAAAGGCCTTGAGGAGCACGAAGTTGCCGCACCCCGGACACCAGGCCGATTCTATCCCGGCATATAACTCTATCGGCAACATGGCGTCCTCTTATAAGAAAGCACCCTTAAGGGGTCGAAGTATAGCATATATTTTCTCCGAAAAAAAGCCTTTAAGCAACGTTTGATAATTCCCGGAGGATATATTCCGGCGTAAAAGGCGCGCCGTCGTATTTCAGCACCAGGTGGTCCGCTTGCAGCCCCGTCTCCTGGCGCAGCAACCGGTTAAGCTGGCCGTTGGCGTTCATCTCCGCCACCACCAGTTTCTTGGTTCCCTCCAAGGCCGCGGTTACGGCCCCGGCGGGGAGGGGCCAGAGTTCACTCAAGTGCACCATGCGGGCCGGAGTGCCGCCAGCCTGCAAGCGCTCCACCGCCTCCTGGACCGGCCCCTGGCTGGAGCCCCAGCAGACCAGGGTCAAAGGTGCGGCCGGATCGCCGGAAGTGGTGATGCCCCCCAGTTCCTGGACCATGGTCTTAAGCTTGCGCAGGCGCTTGTCGTGCATCTTGATCCGCACCTGTAAATCCTCGGTTAGGTGCCCGTCCGGGGTGTGCTCATCAGAATCCGCCACCACCAACTCCGGGCCGAATCCCGGCAGCCGCCGGGGAGATATGCCGTTTTCCGTATAGGCGTAACGCTCATAGGTCCCGGACCCGGGACCGCCGGCCAAGGCCCGGTCCACCTCCACTTCCGGGAACTCCCCGGGCAGGTGGGTGAATTGGGTGTCGGCAAAGTACTGGTCCGTCAGCAAAAATACCGGCAGTTGATAACGGTCGGCCAGATTGAGGGCTTTGGCGGCCAGGGCGTAACCCTGGGCCGGGGTGCCGGGGGCCAGCACCGCCCGGGGGGAGTCATCCTGGCTGGCGTAAAGCACGAAGGCCAAGTCTCCCTGGGAGGTGCGGGTGGGCAGCCCGGTACTGGGCCCGGGCCGCATGGAGTTGACGATCACCAGGGGGGTTTCCGTCATGGACGCCAATCCCAGGCCTTCGGTCATCAGGCAGAAACCGCCACCGGAGGTGCCGGTCAGAGACCGGGCTCCGGTATAGGAAGCGCCAATGGCCAGGTTGATGGCGGCGATTTCGTCTTCGGCCTGTTCCACCAGCACGTTGTAGCGGCCGGACCGTTGCGCGATGGCGTTAAAGAGGCTGGTCCAGGGGGTCATGGGATAGCCGCTGATGAATTGGAGGCCCCCGCCCAGGGCCCCCAGGGCCATGGCTTCATGGCCGCTAATCAGCAGCCGGGGCTCGGGAGGCGGGCTTATCCCGCTTAAGGAGAGGCCGTACTTTTGGGCCGCGCCCGCCTCATAACCCTTGGTGGCGGCCTGGACGTTCCACTCCACCACCTCGGCGCCCTTGTCCCCGAAGCTTTCTTGGAGCAGCGCCAGCATGGAGTCCAGGGGCGCCTGGAGCAGTCCCAGGACCGCGCCGCAGGCTCCGGCATTCACCGCGATTTCGGCTCTTTCCTTGGCTCCGGGCAGCAAACTCTCCGGAGAAAGCCCCAAAGACGGCACGGAAGCGGGAACTTCCTTGACCTCCGCGGCATCGTAAATGATGAAGCCCCGGGGGGATAATTCCCCCTGGTGCATGGTAACGGTCTCTTGATTCAAGGCGAGGAGGAGGTCCACCCCTTCCCGGGAAGAAACCAGGCGGCGGTCGGACAGGCGCACCTGATTGAACAGGTGTCCCCCCCGGATCCGGGACTGGTAACTCTGGGAGGTCAGCACCCAACAACCCTGGCGCATCAAGGCCTTAGCCAAAGGCAGGGTAATGGAGTGGACTCCCTGGCCCGCGGCCCCGCCGATGAGGATGTTCAGATCAATGGACATGAGACGGCCATCCCTTGGGTAGATTTAATTAAATGATAAACATCTCCCCGGGAAAATAAAGAGGTCAAATGTGT
>JAQTXE010000122.1:5884-11918 GCA_028688935.1 Syntrophales bacterium
GGACAAACCGGGGAGATGGGAAGCAGGATGCCCCAGAGGGCAAAGACGGCGTTGCTCAGGGCAACGCCGTCCTTCAGGCAAAACCAGCGCTCTGTGAGGAGCCCCTGGACCAGCTATAATCTTTAGGCGGCAGCAGACGGTTGCACCCTGGAAATTGCAGGGCCCGGATTACCAAGATATCTTGGCCTTACCGGGCTTCCGCTATTTTTGCTGAAAGTTTTTCCAGGTATGCCAAATCTTTTTGAGCAACCCTTCATCTTCCGCCGCGGACGTGGGCGCAGGCCCCACCCCGATCACGGGTTGGTCCTCGGGCGCCTCTTTGACCCATTCCTGCAAGAGTTCCTGTTGCTTCGGGTTCAGGTGCCGGGGAATAGTCACCCGCACGTCCACCAGCAAATCCCCCCGGCGGGAGCCCTTGGGGTAGGGCACTCCCTCCCCTTTCAGGCGGATGGTCTCCCCGGGTTGGGTGCCGGGAGGAACCGCAACCTCCCGGGAGCCGTTGAGCAAGGGAATGGTCACCCGGGTTCCCAGAGCCGCCTGGGCAAAGGAGACCGGCACTGTCAGATGCAGGTCGTAGCCTTCCCGGCGGAACAATTCGTGGGGCCGGACCTGGAGGATGATATAAAGATCACCGGGGGGACCCCCGAAGAGGCCCTCGTTGCCCTCCCCGGTCATGACCAGGTGGGTGCCGCTGTCCATGCCCGCGGGGATTTTTACCTTGATTTTCTTCTTTTCCTTAACCCGGCCTTCGCCCCTGCAAGCGGGGCAAGGTTCGGAGATGAACTCCCTTAAACCCTGGCACCGGGGGCAGGTGGTGGTGATCTGAAAGATACCGTGGGTGCGGGAAACGACGCCCCGGCCGCCGCATTGGGGGCAGGGAACCTTCTGGGTTCCGGGTTTGGCCCCGTTGCCCCCGCAAGTGCTGCAATGGACCACCCGGGGCACCTCCAGGGTCACTTCCGTGCCCAGGGCGGCGTCCATGAAATCCAGGGTCAGATCGTAACGGAGATCGTTGCCCGCCTGGGGTTGGAACCCGGCTTGCCCTCCAAAACCGAAGACATCTCCGAAGATGTCACTGAAGGCATGAAAAATATCGGTGAAATCCCGGAAACCGGTGAAGCCGGTGGAAGATACGCCTTCGTGGCCGAAGCGGTCATAGAGACGCCGCTTTTCCGGGTCCCGCAGGACCTCATAAGCCTCCGCGGCTTCCTTGAACCGCTCTTCCGCTTCCTTGTCGCCGGGATTGCGGTCCGGGTGGTACTTCATGGCCACCTGGCGGTATTTTTTCTTGATTTCCTCGGGCGTGGCATCCCGGGATACTCCCAGGATCCGGTAGTAATCATGATTATTCGGGGCCATAGCTTTTTAGGCGAGACGCTGTTGGACCGCGCTGGTCTTGTCGCCCAGTCGAACCTCCTTATCCCGGCGATCATCGATGGTTAGGTGGGTGACTACCCGTTTCACTCCCCTGGCAAAGGGCAATTCGTGCAAGGCCCGGGCCACTTCCAGAAGGCGGTGGGCGTCTCCGTATATCAGGGTGCCCATATCGGTGAGCTGATGAGGGATGTTTTGCTGGCGCAGATACTTTTCCAGTTCGGCGATATAATCTCCCACACTGGGGTGGCCTAATCCCAGGGGGATGACGCTGATTTCCATAATGGCCACAGATGGTCCCCTAGTTTGTCTGCCGCGCTAGGCGGCCTGGGAAGGCAAGAGACGGCGCACCGCCTCCTTTAACCGCGCCAAGTCGTGGGATTTTACCACAAAGGCATCCGCTCCCAAAGAATCAATATCCAGGGGAGGGAGACAGTGGGAATAGAAAATCACGCGGGTATCCTTACGAGTACCCTTAACGATGCGCCCGGTCTCAACGCCGGACATATCCGGCAGCAAGACCTCCATGATGACCACGTCCGGCTTAAACGCGTCCACCAGGCGCACGACCCCGGCGCCGTTTCCGGCCACCTCCACCTCATACCCTTCCTCCCGGAGTTCCTCCAGGCACAGCCGGCGGATATGAGGCTCACTGTCGGCAAAAATGATTTTCGACATGGCTCGCACCCCTCCATCAAGCGGTGCTCCCCCGTTGTTAAAACCATTTTTATTATAAGTCTTCCCAGCCCTTTTGTCCAGGGAACAAGAGCTTAATCGCCCTTAATTTAAAGCCGCTAAATCTCCCACCCAAGATTTAATCAACTTAAACCAAGTTTGAAGAAAATTAGATTCAAGAAATATATTTTTGTAAAAATTCACCCTTAAAAGTGGTGGAGTCAGGCAGGGTCAGGATAAATCTATCTTTCCCTGCCGCCCTCTTCCGAGCCGGGTTCCCCTACTTTTTTGCGGAATTCCTGCCAGCGCCGCAACAATTCGGGCTCAGCGCCTTCTTCTCCCGGCTCATAGAACCTGACTCCGGTCAGTTCCTCCGGCAGGTAGTCCTGGGGCACGAAATGGCCGGGAAAGTCATGGGGGTAAAGGTAGCCCTGGCCGTGGCCCAGGCCCTGGCGGTCCCGGTGGGCGTCTTTAAGGGGAGTGGGAACTTTGGTGGCCCCTTTGTTATCCAGCTCCGCCTTGGCCCGGAAATAGGCCATGGTGGAATTGCTCTTGGGGGCTAGGGCCAGGTAGAGGGTGGCCTGGGCCAGGTGGTATTGGCCTTCGGGCAGTCCCACCCAGGTGAAGGCCTGGGAGGCCGCGGCCACCTGCACCAGGGCCTGGGGATCGGCCAGGCCGATGTCCTCGGAGGCCAGGATCAACAGGCGCCGCATAATAAACCGGGGGTCCTCCCCGGCGGCCAACATCCGGGCCAGCCAGTAAAGGGCCGCATCCGGGTCGGAGCCCCGCACGCTCTTGATGAAGGCGCTCACCGTGTCGTAGTGGGCCTCCCCCTCCTTATCGTAGAGAAGGTCCCGCCGGGGCATGCACTCCCGGGCCGCGTCCAGGTCCACCCGGATGATTCCTTGTTCATCCGGCGGGGTGCTTAAGGCCGCCAACTCCAGGGCCGTCAAAGCCCGCCGGGCATCGCCTCCGGATTTGCGGGCGAAATGGGCCAGGGCCTCGGCCGTCACCTTCAGGGCCATGCCCCCCAGACCCTCTTGCTTGTCCGTCAGGGCCCGGCGGAGGATGGTGAGGATGTCTTCTTCTTTCAGAGGTTCGAAGATGAAAATCCGGGCCCGGGACAACAGCGGCCCGATGATCTCGAAGTAAGGGTTCTCGGTGGTGGCGCCGATGAGGGTGAGGAGTCCTTCTTCCACGTGGGGCAGCAGCGCGTCCTGTTGGGCTTTGTTGAAGCGGTGGATTTCATCGATGAGCACCACCGTGCGCCGGCCCCGGGCCTGCCATGCCTTAGCCTCCTCCACCACCTTCCGCAGGTCCGCCACCCCTGACATCACTGCGCTTAAGCTGGCAAACTGGCAGTCCAGGACCCGGGCCATGACCCGGGCCAGGGTGGTCTTCCCCGAACCCGGGGGACCCCAAAAGATCATGGAGGAAAAGAGCCGCCTGGCCTCAAGAGCCCGGCGCAGCAGCTTTCCTGGCCCCACCAGATGCTCCTGGCCCACAAATTCCTCTAGGCTCCGGGGGCGCATGCGGGCCGCCAGAGGCTGGGGAGGCGCGAAGAGAGAGGAGGTCTTGTCCATATAAATGATCAACAGTCCGTGGTCAGTGATCGGTTAATTCTTTGAACAATCAAGTGTATTAGGTTTTCTTCGCTGTCATTAATGAGTCCTTCCACCGGAGGTTTACCACTGACCACTGGCCACTGACCACTGTTTCCCTGCCCCTTGTCTTTTTGGTAAATTACGATTATATTTTAACAAAAAACCAAGGGGCCCGCCATGTTCGGCTATAATCTGGGAACCATCATTATAATTTTAGTCATCGTTTTATTGCTCTTCGGCCCCCGGCGGCTACCGGAGCTGGGTGACAGCATCGGCAAGGCCATCCGCAGCTTTAAGAAGGCCCACGACGAGGGACCCGAAGCCGTACCCAAGGAAGAGGCCAAGACGGCCGATACCGCCACAGCCGGCGCCCAAGCCAAAACCTGTCCCAAGTGTCAAAAAGAACTCACCCAGGATTACGCTTTCTGTCCCCACTGCGGCCAAAGCCTAAAAGCCTGATCGTCCAGGGTGGCCTGTGTTCGGCATTTCTTTCGAAGAGCTGATTCTCCTTTTAATTTTGGCCTTGATTCTCTTCGGGCCGGAAAGACTGCCGGAGATGGCGCAGAAATTGTCCCATTGGCTGGCCAAGCTGCGCCAGGCCAGCGCCGACGTCACCCAGCAGTATCAACATATCATCAATCCGGCCCTGCCTCCGCCCAAGCCCCGGGAAGAATTTACCTGCCCCCATTGCGCCTGCACCATGGAGCAAAGGTTCACCTTCTGCCCCCACTGCGGCCGGCGCCATGAAGAAGAAACGCCCCGGGCGGAGGCGCATGAGGATATCTGGTATGTCTGCCCCAAGTGCAGACGGGATCTGGCTCCGGAATTCCTCTTCTGTCCGTCCTGCGGCGCTGCACGAGTGGCGGGGCTGGATCATTATCAACCCCCGGATCATTACCCTGCCCCTCCCCAGATTACCTGTCCCCAGTGCGGCCGGAAGCTGGATGCCGATTTGCTCTTCTGTCCCGGCTGCGGCCGCGCCCTGGAAAAGACCGGGGAAGCCTCTCCGGCCCCGGAGAAACCGGGGAAGAGCAGCATCGCCGAGGGAGGGCCGGGGGCCTGAAGTTTTTTGTCGTTACCTCCATTGATCCTATGGGTAATTACCTGACAGGCCGGGCATCCTTGGCACCCGGGAGGCGGACAGGTGGTTAGCGTCCCCGCGCCTCCCAGGCCGGGCCTGGCCGCCATCAGGATGATTATTTACGATTGCGATGGGGTTTTGATAGATTCCCGCCGGGCCAATGCCGCGTTTTACCACCATATCCTGAAAAAATTCGCACTGGGGCCCCTTACTCCAGGGCAACTGGACTTTGTGCAGACCAGCACCGCGAACGAAGCCATTGACTTTCTCTTTGATGGCCATCCCCGGCGGGCCGAGGCCCAGGACTATCAGCGTCGTGTGGACAACCGGCCTTTTTTATCCTTGCTGCGCCTGGAGCCCCACATCCGGGAGGTTCTGACCGCGTTACGTCCTCTCTATCAAACCGCGGTGGCCACCAACCGGGGCAAAAGCCTGCCCCTGGTTCTTAAGGAACTGGGATTGGAAGGCCTCTTTGATCTGACGGTGAGCAGTTATGACGTGGAAAAACCCAAACCCCACCCGGAATGCCTGCGAAAAATCCTGGAACATTTCCAACTGGAGCCTGAAGAAGCCATGTACATCGGGGATGCGGCCGTAGACCTGGAGGTATCCCGGCGGGCGGGGGTAATCTTTGCGGCTTACAAAAATAAGGATTTAGCGGCGGACTATCATCTCCAGGATCACCGGCATCTGCTGGAGATTCTGCCCGGCCCTTTTTAGAAGCTGCTTTGGGGGTGGGACCGGAGGTCGCGGGATTGTAGCCCTAAACACCCGACGGGCAGGTAGTCCGGCTGGAATAGGCCCCCTATCCCAACCGGGTACGCGAGAAAGCCCACGAGCAGGCGGGAATGAGCGGGAACTTTTTTCCTCTCCCGGTTCCTAAGACCTTCTCCTAGAGGTGGGAGCGAAATTCAGCGCCGGTCAGCTTCCTGGGCCCCTTCTCCCGGCTGCACCATGTAGTACAAGGAGACGACCACCATCCCGGTCACCACGCCAATCAAAAGTCCGGCATAAAAAGCGAGCATAGCCATCTTGATACCTCCAAGAGCGATTCCCAACTTCCTAAAAAACTTCCGGCGGGGTGCTGGCGTATCTTACTGAAGTCTTCCGAAAACCTTTAGTCTAACCCTAGGTAATTAAATTGTAAGAAATGCCGCCACAAAGACAATAGGCAGAAATACCCATATTCACCTGCGCCATTCGTCTATCAGAAAGTTCTTGCCACCTTGAAGATGCCAGCATAAAGTGGTTATGCAATCTTCGTTCCAAAGGAGCCGAACATGCCCCCACAAAAACCTTT
>JAQTXE010000370.1 GCA_028688935.1 Syntrophales bacterium
CGGGTGAAGGATCTGCCCGGAGTGCGTTACCACGTGGTACGGGGCACGCTGGAGGCCTCGGGCGTCCAGGACCGCCGCCGGGGCCGGTCTAAATACGGGGCCAAACGGCCCAAGTAAAGACCGTTTTCCGTTTCCCGTTTTCCGCAAGGGAAACGGATCAGCAACGGAAAACGGAAAACTGAAAACGGGTACTTAAAATGCCAAGAAAAGGCGGAGTGGTCAAAAGAGGCGTTTTACCGGATTTGAAATATAACGATACGCTGGTGAGCCGTTTCATCAATGGTTTAATGAAACAGGGAAAAAAATCCACGGCCCAGCGCATCTTCTATCAGGCCCTGGATATCGTTGGCCAAAAGTCCCAGGATGAGCCCTTGAAGGTCTTCCACCAGGCCATGGATAACGTCAAACCCCTGATCGAGGTGAAATCCCGGCGGGTGGGAGGCGCGACTTACCAGGTGCCCATCGAAGTGCGGGCCGACCGGCGCATCTCCCTGGCTATTCGCTGGATCATCGCCTACTCCCAGGCCCGGAGCGAAAAGTCCATGGGGGCCAAATTGGCCGGGGAATTGTTGGACGCGGCCCAGAACCGCGGCGCGACTATCAAGAAAAGGGAAGATACGCATAAGATGGCGGAGGCCAACCGGGCTTTTGCGCATTATCGTTGGTAAACTGATTTGTCTCGAAAAACTCCCCTAACCCGGGTACGGAATATTGGGTTTATGGCCCACATCGACGCCGGCAAGACCACCACTACAGAGCGCATCCTCTACTATACAGGGGTGACTCATAAGATGGGAGAGGTCCATGAAGGCCAAGCCGTGATGGATTGGATGGCCCAGGAACAGGAACGGGGTATCACCATCACCTCGGCAGCCACCACTTGCTACTGGCGGGACCATCGCATCAATATCATCGACACCCCGGGGCACGTGGATTTCACCATCGAGGTGGAGCGCTCTTTAAGAGTGCTGGACGGAGTGGTGGCGGTCTTCGACGCGGTGGCCGGGGTGGAGCCCCAATCCGAGACGGTGTGGCGCCAGGCCGACCGTTACGGCGTCCCCCGGCTGGCCTTCGTCAACAAGATGGACCGGGTGGGGGCCGACCTCTTCCGGTGCGAAAAGATGATGCGGGAGCGTTTGAAAGCCAATCCGGTGCTGGTGCAACTGCCTCTGGGAGAAGAGGAGCGCTTTCGCGGCATCATCGACCTCATGGCCATGCAGGCCCTGGTCTATGATGAGGCGGCTTTGGGGACCAACTTCGCGGTGGAGGAGATCCCCGCGGATTATCAGGAGTTGGCCCAGGAATACCGGGGCCGGCTGGTGGAGTCCCTGGGAGAGTTGGACGAAGGGATCATGGAGCTTTATTTGTCAGACGAGCCGGTGCCCACGGAGGATTTGCGCGCTGCCTTGCGGCGGGCCACTATCAGCCTGCAGGCGGTGCCGGTGCTCTGCGGTTCGGCCTTCAAAAATAAAGGTATCCAACCGGTGTTGGACGCGGTCTTGGATTACCTGCCCGCGCCGGTGGATATTCCGGCCATC
The DNA here is from genome assembly GCA_028688935.1 of Syntrophales bacterium. Classification (GTDB taxonomy): domain Bacteria; phylum Desulfobacterota; class Desulfobaccia; order Desulfobaccales; family 0-14-0-80-60-11; genus SURF-52. The sequence continues at coordinate 1,539 of JAQTXE010000370.1, forward strand.
GAGGGGCTGGATCCCCAGGGGCAGGTGGTGGAGCGACCCGCCGCGGATGACGCGCCCTTGGCGGCATTAGCCTTCAAACTCCTATCTGATCCTTTCATCGGCCACCTCACCTTCTTGCGGGTCTATTCCGGGGTCTTATCCTCCGGGTCCGCGGTTCTAAACAGCAGCAAAGGCGTCAAAGAGCGCATCGGCCGGCTGCTCAAGATGCACGCCAATAAGCGGGAAGAAATCGACGCCGCCTATGCCGGGGACATTGTGGCCGCGGTGGGGCTGAAAAACACCACCACCGGAGACACCCTGGCGGATGAGCGTAAACCGGTGGTGCTGGAAGCCCTGCACATTCCCCAGCCGGTGATCGATATTGCCATCGAGCCCAAGACCAAGGCGGATCAGGACCGCCTGGGCCAGGCCCTGGCCAAGATCGCTGCGGAAGATCCCTCTTTCAGGTTGCACACCGACACCGAGACCGCCCAGACCATCATCTCCGGCATGGGGGAACTTCACCTGGAGATTATTGTCGACCGGCTGATGCGGGAGTTCAAGGTGGACGCCAGCGTGGGCAAACCCCAGGTGGCCTACCGGGAGACCATTACCCGGGCCGCGACCCAGGAAGGCAAATTTGTGCGCCAAACCGGGGGCCGGGGCCAATACGGCCACGTGGTCCTGGAGCTCAAGCCCCTGGAACCGGGGAGCGGCGTGGTCTTCGAGAATAAAATTGTCGGCGGTGCGGTCCCCCGGGAATATATCCCCGCCGTGGAAAAAGGCGTCAAGGAAGCTGCGGCCACCGGCATCATGGGCTATCCCATGGTGGATTTGGAAATAGCCCTGGTGGACGGCTCCTTTCATGAAGTGGATTCATCGGAGCGGGCGTTTCACATCGCCGGGTCCATGGGTTTCAAAGAGGCTGCCAGGAAGGCCAAACCCGTGCTGCTGGAGCCGATCATGTCCCTGGAGGTGGTGGCCCAGGAAGAGTTTGTGGGCGAGGTGATGGGCGAAGTCAATGCCCGCCGGGGCCGGGTGACCGGCATGGAGACCCGGGGGGCGACCCAGATAATCCAGGCTCAGGTGCCCCTGGCCACCATGTTCGGCTATGCCACCGTGCTCAGGAGCGCTACCCAGGGCCGGGCCACCTTCACCATGCAGTTCGATCATTATGAGCCTCTCTCCGCCAACCTGGCGGAGGATATTTTGGGCCGGCGTCAAGCCCGGGCATGACCCCTTTGAGTTCAGGAGGAAGTCCTAATGGCCAAGAAGAAATTTGAGCGCAAGAAACCGCACGTGAACGTGGGCACGATAGGTCACATCGATCATGGGAAGACGACCTTGACGGCGGCCATTACCAAGCATTTGGCCAAGAAGGGCCTGGCGAGCTTCGTTCCCTTCGACCAGATCG
>JAQTXE010000001.1 GCA_028688935.1 Syntrophales bacterium
AGAAATACCAGGCGATTCTGGACCGGCTGGAACCGAAAAAGGTATACGAGGCCCTGGGGCAGGATGCAGTGCTCCTGTGTTGGGAGCAACCCGGAGAATTCTGCCACCGGCGCCTGGTGGCCGCCTGGCTGGAGGAGGCCCTGGGCGTGACGGTGCCGGAGTTACCCTTTAATTATAACCCCAATCAAAAAGACCTTTTTGAATGAGGAGGTGTTTATGGCTAAAAAACCCACAGGCGATTGCGCCACCTGCTCCTACTGGCGCAGGAGAAACAACCCCATTAAGGGGAAGGCCATTCCCGGAGGGACGGGGAAATGCACCCGGAAAGAGGGGCTATGCGACAACCCCAAACCCAAAGACCCCCATCCCGGGCGGAAGAGGGAAAACGAAAAAGAAAGGGGCCTGCGCCAACAGGCCCCCGAAACCATCCCTCAGTGTTTTCCACAGGGGAGCAATGAGGTTCCGCTAAACCTTATATACCCCAATCCGGATCAGCCGCGCAAGGTTTTTCCTAAGGAAGCCATGGAAGAACTGGCCCTGTCCATCAAGGAGCAGGGTTTGATCGAACCCCTGGTGGTGGTGCCCAAGGGCGAGAAGTTCATGCTTATCGCCGGGGAGCGGCGCTGGCGAGCATGCCAGATGGCCGGGATCGCCACCGCCCCGGTACGCATCCTGGAGGCAGACGACCGGCAGATCGCCGAAATGGCCTTGGTCGAGAACATTCAGCGTCAAGACTTGACCCCTCTGGAGGAGGCCCGGGCCTTCAAGGAGATGCTGGACAAGAACGGCTACACCAAGGAGGAACTGGCCCAGAAGCTGGGGTTTAAGCAGGTATGGCGTGTGGATGAAAGGCTCTCCCTACTGAACCTGGCTCTGAAGTTCCAGGACGCCCTGGCCTTCGGGATTATCACCCCTTCCCAGGGCTTTGAGATCAGCCGCCTGTCGGATGCCGAAGACCAGGAGGTGGTGTTCCGCAAGATCAAGGCCGGGGAACTCCCCACGTATAACCATTTACGGCGTTTCGTAACCGCCATGGTGGACTCGAAAAAGGACAAGGTCCTATTCGCGATGCCCAAAAAGCAGGACCTGGAGATCGTCAACCGCTGGGAGAAGACTTTGGATGCGGTCACCGGTTTGATCGTGAAGTCCTTTTCGCCCGAAGACTGCAAGGTGCTGGCCCGGGTCTGCCAGGGGAACGCCCAGGTGAACCTGATCAAAATCGATATGATCATCAAGCACCTGAACCAGGTGAAGAAGGCCATGCTGGAAAACGCCAGCCGCCAGGAGGTCTACGGCATCATCAATGGTGGGGCGAACCTGGTCCCGGTGGCGAACGTGAATCCGGCATAGAACGAAACCCCAAGGCTTGATGAACAGGGCGAGTGATCACGGATCCCCCGCCTTTGTTGTTTCTGGATGACATTAATCTATCGGCCTCCTTTGGGGGCCATTTTCAATTCATAAGGAGGAAACAAAGATGCAGGTCAATATCGAGCGTGAAACTTTGTTAAAGGGAATCGGCCACGCCCTGGGTGTGGTGGATAAGCGGGGGAGCCTCCCCATCTTGAGCCACTGCCTGCTTCAGACCAACGGCAACGGGGTCTTCATTTCGGCCACCGACCTGGAGATCAGTTTCCGGGGTTTTTATCCCGCGGAAGTGGCGGAGCCCGGGGCGCTGACGGTGCAAGCGGGCTTCTTCAACAATCTCATCAAGGACCTGCCCAAGGGCCCCCTGGCCCTGGTGGGCACGGACAAGGCCGCCATGGAGATCCGGACGGGTGACTCTCATTACCAACTTTATGGCCTGGCCGCGGCGGAGTTTCCGAGCATCCCGGAAGTGGGTGAAGAAAACCTGGTGGAGGTGGAAAGCCGCTTGCTGAAGGAGATGATCCACAAAACCATCTTTTCGGTATCCGGCGAAGACCTGCAATTCAACCTCTCCGGCATCTTCTGGGAAAAACTGGAGACCGATGAAGGCACATTTCTCCGCCTGGTCTCCACCGACGGCCACCGCCTCACCTTGGTGGACCGGGTTCTCCCGGAGAGTGAGAAGATGGACCTGGGTGAAGGCATCCTGGTGCCTTTCAAGGCCATGCGGGAAATCGGCCGTTTCCTGGACGGCCAGGAGCAGGTGATTTTAGGCCTGAGCAAGAAAACCCTGGCCCTGCAGGCGGCCGATAAGCATCTCTTTATCCGGCTCCTGGACCGCAAGTTCCCCGAGTACCGGCGCATCATCCCGGAAAGCTTTGCCTACCGCTTCTCGGTCAACCGCAAGGAGCTTACCGACACCCTGAAGCGCATCGCCCAGCTTTCCTCAGACCGTTTCAAAGGAGTGATCTTCAACCTGGCCGCGGACTCCGCCGAAGTCACCTTCGCCAACCCGGACGTGGGGGAAGGCCGGGAACTTCTTCCGGTGTCCCTGGAAGCAGGCGATGCTGACCAGCTTCCCCTGGAAGTGGGTTTCAATGCCCGGTATCTCCTGGAGCCGCTTCAGGCCATGGCCAGCGACACCGTCTTCCTGGAGATCAATGACCGGGATCACCCTTGTCGGCTCATGGACCAGGGAGATTCGCACTACTTCAGCATGGTCATGCCTATGAGCCTTTAGGGTAAAAACCAATCTTATCAACCGGGGGAGGTGATGAAGGTTGCCTCCCCCATTCTTTTTAGGAGGAATCAATGGCTATCAAAAATCTGGTGCCCCGGCTGGCAGAGCGGGGAAAAATCAAAATCGGAGAGAAGGGCGAGATCAAGACCTCCCAACAGGGAAAGCAATTCGCCCAGCCCAAGAAATTGGACCATTTCCTGGTCACCACCATGCAACGGGATGCGGCCGGACGGATGCTCCCGGACCTGGAGTTGATGCGCAAACTGGCCCCCCAGGGCGGCAAGCTGAAGGAGTTGCCGGTGATGTTGCTCTATAACGACCCGGACATCAATTTTCAGACCCGGTATGCCTGCTATACCGGCAATCGCCTATGGTGCTGCGGGGATGGGGAAGGGGCCCAGAGGCTGGGGGAGGATGGCAAGTATCAGACCGTCCCCTGCCCCTGCCTGCGCCTGGAGTCTAACTATGCCGGCAAAGACAAATGCAAGCCCAATGGCACCTTGCAAGTGCTCTTACAGGGGGTTGACCGTACAGGCGGGGTCTGGAAGTTCCGGACCACCTCCTGGAACAGCGTCCATTCCATCATGTCTTCCTTGAAGCTGATCCAGGCCATCACCGGTGGTGTCCTGGCGGGTATTCCCCTGAAACTGGTCCTCAGTCCCAAAACGGTCACCATCCCCGGGACCGGCCAGAACATGATCGTCTATGTCGTCAGTCTGGAGTTCCCCGGCACCGAGCAGGAACTGGCCAAGATCGGCTACGACATCGCCAAGAGGCGGGCCGATCACCGGGCCAAGATGGATCAGATCGAGGCCGAGGCCCGGAAGGCCCTGGAACATCTGGAAGAGACCCCTGAAGAAATGCGGGAGGTGCAGGAAGAGTTCTACCCAGAAGGGGTGACCATCGAGGTGAAGCCCGAAGCGGGGCAGGCGTCTGAACCGGCACCGGGAGAAGAGGGTCCCGAAGCAAGCCCTCCTGGGCCGAATGAGAAGACAGAAGTACCAGGAGAAATTTCTTCTTCGCCCGAGTTGGAACCGGGAGAGGAGCCGGTGCCGCTATCCTGGGATTCTCCTCCTGTGCCACCCCAGCCCTCTGCGAATCCAAAAACCAACAAGGGCAAAAAAGGTTCGTCCACTCCCCCGCCATCGCCGCCAGGCGAAATGGTGGAAGAAGGCAAAACTACCCTCTTTTAATCCTGAAATGATGATGCTAAAAGCGAGCCCCGGGGCGATTGGGGGTTTCCTCATAAACCCCTTTTCACCCTGGGGCAGAGCCTCAGTCAAAATTTGCGAGAATTTAAACCACCATCCCTCAGGTTTCTAATAGGCCCCAGGGATGAATCCTAATGAAGGAGCATGAATCATGCCGGCCAAAAAAATAACCCAATATTCTTTCTCTCGCCTCGACCTTTACGAGAAGTGCCCTTGGGCGTATAAAAAAGTCATCCTGGAAGGAGTCCCCCGGGTTTCCAACGAGGCCATGGTCACCGGGAAGACGGTTCATGCCCTGATCGCCGATTACTTGCTACGGCTCATCAACCAGAAGCAGCAAACCGACTGGGAATGGGCGGAAGGGGCAGCCCCCAAAGATGCCTCGTCTGATGTCCTACAAATCTGGGAAAGATTTTATAACTCCTTTGTCCTGCCCCCCGCCCTGGAGGTCTATGGGGTGGAGCACAAGCTTGCCTTCGATCGCGCCTGGTACCCCTGCGAATTCTCTTCCGCAGACGCTTACTTTCGGATGATAGTAGATTTTCATTTCCGCCAGGGAGAATTGGCGGTAGTGCTTGACTGGAAGAGCAACCGGGTGGTCCCCGAGATGGTAGAGAAGAACCTGCAACTGCGCACATACGGGTGGGGATTGAAACAAGTGGCCTATCCCGACGCCGAGGAGATTCTCTTGCGTTTGCACTTCCTCCGCTATGGCAAAGAGCGGGAAGTGCTCCTGGAACCCCAAGACCTCGAAGGCGTCCCGGAAATCCTAACAGACAAAATCCGAGCCATTGAGCAAGATCAAGAATACACCCCCACCCCCGGCTCCTTTTGTGGTCTTTGTGGAGTCACTGCCCACTGTCCCGCCATGGCTCAAGCATTGATGCCGGTGGAGGTTCTGGCTCCAGCAACCCTGGAGCAGGCGGAAAAGGCCGCTTCCCTTCTTCTAACCTTGCAGAAAATGGAGAAGGAACTGACTTCTCGGCTCAAGAATTGGGTCCGGGAAAACGGTCACATCAAGGTTGGCGATCTGGTCTACGGCCCAAGCCGAACGATCTCTTACGACTTTGACCCTCAACTTGTCGCCACTACTCTGTTAGAGGCTGGCCTCAACAGGGAAGAGGTTTGGTCGCTACTCTCAATCACCAAAACCAATTTGGAGAAAGGGCTGCGGAAGTTTAAGCGAAGGGACCTTCTTGAGATGGTACTATCTACCGCTGCCAGCAAGGGTTCGGAAAAGATAGATTTTCGGAAGGCGGAAGAGGCCATGAGTTCTACTCGCTGCAAATAACGTGAAGAGGCACATTCGCTACTTCACGCAGATAGACTTCAGTCGAACCAAGTAAATCGAGCTGCTGTTCGCTAACCGCTTCTTTAGAGATCCCCGGTTGAGCGATGATCATCCTAAAGTCGGGCTTCAGCATTCGCGCTCTCTCCGCAAGGCGATAAAGAGTGTTCCCGTTGCCGACGATAAACCCGCTTCTTCCATATAATCTGATACGGTTCTTCTCGCGATCAATCAGCTTATGAAATAAGATCTCGCTATTCCTGCGCCATCGGACGGATTTCTGAGTTTGACCGCACACCTCATAAAGATCGGCCACTCGACCACCAGGAACTTGTTCAGATGAGTATTTACAGTGAATTAACTTAACCACTAAACGATCTTCGTCGATACGCGCAGCAACAATGTCGGCGATCTCGCCAGGCCCGTCATCATCGATCATAATCTCCCAATCTGCAATTCCCTTCAAGTATTCGACGGCGCGCGCTTGGACCGTGTTTTCATCACGGTTCTGGCCCCATGACTCTTTTCGTAAATCTACACCAGACCAATCAAAGACTATGAGCTTGTCGAGATCGAAAGGCGGAAGAGCACGATTTGGCTTTAGCAGCATTCCTGGCGGAACCACCGTCGCGTCTTGCTCGAACAGAATGCACAAACCATGCTGGGCGAGGTATTCGCTGAATGGTACGCGGGATCGGCGAGTAACAACCTCAATATCTGCGACCTTTGCCCGATACTTCATTCCACCATCTGCGAACAGAATTTCATATCCAGCCTTCCATCTGGGTGTCGTCACGTCAAATCGGATCGGACCACTGTTCGAGAATTCAGTGATCTTAAGGTCAGCATCTATGAATGTCCAGCTATCGCCTCTGTGCTCAACCTGTGTTTCTTCGGAGATATTAAGGAATACTTCCCATGGCCATTCTAAACCCAGAGCGACATACGGGGGACGCGTCTCAACCACCTCTGGGCGAATGAAACCGCGCATTACCTCGTCTACATTGATTCCTGGATCGTTCACCTTACTTCCAATATGATCACACCAGTCTTTCCAGTGTTTAATTGTCGGTGCGACACGATAGCTCCAGATTCGACCTTTGAGTGAGGCTCCGATGCTCATCCGAACCCCATTCTCATAACCGTAAGCGAAGATGTTAGTTTTCGTCTTGGTCTGGGCCTCTGCAATCGGGAAACCTTCGATTACATCAGCACCAACGTGCATAGAGAAACGGCGACTCCGATTTCGGATGTCCAGCACGCCGACATTCGTAGGTACGAGGCGTTTGACGTTAGCCATTACCCGATAGACAGCCTCGCCAGAGAAACGCTCTACATCATCCCCGCACACCGCTTTTGCTAACCCCTCATGAAGAAGGTCGGTATTCGAACTGTTGACATAGAGGAGATGTCTGACCTCATCCCAGTAAAGGACATACAGATCATACCCAACCTCAACTAAGGTTTCGAGTTCACCCCACCGCACCGGTGAACGTGACTCGGTGACAAACCAGGCGACATGGTCCTGTTGGTTAATTGCGATCGGATCTGTGAGGAGCGTCTCCTCTTTGTAAATCTCATAAATCCCATGAGGTCGCCAAGTCTCGCAGTGCGTGCGATACACAACGGTGCTCATCTTTGGCTCTATGTTCCTCAATGAGACTTCTTCGGGAAGTGCTCCAAAGGCTGCCTCGAATTCGCTTACTTCGTATTCCTCACCTACGGCTGCCTCGGAGAGATCTCTAATGATAAGGTTCCAATCGGGCTCTTCCGCATAAAGTTTGTGAAGGCTTTCGTCATACCGGCCTTCTGGCCGTCCGGTCACCACGCTCGCCTCCCCGATTTCTGCGCCAGCCACTCTAGCGAACCTCCCGACGAATTGAAGCGTTACGCCCAAGCTTTTATGCAGATCGTGAATCGCAGCAACCTTGAGTGATGGCAGGTCAAAGCCCTCACCGAGCATGTCTACACAGACAATTATCCTACTTTTTCGAGTTCGGAGGCTATCGAGAGCTGACTGGCGGATGTTCACTGGTAACGAGCTGTGCAATACGACTGGCTCTAGATCTGGTGCCAGTTCCATATAAAGCTTTTGTATCTCATTGGCGCGCCCTATTCGTTTGACGCGTGCCATCAAGAGATGGTCAAGGCCTGCCTTAAGGTCCCCCCGTAATCGCTCAATGGCGCGGGTGGCAATGGCTTTATCAGGATTTTCGAAGTCGACGACAGAGATATAGTTGATTTGCGAGAAGTAGCCATGCCTCTGAGCCTGCCGCAACGGAAATGAATAAACGATTCGCCCGGCGATCCGACGCCCGTCTTCTCGAAATGGAGTCGCAGTAAACTGGAGGACGGGCTTGTCTTCGAATTCGTCTCGAATTCTACGCCAAGTCGCGGCTTCCACATGATGTGCTTCATCAACAAACAGATGAGAACAAGTACCGAGTAATGCCTGCATGACATTCGGCGAGGACGCAAACAATGCCTGAGGTGTTGTAACGATTACATTACAGCGCTCGGCAAATTCACTTCCCGCATTGGAACTAGAGAATGCATGCCGCAACTGGCCTACAACTGGACGAATGGCTTTTGCACTAATAACATCGGATTCTTGCAGCACCCCAAATGATACAAATTTTGCCGCAAGCTGCGTGCGGAGCACTTCGGATGGAACCACTACGAGCAACCGCTGTGGGCGCGCGGTGACCAGCAGCGCGATCATCGTCTCGGTCTTGCCAGTCCCTGTTGGCATCACTACGCTAGCTGGCTGTGTTGATCCTGTGGTCCAGTAGCCAAGCACCCCATGTACGGCACCTAGTTGTGGTAATCGAAGCCCAGGACGATCATTTTCTTCTAAAACAAAGCTGAAGGAGTAGGCCCATGACTGCCTGGCTTCGGCCGGCGTAGTTGGTGACAAATCTCCTACCCAGCTAATGCGGTTGGGTTTCATAAAGGCTGCTTTCAAATTCTTCAGTCCTTCACGCCCCACCCGCAAGGCCCGTTTTCCAGGAGATAGGCTTGTCGCACCAGCTAAGAGTTGGATGACCGAACCATCCATCGAGACTAGGTGGGGTGGGAGGACTGATATTTCGACCCGAGCATGCCCCGGTGCCAAGAGCATCTGCCTTGCACGATTGCGGTCAACCTTGATTTCACTTGAGAAGCATGGGGGTACCGCAACTTCAATCACGTCTTCACTAAATAGAGATTTTTGTGCTTTGCCTAACCTCTCACTCATCACATCTCCCTTCTATGTTCAATTGACCTCTTCAGACATTGTAGGTTCTATCTTTTTGTGCAATTTTCATATGATAGGCATGATAGCACAATTCCCGCCGTGAAAGTAATTTTCCCAAAAAATTGATATTGGACTTCCATAAAGCTTGCCTAAGCCCTGTTTAATCCGGATCATGTCTGGAATCTTCCGATATTTGGTGATAAGTTATGATTCTGACAGGTGGTTTGGACCGATAGCCTTCTCTATCTTAATCTTGATGGCCTTTGAGAAAAGAGACCAAGACCCATATGAGTCTCAATTAATAAGGAGGTCCGCTATGGGAGCAATAAAAATCATGAGTCTAAATGGGCAAGATATGATTGATTTGATTCCCAAGAATCTCCAAATCCCGACGAGCGAGAGCATTAACTTTTGGAGAGCAAAACTTCTTGCTGCCATGATATTCGAAGTCGACCCTGATGTTGTCGGTCTTGTAGAAGCTCCTCCTGATGAAGACCGAACTCGAGCATTCGTAGATGGTTTTCTTGATGGAATATTCAATGTGCATCAAGCAGAAAAAAGAGGGGCATTAGGATTAGCCTTCTTAGTCCGAAAGACTGCAAATATTAGAGTTAACGTGCGGAGCAAGGATCAGAGTCTTAAGGATTTCAAGTTGGATGAGTTCGATTCCGACGGCGACGGGATTAGAGAGAAGTACACTTGGTGGAATCGTGTGCCTTTGGAAGCTGATTTTTCGGATGGCGGCCTCAAGGCAAAGACAACCTTCATCATAATTCACTCCAAGTCGAAGGGAGCGTTCATTCCAGGGGACCTATTTGCTTACGAACGGCTCTCGAAGGCAAACAGGATGAAGCTTCGTGCACAAGCGAATTCTGTCCGTAAAAGATTAAATCAACTGGTAGATGAAAATGGGAAGGGAAGAGTCGTTGTTATGGGGGATATGAATGACGGACCTGAGTTTGATATCCACGCAGCGCTTTTGGGTGGGTGTTTTTTAGAGCCTTTGATGGGAAGCATTTGGGACCCTGTGCGCATCTTCCACAACACGCATACATCTTTTCCTACTAAAGACCGTTGGACCATTGATTTCCTTGATCGAGTGGTAAATCCACTTGGCTCTTCAAAATACGGCCAACCTTCAGAACTCAGGTCTTGGATTGACCATATCCTGGTGTCCCCCGAGCTAAAAAGCTCAGTGGTTCCGAATACCGCAGGAATCCTTCATAAGCAACCGAGTATTCTAGGGCTTCCCGGGAAGTTTAAAGGGGTAAGGGGCACAGACCATCATCCACCTTTTGTGGCTCTTGACCTGTGAAAAAAGAACTTTTTGATTTGCAACGCTTTTATAAGGAGATAAAGCAGATGCTGCTTTTGCAGGAACGGAAAGAACTAATTCGAATTCAAGATCAGCTTTCATCTCTTTCAAAAAGCCCTACTAAGATAACTGTTGAAGATAACCGCAAATACTTTGACACACTGCGTGATGCATTTCGTCTTTTTGAAGATATCGTTTCCCGAGTAAATAAATCGGGGAGTGACCTTGATGGTGATGACAAGGAAAGCCTGTTTGGGACCATCGGCAATGCCATTATGGGGCTAGGTGGTGTTGCAGAGCCCTGCCCATATTCACTTAAGGATTATGACCATCTTGTTTTCGGGCCCTTCCTGGGTGTGAGTGATGAGGGAGGCGCAGTTCACGACATTCGGCGTGCAGCCATTAACTCTCCTAAGGTCCGTGCGCTCGGCACGGTCTCCCCAATTCAGGTCGGAGTTGCCCATGATGCGGAAAGGCTTGCGGCAGTTGGAGAGGTAGCTGTTGGGCCGGAGGAATATAGGGATATCATCCTGGGAAGTCAGGGCAGTATTCTTACCTCTACGAATGTTGGAACTAGGTTGAATCTACGCTACTACAAGATGCGGCCGATCCTTGGAATACCCGGAGGTTCTTTCGATGATGCGATTAAAAATGCCACAAAAAAGCTCGGTGAACTTTTTTTGCCATTTTTGCAAACTCCGGACGGTAGGCCTAGACCTGTAACGGTGCTTGCTCGTTTTCCTATCAGGACACGATTCGCAAGGAGACTCCAAATCCTCAAGGCGCTAAATGCATCCATTGCCGGCAGTAGGTTCTGTGACCAGAGATGCCATAATTTGGGGCTTCTGGTTGATGTTTCAAGTGGGCAGAGGGGGTTGAATTTTGTAAAAGCCTCCATCGATCTGGCAAAGGAAGCAGGGATCACGGAGGTCGCAATACAAGGGCAAATCAGGTGGGAAGCTGAAAACAAGATCTCCATGCCTGGACTTCTAAATTACTTCCGGCCCGAACATGTCTCCGAGCTGATAGAATATGCCCAGAAAATAGGTGTGAGCTTGACCGCCAAAAATCTGGTAGATCCGGATACTGTGGCCCGAAATGTTTGGAGTAGCCTCCAGGCTGCGCGCAACATGGGCCTGCACTTAGGCAAATACGGCTTGTTCCCGCTCACTTTCGAAGAATGTGATAAAGTTATGGGGCTTGTGCAGCGCTGGTTCTCTCATTGGTCGGCAGCTCCAGTCTTTTATCTGGATTTTCCACATATGAGCGAGAGCCATGTCTCCGCTGAAAAAGAAATTGATAAGGGTGCAAAAAGGTGGCTAGATATCGTTGCCAGGCACGATATTCTAGTGGTTCTCCTCGACACCGCTGACAAAGATAAGGGGCGGAAATTGATCAAGAAAAGCCATGGAGACCGGGTCGGCATCTTAACCCTGGAGCAGCTTTCTGATATTGATCATTATGCGAATGAGCGGGGGATACGATGTCTGTGGGCCGGCGGCATAACGCTTCTGCAAGCCTTCGAACTTGGGAAGCTCAAGGTTTTTGGCATCTATGTGACCACTTCCACCGCAGAAATTCGACCCATCTCGGAACAATATGCCTCTGACCTCATGCTGACTGCCGAGAGAAAGCCGACTTTCCAGGGCGTTTATCGGGCCAAGGTTCTGCTGGAAGCTGGATTTCTGGTTACCCGCCTTAAGGAATTGAACCTACCTGCTGAGGCCGGGGCCCTCGATGAAGAGGCAACCAGACTGATCAGGATCATCGACAAAGCGGCCTCCGATGAACAAATAAACCCCATTGTGGAGCAAGTGGCTGGCCTTGCTCAAACTGCTTGGGCAAAGCATTTCAAAAGCCAGGTTGCCTAGTTTTTCTTGATCGGGCCGGCCTCGACCCACCGAGGAGCAATGCATGACAAGAAAAGGGAAGAATCACCTAAAGGGTGCGCGGGTCTATCTCTCCGGCCCGATGGATTTTGTCGCCTCAAGGGCCAAGGAGAAGAAATTTGGCTGGCGCAACCGCATCGGTCAGTTCCTAAAGTCATATGGAGTTACCGTTTTTGATCCCTGGAATAAGCCGGCAATCAGAGGGCTTCTTGAATACGGCAAAGAAGATGAAAAGAGCGCGGAAGCCAGGAAAAAATGGACTTTCGACCCCGGAGAGAAGGGCATCCAGGCGAGAGGCGAATGTGCCTCGAATTTTTGGGAAACACTCCACATAGATCTAAGGATGGTGGACATCAGCGATTTTGTCATCGCCTATTGCCCAACCAATATCTACAGCGTCGGCACGGTTCACGAAATCGTGGTAGCCAGGCAAGAGAGAAAACCTGTGCTTTTTGTCAGCCCCCCAGTCTCTTTTCCCACCTTGAAGGAGCTTGAAAAGGAGTTAGAGGGGCATCGCCAGGCCTTGAATCTGTTGAAAAAGCTCAAAGACGAACTTCCTGTAAAAGAGAACGAGCGTGGCATCCCCAGTTTATGGTATATGCCTCTGGTAAGCACTGAGGGCTTTTTCGATGGCTTCGGCTTCAATGACAAGAAGCACGCCAATAAGTTCAAATGGCAGATGGGATCGGAGCTTGACGAAAGGGAACTGAAATGCCCTCCCAGACGTCCATTGCTCCCATATTTAGAATCCATCGCCTCTGGCGATTTCCCCAAAAAATGGGATCATCGGTCTAACAAGTTGATACTGAACGATGACTGGCTACTTATGGAGCAGGCATTGCAAATTGGGCCTTAAAAGCATTTTTTCCATAAGAGAGTTAACCTTCTTTATATTTGTATTATATTTAGATAAGGATTTTAATTATCAGTGGTTGATTGTACTGCATTTATTTAGATATTTCTATGCATATCAGCAAGAGAGGAATTAGCATGTACATCTTTGAAGTTAAAATTAGCAATATTATGAGTTTCGATGACATCACTTTATCAATTGAAAATAGTAAAAGTCCTTGTTTCTGGAATGTTATCCTTGGAGATAATTCCACGGGCAAAAGCTCAGTCCTTAGGTGCATAGCCATAGGACTTTCTGATCAAAATACTGCCGCCACGTTAATAAAATCTTGGGGTGCCGACCTCCTGAGAGATAATAATAAGCCTGGGAAGATTATTGTCACGCTTGGTAAAGAAGGTTCTGGTCCTTTATTTACAATAACAACAAGAATTATTCCAAAGTATTCTATGGAACTGGTGCAACCTAAAATAATACGTCCCAAGGAGTATGAAGCTTATTTTTGGAATGAGCTTTTCATCTGTGGTTATGGGATTCAAAGATCAGGTGGTGGCTCTGAAATTTCTCATAAATATTCACCTTTAGAAGCAGTTATGACTTTGTTTGATTATTACTATCCCATTCAAAATATAGAATTAATATTACATAGAATATCGAGGGAGAGACCAGACCGGGAAAATAAAATATTAACATTAATAAAAGAAGTACTCATGCTGGACGAAGATCAATCCATTATATTAACTCCAAAAGGCCTAAAGTTCATATTCGATGGTAGAGAAGTATTCCTTGATTATATAGGTGATGGCTATTCTGGCACGGCAACCTGGCTTATCGATTTTTTGGGGTGGCAACTTTATGCTGATCGTATGAGTAAAGACCAACAACTATCGGATCTAGTAGGGATAATACTCTTAGATGAGCTCGAGTTAGCATTACATCCTAAGTTACAAAGAAATATTGTAAGGAATCTTAAGGAGCATTTTCCGAAAGTCCAGTTTATTGTGACAACTCATTCTCCCATAATCGCTGCTGGTGCGGCTGATTTTCAAGATGCACGACTTTTTCCTTTTAGACTTGACAAGGATAAGACAATATTAATCGAAGATATCCCTTCTTTAAGAGGCCGAAGTGTGGATCAAGTGCTTTCATCCATGGTATTCGGTATGTACATAACTCTAAGCCCTGGGAGCGTTAGTGACATTGATCGATTCTCAGAACTGATGAGTAAGTCCCGAGACCAGAATGAAGAGACTGAATTTCAAAAATTAAGAAAAATTCTTGAAGACGCTATGCCAATTGGTACTACTGAGGCTGAGAGGCTTGTAGAGAAAGCAATCCTTGATGCTTTGGAAAAACTGCTGAATGAGAAGCCTAGTAAAGACTTAGAGTTGATTATGAAGGATAAACTAAATAAATTGGATAAATATTAGAAGGCCAGCGATGGTTAAGATTGAGTTTAAAGAGCCAGATACGCCTGTGTGGAAAAGGTGGCGAAGGGATTGCGCTACTGCTACAACTAAAGTTGTTTCAGCTGTACGTGAGGGTGAAAAGCCTGACATTAGAAATATTTATAAAAGAGCGAATATCAAGCAATCATTTTATATGTCGATTGATGGGCCTTTTCATGGTAAGTGCGCTTATTGCGAGACACTTATTGTTGCGGATCAGTATGGGGATATTGAGCATTTCAGACCAGCACGAGCAGTTACAGATGAACTTGGCAAGCCGATAACATTCACTAAGGGGCATGGTGAAGTTCTAGAACATCCTGGCTACTACTGGCTTGCATACGATATCAGCAACCTGCTCCCTTCATGCGAATTGTGTAATAGGCCAAACCCTAAGGGAATTGAAGAGAATGTAGTTGGGAAGCATAATAAATTTCCTCTTAAACAAGGTTCACATGCCACATCTCCTGGAAATGAAGCTAATGAGGAACCTCTGTTAATCAATCCAATCCATGAGAATCCAGAGAATCATCTGAAGGTGGATTTCAAAACGTTTATGTTTGGAGGGGATGATCGAGGTCAGTGTTGCATACGAATATTCGGTTTAAATATTCGACCTGGCTTAGCGGCAAACCGTCGGACTGCCTACCAAGCCACCCTATCATGTTTGAACAAGTACATAAACAGTGTAGACGAGAAAGAAACGAAAGAATGTTTAGACGAACTTTGTGACATCGTAGCGGGCAAGAAGCCCTATTCTTTTATTGGTAGGGCTATTATTAAGAGCAAATTTCCATCTTTTTTTGGAGATTTGGAAGGAATGGTCTCTTCTATATAATTTAGTGTGTGAATTAAAATGTCATTTTTAATTGATACTTATATAAGCAATGTTAAAAGTCCTGCATTCGTATATAATGAAAATGAGATTTTATCAAAAATAAATATAATAAAAAATATAAGTAAATTAGCGTCATGCAAAATTTATTTCCCTTTGAAAGCGTTTTCCTTTCCCGATGCATTAAAATTCATGGGAGAATACATTGATGGTTTTTCAGCAAGTTCGTTGTTTGAGGCAAGATTAGCGTTTGAAATGATAAATGCTAAAGAGAAGTCGATTCATATTACATCTCCTTTTATAGTTGATGAGGAACTATCTTCTGTCATTACATATTGTAATTCTATTTCATTTAACTCTTTGGGGCAATGGCAGAGACTTCGTGGAATGGCTAAAGATAAGATTAGTTGCGGTCTCAGGATAAATCCAGGAAGTTTGTTTGTTAAAGACGTTAGGTATGATCCGTGCAGAAGACATTCCAAGTTAGGTATTCCGATAAAAATACTATCATCAAATTTCAATAAACATTCTGATTGGATGGAAGGTGTTAGTGGATTACATTTTCATACTAACTGTGAGTCAACAAATTTTGGAGAATTATTGGCAACTGTTAATTTAATATGCAAGCACCTTCCACAGGTTCTTGACAGAATTGACTGGATTAACATTGGAGGAGGTTATCTTTTTGAGTCTGAACAAGATTTTGAGCATTTTATAGAGGCTGTCCTATTCTTAAAAAAGAAATTCGATATCCAAGTTATTTTTGAACCTGGGAAAGGAATAATTGGACAAGCTGGCTCAATTGTTTCAACAGTTGTAGACATTTTTTTAAATGACGGGCATAACATAGCAATCCTTGACACAACCACAAACCACATGCCTGAGGTTTTTGAATATCAATTCAAGCCTGATGTTGCTCAGGAGTCCGATGAAGGAAAGTACTCTTATATATTGGCCGGATCTACCTGCCTGGCTGGGGATATATTCGGCGAGTACCGTTTTGACAAGCCACTGAAAATAGGTTCACGGATAGTCTTTGAAAACATGGGCGCATACACGCTGGTCAAAGCCAATATGTTTAATGGCATCAATCTTCCGACGATTTATGCATACACCCAGGATGGGAAGCTCGAAATGAAAAGGCAATTTACCTACGACGATTTCCTGTCGCGATGCGGGGGCAGATAGCGATGATTCTTTATGAAAAGGAAATTACGGTTCCGTTAGTCGGACACCATGAAAGGTTATTGGACCACCTATCGGAAGTAATTCTGGAGAGACTGCCCAGATCCGAGATACCCGTTCGAGTCGCGGTTACGCTAACCGACGAGAAAGGCTACCATTGTGAGCTGGGCATCCTTTCTGGCGCTGACCATTTTTTCGATGAAATGAGAGGCGCTATTTTTCAGTTCCAGAGGAGGGGTTTCGAGAATACCGGGCAATTCAATGCAGTATTGATCGTTCCTACGGGGGTCGGGGCCGAAATAGGAGGACATTCAGGGGATGCGGGGTCTGTTGCCAGGCTTCTGGCTTCTGCTTGTGACAACCTGATCACCCATCCCAATGTGGTCAATGCGTCAGATATCAATGAGCTTCCTGAAAATGGGCTTTATGTTGAAGGAAGCGTGCTGGCCCGATTTCTAATGGGAACGGTCAGCCTCCAGAAGGTTAGAGCAAATAGAGTCCTTTTGGTCATAGACAAACATGCAGATAAGTTCTTCTATGAATCTGCCGTGAACTCGGCCTCGGCCGCCAGGTCCTCACTGGGCTTGGATTGTCCGGGGGTGGTAATGCTCGAAGATAAAATGCTGATGCGGTCGTTATATTCCAGTTCTGGAAGGGCGGTTGGCAAGATCGACTATTTCGAGCGCGTATATGATGTGTTGACGAAGTACCGTCCCCAGTATGACGCCGTTGCCCTGTCTTCCGTGATCAAAGTACCGGAGAATTTCCACACTGACTATTATCTCAAAGACATGATCAATCCCTGGGGAGGCGTGGAGGCCATGCTGACCCACGCCATCTCTTTGATGTTTAATATTCCCTCGGCTCATTCTCCCATGTTGGAGACACGGCAAATACTGGACCTTGAGTTGGGAGTGATCGACCCCAGAAAGGCTGCGGAGATTGTCTCTGTGACCTTCCTGCATTCCATCCTTAAAGGTTTGCAAAAGAGTCCGAAGATATTGAATGGCATGGCGCCTCTCGGTTGTCCCGGGGTATTAACGGCAGCCGATGTCTCTTGTGTAATCATCCCGGACGGTTGCATGGGTCTGCCCATTCTTGCAGCCCTGGAACAAGGGATACCGGTCATCGCCGTGAGAGAAAACAAAAATAGAATGCGGAACAATCTCGAAGAGTTTCCTTTCGACACAGGGCGGCTTTTCTTGGTAGATAATTATCTTGAAGCGGTCGGGGTGATGAGCGCCCTCAAGGCAGGAGTCTCTGTGGAGTCGGTAAGACGACCGCTAAAATACACAAATGTCTATGAAGAAACGGCCTCCTGCGCCGCGAGAGAAACCAGCAAGAAGCCATTGAAGTTTGCGAAAGGAATTGATGATGTTGAAGAGGATTTACTCCGAAAGGAAGGAAGTAAGGCGGTCAGGTGACCATAGAGCGCGTTCTGATTGTTTCCTCGCCCACTTGCGAGAAGGATAAGACTCAAGCCGGCGTCGTATATCTTGCAACAGTATTGAAGGATCTGGGGCTGGAATTTGACCTGCTCGATTTGAGTGGCACGATTGATTATTTTGACCCTCCAGAAGAATTTTTTTCACCATGTGATTCTGAGTTCTGGCGGTCCAGTCGTATTTTCAGCGATTTCACCTGGCTGGATCAACACCTGCCGACGACCTACGCTGAATATGACGCAGTTTTTTATTCGTCTCTTTTTTCCCCGGACATCCTCATCCAAGGTCGACACGCCCTAAATCAGAAACATCATTTCCCAAACAGCCTGTGCATTGTGGGGGGCAGCGCCCTATCGTGTCTTGATGATCAGCAACTATCTGTTGTCACTTCAATATTTGACTTTGTCTGTACTGGATACGATATCCGGGAAATGATTTCTGCAATTCTTCAAGAGAAACCAAGACTTCCCAAAAGCGGGGTTGGAAAACATATAAGAACCAATGGCAATGTGTTTGTTCAGCCTGATTACCGACTAGTTGATGTCCGGCGATTTGTTACTTCTTATTCCGGCCATGGCTGTGAATGGGGAAAGTGCAGATTCTGCAATAGTTCCTTAAACTGCGGAATCTTCTGCAGACCAATTCCTGAACTCATTGATGAGATTGAGCAACTTGCCGGTCTGAACGGAATGGTCAAAGACGTGATGCTCTCCTCTGACTCCTTCACCGAAGACTACCTGACCTCGCTCGCCTCCTCGCTATCCGACAGAAAGTCCAAGGTGCCATACAACGTAATGCTTCGGGGAGAGAGGTGGGTTTCTAACGGACTCGGGGATAAACTGAGAAAATCCGGCTGCTCGGACGTCTTTATTGGTGCCGAGGCGTTGTGTGATGAAATACTGAGTGTCATGAACAAAGGTTTGAATACGTCCAGCATCCTTAACGCGATCAAGGCCCTATCTTCTCATGTGCAGGTCATTTTGGGACTAATACTGTTCGTGCCTGGTGTAACAGAAAAGCAACTGAATGAACAACTGCAAAATATCGAAAAAATACTTCCACATGTTAGCGCCATCGAACCAGAAATTTTAACGGTTATACAGAGAACGGAATTCGCTAAAGAACCAGGGAGATACGGCATACAACTTTGGGCGAAAGAGAAAGCGGTTAATGATAGTTGGTGTTACGGTTTGAGCCCAGACATACCATGGACGTTCACATCAGATAGAGATGCACGAACTTGGTTCAGATACTATGAAAAGCTCAGGAGACTTACACAAGGTTTCGTCGAACCTCACTATTGGGATTCCATCGATGAAGTTCAATCACGCTTTTAATTCCCATGGATCAAACACCTTACCACAATACAGTTTGCTCTGAATTAAATTTGACTTAACAATCTCCTCGTTTTGGTTCCGATGACTGCTCGTGGGTGCCTATTCCGCGCGTCCAAGATAAGGTGAAAAATGGAGTATTTTGTGCTATCGTGCTCTTCATCAAGGTAAAACCTACGAAAAAATGCGAGTAACCATATGAAAACCGTTCGTGACGCCTGCCAAATACAGCCAAATGCATTATCCATCAGGCTCAGCGACCAGATAGAGCGGCTCGATGAGCTGATCGAGGTTGAGGGCGGTGGCTCCGTCTTTTTCGAGAAGACCCACATCACCCAAGGGATGCAGGACCTGATCAGTGAGGGCATCGCACGCTTGGGGGGATTTTCGTCACAGGCAGTCTTCCACCTCAAACAGGCTATGGGTGGCGGTAAGACCCACTTGCTAATTGGCTTTGGGTTACTCGCCCGGCATCCGGAATTGCGCAAGAAATACTGTGGCGGGATGCTTCACGCGTCTGCCTTCCAGAGTGCAAAAATCGCTGCTTTTAATGGACGGAACAGCCCACATCATTTCTTCTGGGGCGAAATCGCCAGCCAGCTTGGGAAGGCCGATCTATTCCAGGAGTTTTGGGCTTCCGGGCCGAAGGCACCGGACGAACAGGCGTGGATCAAACTTTTTGATGGCACTGATCCTGTGCTGATCCTATTGGATGAAATGCCGCCTTACCTTGAGGATTTGGCCACCCGACCAATAGGCGCTGGCACTGTTGCAGACATAGCTACTCGGGCCTTTGCAAACCTGCTCACCGCCGCAGGCAAGAAATCAAATGTGTGTATAGTGATTTCTGACCTATGGGCCGCATATCAATCGGGTGGAGCCTTAATCAATCGAGCCCTTGACAATGCTCGCCAGGAACTCGGTCGCCAGGAACGCAATATCACTCCGGTAGACCTCGCTGCCAATGAAATCTACGACATCTTGCGTAAGCGTCTCTTCAAATCGCTCCCCGACAAGGCGAAGATCGCTGACATCTCCGCAGCCTTCGGCCGAAAGTTAGAAGAGGCAGCTAAGTCCAAGACCGCCAGTCGCGGCGCTGAGGCAATCGCTGATGAGATTGCCGCCACTTATCCATTTCATCCGCAGCTTAAACACGTCATTGCCCTGTTCAAGGAGAACGAGCAGTTTAAGCAGACCCGCGGCCTCATTGAATTGGTTTCCCGTTTACTCAAATCTGTTTGGGAGCGGGCAGCCAACGATGTCTTCTTGATCGGTCCGCAGCATTTTGATCTTTCAATCCCCGAGGTCCGCGACAAGCTCACTGAAATCTCCGGGATGCGCGATGTCATAGCCAAAGATCTATGGGACGCACAGCAATCCGCACATGCCCAGGTCATCGACCTGCAGACCGGTAGGGAAGCCGCCACCCAGACTGGTGCCCTGCTCTTCACGGCCAGCCTCTCGACCGCTGTCAATGCAGTAAAGGGCCTGACGCGTGAAGAGATGGTCGAGTGCCTAGTCTCGCCACTACGCGAGCCTTCTGATTTTCTTGCTGCCTTCGAAGAGCTGGAGAAAGTGGCTTGGTACCTGCACCATACTCCAGAAGGCCGCTACTACTTCGATCGGCAGGAGAACCTCACAAAGCTCTTGCAGAGTCTGGCGCATGATGCACCGGAGAATCAGGTTGACGACCTCATTCGACACCGCCTGCGCGAGATGTTCAAACCGGTTCGCAAGACAGGGTATGAAGAGGTTTTGCCTTTGCCCAAGCTGGAGGATGTGGTTGACCGGGTGCGCAAGGGGCGCGTACTCCTCGTAGTGAGTCCCGATTCAAAAATCCCGCCGGAGGAAGTCAAGAAGTTCTTTGAAGGCCTCAGCCAGAAAAATAACCTGTGTGTGCTTACTGGCGAAAAAACGGCCATGGGCAGTGTGGAAAAGGCCGCTCGACACCTCTTTGCCGCGCAGAAGGCAGATGGGCGGATTCCTAAAGGCCATCCACAACGGGACGACCTCGAACGCAAGCAGCAGGGCTATGAACAGGATTTCAATTCCACAATTCTTAATCTCTTCGACAAGGTTCTCTTCCCGATCCATCGTGCCGGTCGGGAACCCCAACTTGCTCCCAAAGCACTGGATATGACACGCGATGCCACTAAACCCTTTAACGGTGAGGAGCAGGTTGAGAAAACCTTAATTTCCAATCCCCTGAAGCTCTACCTTGATGTCGAGAAGGAGTTTGATGCTATCCGTGACAAGGCAGAGGATCTGTTGTGGCCTGAGAACCAAGAAGAAGCGCGTTGGTCTGATGTAGCAGACCGTTATGCAGAACAAGCCGGCATGGTATGGCTACCTCCCAAAGGCCTCGAAGCTCTCAAGGCCATCGCTTGCAACCGTGGGCTATGGGAGGACCTTGGCACTGGTTACGTCACGAAGAGTCCGAAGAAGAAGCGCACCTCTGTCCAAGTCATCACTGAGTCCGGGCCTGACGACGAAGGCAAGGTGCGCCTGCGCGTCAACCCGCAGAATGCCGGTCCTGCACCCAGGATTTATTATGCTGAAGATGTATCAGTTTCTGAAGAAAGTCCGCAGCTGACGGACCAAATTTACACTACGTCGGCGCTGCGCATGAACTTCATGGTCGTCGATCCTTCGGGTCAGTATGAGACGGGCGATCCGGTGACTTGGTCCAACAAGCTCGTCCTACGCAACCGGCTTTCGGAGCACGACGGGAAGCGCAGCGTTGAACTCTTCGTCGCTCCCCGGGGATTGATCCGGTATACGCTCGACGGCAGCGAGCCGCGCGACGGCACTTCCTACGAAGGCCCGATCGCCATTGGCGACGCCGAGGTCCTCCTGCGTGCCTTTGGCGAGGCGGAAGGGCTTGAGACCAAGGCCGAGTTCCGTTTCCAGGCCAAGGGCAAGAAGGGCGTTGAGATTGACGATGTGAAGCCCGCACATCTCGTCTCACGCACCGGCCGCAAGCTCGACTCTCGGGGCAAGACCTTCGAGGGCCTCAAACAAGCCGCTGAGAAGAGCGCCACCTTCGAGGGCATCGTTCTCAATGTCGGTCAGGGCAACCAGATGATCGCCGTCAATGTGGGAGAAATTGCTGTGGAAGGAACCTTCATTGAGGCGCTACTCGTCAAGGTGCTGGAGAAATTCACCCCGGATACTCCGATCACCATGACCTTCCGCAAGGCCCACTTCTCCTCGGGTCATGACCTCAAGGATTTCGCCGGAAAGCTCGGCATCGACTTGCAGCAAGGGGATGTCGAGCAGTGAGTGAGCAGAAGCCCGCAACCGTGGACTTCGGCGCGCCCGACAAATTCGGGGCGCATCTCTTCCGGGTGGAGATTCCGGCCTCACGCCAGGAACCGGTGGTCATCATTGAGGACTACGGTTACCGCGGCCAGGAGGGCGGGATACCCCGGGAGGAAGCCCGCGTCGTCCTGCAACGTCCCGTGTGGTCTGCCATAGCCGATATTGCCCGCCGTGAGTTTAACGATCGACTTAAGGCCGCCAAGGTCCTCACCGGGCGCTGGCACACTGGGACGAACCTGGTGGACCGCCTCCTGGGAAAAGAGCTATGCGTGCTCGCCTGGGCTGCGGAAACGGCCAGCTCGGAGCAACTTCCCATCATTTGTAGCAAGTGGGCGGCCCTGCGTCCGGAGGAGCGCTGGTGGCTCTTCTCCATGACGGTGGCCGAGGCCGGTCTGCCGGAGGACACCCAGCGCGGCTGGCGCCGGGCTCTGTTCCTGGCGCTCTCCGACGGTGAAAAGGCCGCCTCCCGGAAACGCCGGCCGCGCCCCGTGGATGAGTATCTGTTCAAATTGCCGCTGTTTGAGGACTCCCAATGAGCGAAACCGTCATCCCGTTTTCACTCAAAGATGCGCCTGCGCTCATCGAACGGCTGCTGCCAGTCCAAAAGCTCTCAGCGGAGGCATATAAAGAACAGATGGCTGTGCAGAGCAAGACTCTTACTACGCTTGGTAGTTATTGGAAGGGACGTAAGCCGCTAATCCTTGCTAAGGCATGTATTCTTGGCTGCCTACTGCCAGCCACTACCGACCCAACCCGTGACCTAGAAATCTTCGAAAAGCTCATGGCGATGGACGATGAATCTTTTGCAGTCCGCTGGAAACGTCGCCCAAAGCCGAAAGAGATTCTCGCAACGCTATCCATCGCTCGCATTGCTGACTACTTTGTTATTGAGCCCGAAGGTATACTGCCGGCGTCGGCACCGGTGGATTCGTCCGATCCCGATTATGCCAAATTGAAGATTGCATGGCGCGAAGACCTTCTTGAGTTGGAACGCCGCCGTTTGGAAGCACAACTGCTGCCAAAAGTGCCTTACCGGGAGCGCGTAGATCAGGCTAAACGAGCAGAAGAGGTCGCACCTAACGTCCATGACCATGTCTGGGATACGGCTAATACTCATTTAGGTACAAATGCGAATTCGTTACCGGACTTGGTAGAGCAACTTGGCATCATGCGCTTTGGCCACCGGCCGCGCCTTGCCGACACCTTTTGCGGTTCCGGTCAGATTCCTTTTGAGGCGGCCAGGCTCGGTTGTGACGTTTATGCCTCCGAACTCAACCCGATAGCCTGCATGCTCACATGGGGTGCATTCAATATCGTCGGCGGATCTGAAGAGAGCCGAGAGAAGCTCGTAAAGGACCAGCAGGAACTTGTGCACAGTGTCCAAGCAGAGATCGACAAGCTTGGTGTCGAGACTGACGGTAATGGCTGGCGAGCCAAAGTGTTCCTCTACTGTATTGAGGTCCGTTGCCCCCAAACCGGATGGCGTGTGCCATTGCTGCCGAATTTCGTGATAAGCAAGAGCCGGATGGCGATTGCTGAACTGGTGCCTGATCCCGAGACCAAACGATACGACATTGCGATTCGAACCGGGGTCAGCGAAGCAGAAATGAAGGCAGCAGAGCTAGGTACTATCGGCCGCGAAGGCAAGTATGGTGAAGCGTATCTAATACATCAAGTAAATGGAGTAAATTTTAAAACCAAGATTTCTACCTTGCGCGGTGATTACCAGAAGCCCGATGGAACAATAGGTAATCGCTTGCGGTTGTGGGAAAAACATGATTTTATGCCACGCCCCGAAGATCTATTGCAAGAGCGTCTTTATTGTATTCAATGGATGCGTCCCAAAAAGAAAGGTAAGGGGTTTGAGTATGAGTTTCGCTCCATTAATGAAGGCGATCTTCGACGAGATCGTATAGTTCAGGAATATATTGCCGAGCATTTGGGAGCCTGGCAGGCCAATGGGATTGTGCCGGACATGCGTATTGAAGTGGGTGGGCCACCACGGTACCAGGGCCTTGATTTAATCAGAGCACGCGGTTGGACGCATTGGCATCATCTCTTCACCCCTCGTCAACTTTTGTATTTAGGTCTTGCCAAGAGCTATATCAACGAAAAAGCCAGATCAAAAGCTGCCTTGATAGTTTTCTTCGCTCGCTTGCTTGATTGGTCTTCCAAATTATGCCATTACGGAACAGGAGCTGCAAGAGAATCAATTGCTCATACTTTTTATAATCAAGCCCTTAACACATTGTACAATTATGGAGTCCGACCGTTTTCCTTTGCGCAAAGTTATTTGCTAGAGAGACCTGCGCTACACTCATTGGCAACAAACACAGAAGTTGCTACTATCCCGGCTGCCAATATTGATGATAGGTTCGATCTCTTCGTTACAGACCCACCTTACGGTGACGCAGTGAAGTACGAGGAGATTTTAGACTTCTTTATAGCCTGGCTACGCAAACACCCACCTACAGAATTTGCTGACTGGGTTTGGGACAGCCGTCGATCAATGGCCATCCAGGGGGAAGGAGAAGATTTCCGGCGTGGCATGGTGGCCGCCTACAAACGAATGACTGAGTGTATGCCGGCTAATGGTATCCAGGTCATCATGTTCACCCACCAGTCTGGCGCAATCTGGGCCGATATGGCGAACATAGTCTGGGCCTCAGGTCTGCAAGTCACAGCTGCTTGGTATGTGGTCACGGAAACAGACAGCCCGTTACGCGAGGGCAGTCACGTCAAGGGCACCGTGCTGCTGGTCCTGCGCAAGCGCCAGGGAGCGCACAAAATCAACCGTGATGACTTGGCCTGGGAGATTCAAGAAGAAGTCGAGAACCAAGTCCAGGCGCTCACCGGGTTGAATCAGGAAGCCAAGGGATTATACCGCGACGAGAATGTTTTCGAGGATGCCGACATCCAGATGGCAGGCTACGCCGCCGCCTTGCGAGTGCTGACCCGCTATGCCATCATCGATGGCCGGGACATGACTGTCGAGGCACTGCGCCCCCGGGTGAAGGGGGAGACTACTTTCGTTGACGGACTTATCGCCTTTGCCGTGGACACCGCCAACCAAAGTCTGGTGCCCCAGGGCATCGCCGATGGACACTGGAAGAAGCTCAATGGCGCAGAGCGTTTTTATCTGAAGATGCTCGAAATGGAAGTCCGCGGTGCCAAGACGCTGGACAACTACCAGAATTTTGCCAAGGCATTTAAGGTGCGAGACTTCCGTGCATTCCTTGGTGATCAGCGGGCCAACCATGCCCGGCTCAAGAGCGCCGTCGAATTTGCCCGCGCCGAAATGAGTGAGGGCTCGGAGTTCTATCAGTCCGTGCTGCGCGCCGTGCTCTATGCCGTGATGGAACTGCAAAATAATGTAGACGGAGAAGTGGTGCTGGCCCACCTGACCCTCAACATTCCCAACTACTATGCCGACCTTACCCGGCGTGAGCTGGCCATCGAGTTGGCCGATTACCTGGCCAAGCGACTCGAAACCTTGCGGCCTGATGAAGCCAGCGCGGCGCGGGTGCTCTGCGAGTTAGTGAAAAACCAGCGGCTAGGATAAGAAAAGCTGGCCCTGAGGAAATGGCTCAAATGGGTCAGCCGTCCGGATAGAACCAGAGGGAAGCCGATATGGAAGTGACTAGTATAAAACGTTTCTCTTCCCGCCGCCAGCGTCTGGACCATGCCTTCCTCAGCGCCAAGCTAAAGAATGCGAAATCATACAAGCGCATCGCCGGCTACTTCCGCAGTTCCATCTTCGAGCTGGTTGGCGAAGAGATCGCCGCCATCCCCACGGTGCAAATCGTTTGCAATAGCGAGCTGGACGCGGCCGACGTGGCTATTTCAAAGCATGTCCGGGAGACTGCGCTCAAGGAGCGTTGGAACGAAGCCTCCCCCGAGGTGGAGGCGCTGCTTCATCGGGATCGGTATCGCAAGCTATACGAACTGCTCAGCAGCGGCCGGGTAGAAATCCGGGTCGTTCCCAAGGATCGCGTCTTCATCCATGGAAAGGCCGGAGTAATTGAAGGCGCCGATGGTTCGAAGACTTGCTTTCTCGGCTCAATCAATGAGACGAAAAGCGCTTTCTCAGAAAATTACGAGATCGTCTGGGAGGACCCATCACCTGAAGGTGTCGCCTGGGTCGAAGAAGAGTTCGAGGCCCTCTGGAAAGATGCCTATCCGCTACCCGAGGCCATTGTCGAAGAAATTAAGCGCATCGCCGACCGCATTCAGATTCGCTTCGAAGATACAAAGGTCGATGACCTGCCAGCTGCGGCTCTGGCCGAGAGCCCGATCTATCGCGGCGGCGAACGGCTTCAGCCATGGCAACGATCTTTCGTGACGATGTTCCTGAAACACCGGGAAAACTATGGTATGGCGCGTCTGCTGCTTGCTGACGAAGTGGGCCTCGGCAAGACATTGTCTCTTGCAGCCAGCGCCATCATATCGGTATTGCTTGATGACGGTCCGGTCCTCATTCTTTGCCCGTCGACATTGACGTTTCAGTGGCAGGTGGAACTCACAGACAAGCTCGGAATCCCGAGCGCAGTCTGGTTGTCTACTAAGAAAGTTTGGATTGATTCCAAAAGCCACATCATCAAAACACGGGGACCGGAAGACATCGCTCGCTGCCCATTTCGTATCGCCATTGTCTCTACCGGACTGATCTTTCACGAATCGGATGAACGCCAACTCCTGCTTGAACGCAAGTATGGCACTGTCGTCCTCGACGAGGCGCATAAGGCTCGTCGACGTGGTGGGCTTGGTGAGAAGAAACAGGAGCCTAACAACCTCCTCGACTTCATGCTCCGGATAGGGCCACGCACCAGAAACCTGCTACTTGGGACGGCGACGCCCATTCAAACCGAGGTCTACGAACTTTGGGACTTGCTGCGCATCCTGAATGCAGGTGCGGACTTCGTGGTTGGTCGTGAGCTTTACGCACGCTGGCCTGATTGGGAAAAGGCGCTTCCCGTGGTAAAGGGCGACGAGATCCCACCAGACGAGAAAGACGCCTGGGAGTGGTTGAAGAATCCTCTGCCGCCTGGGAGCGAAAACTCCCTATTCGCAACCCTGCGCCTCCAACTGGGACTCCCCGACCTATCCTTTTTCACAGATCGTGGGTTCGGGTCTTTGGGATTCCTTGAGCAGCAGGCGGTCGGCCAGGCCCTCTCACCAGGTTTTTTGCGCGAACACAACCCTATCGTGCGCCACACCGTGCTGCGCCGTCGGCAGACTCTGGAAGAAGCTGGTCTCCTTGAAAAGGTCGGCGTAAGTGTTCATCCCGATCCTGATACCCCTCCCACCTCGTATACGGGGGTTGGGTTTAGTGGCCTCGGCCTGATGACGAATCATCCCTTTGATCTCGCTTATCAGGCAGCCGAGGCGTTCACGGCAGCCTTGAAGAAGCGAACAAAAGCTGCCGGGTTCATGAGAACTTTGTTGTTACAACGTATTTGCTCGAGTTTTGCTTCTGGACGAGTCACTGCGGAGAAGATGCTGCAAAGAGAAATGCTTGAAGACGAGGAACAGGCGAAGATAATAGAAGAAGCCCTAAGTGCCCTTACGCCCGACGAGGCTGCACATCTGCACACTATTGTCGCAGAATTGTCCCGGCCGGAGGCACGCGATCCCAAGCTGGGCGCAGTCCGGTACTTCCTTACTGAGCATCGCACCAAAGGGAAGACCTGGCTTGAGCACGGCTGCATCATCTTTAGCCAGTATTACGACACGGCATATTTCGTTGGTTCAGAACTCGCAAAGTTGCTGCCGGGTGAACCCGTGGGCGTCTATGCGGGAACTGGTAAGAGTGGTCTATTTCGCGGTGATGACTTTGCTTCCGTCGAGCGTGAAGACATCAAGGCGGCCGTCAAGAAGCGTGAAATCCGCCTTCTTGTGGCCACGGATGCTGCATGCGAGGGCTTGAATCTGCAAACTCTTGGTACGCTGATCAATGTCGACCTACCTTGGAATCCTTCGCGACTCGAACAGCGGCTGGGCCGGATTAAGAGGTTCGGTCAAGCACGCCGAACGGTGGATATGCTCAATCTAGTCTATCACGAGACCCAGGATGAGAAGGTCTACCAGGTCCTATCACGCCGGATGAAGGACCGCTACGATATCTTTGGCGGGCTGCCAGATACCATTGAGGACGATTGGATCGAGACTGTAGAAAAGCTCGAAGAAATGATGGATGAGTATATCCATCTCCGGGGGCAAGCACGCGACGTCTTCGAGATGCGATATCAGACCACTATTGATCCCGACAAGGATCGTTGGGAACTATGTTCGAGGGTGCTGGCCCGGAGGGATATTATTGATCGTCTTTCGATACCATGGTAGTGCTTCGTTAGATATATGATGTGTTGCCTCACCCCCCGGAACTTCAACTCTTAAAGACATAGCAAAAGTATACCAAATGTAGAATTGCCGAAATCCCTTCCCCCTATATGATGTGAGTAGGTTCGCATCATACAGGGGGAAGGGTAGTGCAAGCGCTCATCAGCCGGGGAATCACCCGCCTCATCAGGACCGGCAGCAACCTGATCTACAGGGAAGCTCCGGCCCTGCCCACCTTTCCCGAGACGGACCGTCTCTTTTTTCTTTCCCCCCACCTACTCATGGCCCATTTGCGGCAGGGCGGCCTGACGCATCCTTACAAGGATCACGTCTGGGTCTATTCCTGCGTCAATGCCATCGCCCAGAACCTCATGGGCATCCCCATGCTCTTTTTCACCGGCAGCCGCAAGGACAAGAAGCTGGTGGAAGCAGGTCCCCTGGTGCAGCTCTTCGAGACGCCTAACCCGATGATGTCCGGGGCCCAGCTCATCGAGGCCACCTTCATCTACCTGGGGCTGTGCGGCGAGGCTTTCTATATTGCCGAGCGAAAGAACCCCAGAGAGGTTCCCAAGGAACTCTGGACCTTCCATCCCAACCGTTTCAAGGAAGTGGTGGACAAAGATACCGGCCTGATCGCCGGCTGGACTTACGAGAAGGGCGGCAAGAAGATTCCTTTCGAGGCCCACGAGATCATCTTCTTCCGCTACTTCAACCCCTACCATGACTACCGGGGGTTGGCGCCCTTGCAGGCGGCCCAGGCGGGGATCGACCAAGACTTCTGGGCCAGCCGTTATAACGCCGCGTTCTTTAAGAACAATGCCCAGCCGGGCGGGATCCTGGAGACCTCGGCCAACCTGGGGGACGAGGAATTCAAGCGCCTGTTGGCCCAGTGGAACGACCGCCACCAGGGGGCGAGCAAGGCCCACGCCATTGCGCTGCTTGAAGGCGGGGTCACTTACAAGCAGACGGGGCTCTCCCAGAAGGACATGGACTTCCTGGAGCAGCGCAAGTTCAACCGGGAAGAGATCATGGCTGCGTTCAAGGTGCCCAAGAGCGAACTTGGCATCTACGAGGATCTGAACTTCGCCACCGCCAAGACCCAGGACCGGGTCTTCTGGACCAAGACGCTCCTTCCCAAGATGGCGCTCTTCGAGTTCGTCGTCTGGCACCAACTCTGCGCTAAACTCTCCGGCCCGGAGACCTGGGCCGAGTTCGACCGCACCGCGGTGGACGCCCTCAAAGAAGACTTGAAAGAGATGTTGGAGGCAGGCCAGAAGGTCTGGCAGATGGGCGTCCCTTTTAACGTGGTGAACGAGACCCTGAACCTGGGTTTCCCCAAGGTGGAAGGCGGCGATGTGGGGTATCTGCCGTTCAATATGATGCCGGTGGGCAGCCAGGGTCTTCCCGATTCCTCTCCTTCCGCAGCCGTTCCCCCCTCGCAACCGGAGAAGGCGGCCGGTTTACCCCCCTTGCCGGCCGCCTCTCTCCATCTTCCCGGGCCTCAAGTCATCGTTCGCCGGAGCTCGGACCCCAGGGTTTCCTGGGAGCAGTACCACCACCTGTGGGCCGCCTTGATGGAGAAATTCAGGGAGAAGATGGTGCGATTTTTCTCCTGGCAGGAGGAACTCCAGATCAAGCTGCTGGCAGAGAAACTGGCCAAGGCCCGGCTCCGGGAATACATGGCGGAAGACCTGCTTTTTGACTTAGAAGAAGCCAACGAAATTTTAAAGAAGCTGGCCTGGCCCCTGTATCTCACCATCGGCACCGAGGCCGGAAAGGCACTGTTTGTGGAACTGGGGGCCGCCCCTGCCAACTTCGTCCTGGCGGACACCGCGGCCATTCAGGTCTTGAAGGACAAGCTCATCAAGGTCACCAGGATCAACGACTACACCCGGGAAAAACTCCGAGAGACGCTGCTGGAAGGACTGGCCAAGACAGAAACGGTGGGCGAGCTGCAGCAGCGAGTGAAAAAACTATTCAAAAGCTCTGAAGCCCGGAGCCTCAAGATCGCCCGCTCGGAGACCGGCCAGGCCGCGGCCCCGGCCCGGGATGCGGCCATGACGGAACTGGGAATCGAGAAGATCCAGTGGTGGACGGCCGGGGACACTGAGGTGCGGGAGACCCATCAGTTCCTGGAAGGCATGGTGGTGCCCCGGGGGATGCCCTTTCCCAACGGTTGCCTTTATCCCTGCGACCCCGGTGGGCCGGCGGAGCAGATCATCAACTGCCGCTGTGTGGCCGTGCCCGTCATCGACTAGGAGGAAGAATATGGCTGAAGCCGCCATTAATCGGGAAAAGAATCCAACTTTCCATAAGGCTCTCGACATCCAGGTCCGCCAAGTGGGGGACCCCGCCGAGCGGGTCCTGGAGTTCATCGCTTCCACCGCCCAGGTGGACCGCTACGGCGACATCATCGAGGTGGAAGGCTGGGAGCTGGACAACTGGCTGAAGGTGCCGGTGATCCTCTACGGCCATGATTACGGCGGGTTTCCCATCGGCCAGGGAGTGAGCGCCATCAAAGACCCACTCCGGGGCCTGGTGATTCAGGCCAAATTCGCCACCGCCCAGGAAAACCCGGAGGCCGACATTGCCTACCGTCTGGCCTTGGGCGGCTATATCCGGGCGGTCTCGGTGGGGTTCATGGACCTGGAGAGGGAGCCCATCTTGGATAATGAGGGGAACCGTACAGGCTGGCGCTTCAAGCGGGCGGAGTTGCTGGAGGTGTCGCTGGTGGCCGTGCCCGCTAACCCCGGGGCGCTCATCGTGCCGGTGCAAAAGGGCCTCCTGACCCAGGAAGAAGCCGAGGCCTTCCAGGCCAAGATGCAGGAGGCAGCTGAGGAAAGCCAAGAGCAACAAGGCGACGATGCTCCCGAAAATAAGAAGCATGACGACCTGAACCAGCGCCTCATTGCTCTGGGCCTGCCGCCTACAGAGGGGAACGGGGACTGCTCCGGGACACTCTTAGCCCTGTGCGACCTGGCGGAGGACCAGCGCCGGGAAATCGAGGAACTTCGGTCCAAGGCCACCCTCAAGGTCGACCTATCGCTGTCGGAGGAACAACTGACGGAGATCAGGGAGCAATGGGAGGCTTTGCTCCGGGGGTTTAAAGCTGACATCCCGCTTCTGATGGTCAAGGCCGGGGCGGTTTTGAGCGCCAAGAACAAGGCGGCACTGGCAGAAGCCCGGGACCGTATCCAGGCGGTGCTGGATGCCGCCGAAGGTTCGGGCCAGGAAGAGGGCAAAACCAAAATCACCGATTACTACTCCCTGGCCATGGACCCGGAGAGCGAAGTTCCCGGAAACTCGACCGGGGATGACCCGGATCTGAACAAAATCTTCGAGCTGACCCAAGAAGTGGCCAAAATCTTCAAGCTGCCCGCCGCTGCGGGCTAAAGGAGGACGGACATGGGCGAGCCTGCCATCAACGTGCAGATCAAAGAGTTGCTGGAGGACATCAACAAAAACCTCAAGACCACGGACGGCGAGGGCCGGGTGATCACCATCGCCGAGGCTTTCAAGACCATCCAGGGGCTCTCCGAGAAATACGCCGACCTGGAAAAGAGGTTTGCGGAGCTGGATGAAAAGTACCGTTCCCGCAAATGGGCCAACCTCCCCGGCCTGGAAGACGAACAAAAGAAGTTCTCCTTGTTCAAGGCGGTCAACGCCATCATGAACAAGAACTGGAAGGGCGCGGAGCTGGAGGAGGAGGTCTTCCGGCAGACCCGGGCCATGTCCGCAGGGGATGACGCCGCGGGCGGCTACCTGGTGCCGGCCCAGGCCGTGCCGGAGCTCATCGAGTTACTCAGGGCCGAGGCGGTGTGCATCCGCATGGGGGCCCGGGTGATTGACAACCTGATGGGCTCGCCGGTGGAATTCCCCAAGCAGACGGGCGGGGCCGTGGCCTACTGGGTGGGGGAAAACGCGGCCATTCCTCCCAGCCAGGCCACTCTCGGCCAGTTGCAGATGACCCCCAAGTCGGTGACCGCCCTGGTGCAGCTCTCGAACCGCCTGATCCGCATGTCCAACCCCTCGGCGGAACAGATGGTCAGGCAGGACGTGGCCATCGCCCTGGGGCTGGCCATCGACATGGCGGCTCTCCGGGGGACCGGCACCGACGACCAGCCCTTGGGCATCGCCAACACCCCGGGCATCAACAACGTCATCCTGGGGCCGAACGGGGGTCTCGCCGACTTCGATACCTTCACGGACATGGAATACGAACTTAGCGTGGACAATGCGCTCCGGGGCAAGCTGGGGTTCGTGTTCCACCCGGCTATCCGCAGGCGGCTCAAGAAGCTCAAGATCGCCCAGTTCAGCGGCGACCTCTCCGGCGAATACATCCTGGCGCCCTTCAGCGACGCCCAGCTGGAAGCGTATCTCGGTTACCGCTTCGGCATGACCACCCAGGTACCGGTAAACCTAGTGAAGGGCACTTCCAACAATTGCACCGAGCTCTTCTTCGCCAACTGGGCGGAGCTCTTGATCGGCCAATGGGCGGGGTTTCAGATCCTGGCCTCGGACCAGGCGGGCACCGCGTTCGCGGCCAACCAGACCTGGATCCGGATCATCGCCGACGTGGACATCGGCCTCCGGCACACCGAGAGTTTTTGCCTGTGCAGCGACGCCAAGATCGCCTAATTGCCGGGGAGCCGGTAATTCCGGCTCCCTTTCACATATGAGGAGTCGACCATGCAATACCGGGTTAGAGACGCATACGTGGTGCACCTGGGGAAGGGGAACGTCTTGAAGGCAGGCGAAGTGTTCGAACCCACCCCCAAGGTCCTTCAGGAGCAGGGCTGGAAGATTGAGCCGGTCAATGGGGAGCCGCAACCGGGCAAAAACGATAAGCCTGATCCCGCCGCCAAGCCCGAAACCAAGGAGGTGCCGGAGCCCCCGAAGGACCGGGCCATGAAGAAGGACGAAGCCCAGACCAAGTAGACACCTTATGTACCTGACTACCCTGGAGAAGGTCAAAACCCTGCTGCAAGGCGATACGCCTTTGGGACCCGAGGCAGATGATCTGCTTTCCTGGCTGATCACCGCGGTTTCCAAGAGGGTCGAGGCCTTTTGCAACCGAGAGTTCGAGAAAAAGGAGAGAGCGGAGTTCCATGACGGCGGCGGCCGGTACATCTATCTCCGGGCCCTGCCGGTGGCGGAAATCGCCTCCATCATCTGCTCCGACACCTGGGACTGGGATGCCGCTTCTCCCTTGAGTGGTACCAGCTACGCCTTTGATGGGGCCACGGGCATGATGCTCTACCGGGGCGGGGAGTGGCCTTACGGAGAAGGGGCCGTCCGGGTGACTTATACCGGGGGCTTTGATCCCTTCTTGGAGGAAGGAGCCGAACCTCCTGAAGGATACACCCCCATTCCAGAGGATTTGCAACAGGCGGTCTGCACCCAGGTGGCCTACGAGTATCGCCGCCGGAACGACCCTGGGCTCCAGGCCGTGTCCTTCCCGGACGGCTCCATCCAGAAGATGGACGTGGGGGAGTTTTTATCGATGGTGAAAACCACCTTGCTCCGTTACCGCAGGAGGCCCGGCTGATGGCCAAGGACCCCATTGCCTCTTTGGAAGCCTTGGAGAAGAACCTGGTGAAACAGGTAGCAGGCGTGCTGAACAAGACCCTGGCGAGCGTGGTGAGAAAGCTCCAGACCCAGCACCTGACCGGGGGCACCACGGACAACGCCCTGGGCAAGCGCTCCGGAACCTTAAGCCGGGAGATCATCCCCACCCCGGCCCATGCGGACGCGGCCACGCCGAATTTGATCACCGCGGCGTTACACGCTGGCGTGAAGTATGCCGGGGTGCATTTCGGACCCCGGGGCACGTCCGTGACGATTACGCCTAAGAACAAGCAGTTTCTGGCCATCCCCACGGACTTCGCCAAGACCCCGGCGGGGGTGGCCAAAGGCGGGCCGCTCGACCCCATCTGGGGTCCGACCTTCATCAATAAGGGCGTGATCTTCGGCTACCACGGGGGACAGCGCGGGACCACCGAAGGCGTGCGGCAGCGGGCCGCGGCGGGGCAGGCGGTGAAGAAGGGCGAGATCATTCCCCTTTTCATCTTGAAGAAATCGGTGGTGGTGAAGCGCCGCATCGACCCGCACATCGACTTGATCCTCTGGGCGAAACCGAAGTTTCTGGCGGATCTGAAGAAAGAGGCTTTGAAGGTTGGGTAATGGCGGACACCATCAAGACCCAGGTCCTAAAGACTCTGGAAGCCATGCTGCAATCGGTCCCGGAGCTGGGCTCGGTGCACCGCCGCCCGCCCTTGAACGTGGACCTGGACAAGGTTAAGACCCCGGCGCTTTTCTTCTGGGACGAAGAGGAGAGAAAACCCCGGAACCGACTGATGCTGGGGGTGATGCGTCTAACCTTGGCGGTATTCATCAGGCTCACTCCCGGAAGCGACCACGGTTTCACCGCCTTCTCGGACCTGGCGGACACCATTGCCGGGAGAATTCATGGCATCCTGGCCCATCCCGCAGCCCTGGCAGGCAAAGCAGTGAATATCCAGGAACTGACCACCCGAAAGGCCCTGGCCAACGAGCTCTTCGGGGAGTTGGTTCTGATCTACCAGGTAACCTACGCGCATTCCTCCGGGAATGCCTTTAGCACCAGTTATTAAGGAGATGACAAAATGCTGCCTCCCAGCACCGAAAACCTCACCATCCCCGGGGGCATCAAGCTCTTTTTCGATGCCGGCGCCGGCGAGCGGGATCTGGGGAACATCGTGGACCTGGATCTCGACCCCAAGACCGAGGAGTTGAAGCACTACACTAACCGTTCGGGCAAACGCCGGGTGGACAAGGTCTTCCCCATTGAGGAAGAGCTGACCATGAAGTTCAAGCTGGACGAGCCGGTGGCGGAGAACCTGGCGGCCTACTTCAAGGGTGGTCCCGCAGAACTGGTGGGGGCCGGGAGCGCCCAGGTGACCGACCAGAAGGTGACCCTTAACGGCTTGATCCTTTCTTCTTTGGGCAAGTACGGCCTCTCGGCCATGACCGTCCGCCAGTTCCTGGATAAGTGCTTCCGTTATGATGGCGCCGCGTTTGTGGATCACTCGGAGGAGGGGGACACCGAGGCCGGGACACCCTTCGACGCTCTCCAGGATGCGGACGATGTCCTTTACCTGGGCAAGAACACTCTCTTTAAGGAAGTCTATGCGGACCTGGCGGTGAACGGGGCCTACACCGGTATTGCCTGGGAGTACTGGGACGGGAGCGCCTGGCAGGCCCTGGCGGTCTCCGGCGCGGGAGCTAATCTCGATGCCGACGGCCCCATCACCTTCATGCCGCCTGGGGACTGGGCCAAGACCACGGTGAACGGCTATACCGGCTATTTCATCCGGGCCAAGGCCACCGCGGTTACCACCGCGGCCACGGTGAACTGCTTTAGGCAAAACCTGGTTCAAAACGCCGACTACATCCTGGACCCGGGGCGGGCCGGCGTTGACGGCCGCCTGGTGGGCCGTGCCGGCCGGCTGGCCAGCGGCAAGATCGCCGATGGGGAAGAGGTGATGGCGAGCTTCACTTACACCACCTGGACTGCTCTGCGCTTCCCCATTGCGGCCGGGAACTTTGTGGAAGGCGCGGCCCGGCTGGAGTGCCATCCGGCAGAAGGCCGGGGCCTGCGCTTCGATATCGAAATTCCCCGCTGCCAACTCAAGCCCAACGGGGCCCTGACCCTGGACGACAAAAAGACCCTGGAGGTCCCCATGACCCTGGAGGTCCTGGACAACTATAGCGCCACCCCGGACTACCCCTACGGCCGGGTGGTGATGCTGAACGAAGTTTAATTCTTGAGGAGGTCTTATATGGGCGGAAATGACCAGGAAACTAAGATGCCCATCGTTAAGGAAAACGAGGTGGCCGCGCTCTTTGCCGAAGACAAGATCGGTGATTACACCATCAAGCCCTGGACCCTGAAGCAGTTCCAGGCAGTCTATCCGGCGCTTAAAATCATCGTCGCCAAACTCCTGGAGCAGGGTCTGACCGTGGAGAACCTGGACACCTTCTTTCTGGAGCGGGGCCTAGAGGCCATGGAAGCGGTGCTCCCGGAGCTGCCCCAGTTGATCGCCGCCACCTTAAGGCTTGACCTCAAAGAAGCGGAAGAGATGGACTGGGGCCTGGCCGCGGTGGTGGGCATGAAAATTCTGCTCCAGAACACTGGTCCCTTAAAAAACTTATCGAGCCTGGCGGCGGGGAGGATGCCCGGCGCCGGGACCGCCACCCTTTAAGCTTAACCCTAGCCCTGGAGGAGTTGATCAGCCGGGGCCATTCCTTAAACGATCTTCTGGACGGCTACCCGGTGGAGCTGCTGAAAAACCTCCACCGGGCAGCCAGGGAGAACAGGCGGAGAACCCTGGTTGAAGCCACCCTGGGGTTCTCTATAGCCGTGGTCAATGCCCTGGACTTGGCCCTGGCGAGTGGCAGGGGCCGGGTCCTGGAGACTTGGCTTAGGAGCATGGAAGAAGGAGAAAAGAGTGAATCTTCCCGGTCCGGGAAACGCCTCATGACACCCCGGGCCCTCCAATGGTTCCAAAACTTGCCGGTGAGTAAAAGAGACCAACCTTAATGAACGAAGAACTGGGAGTCCTGGTCGCCAAGCTGCAGGCGGACGTCACCGACCTCAAAAAGGGGCTTATTGACGGCCGCAACGACCTCAAGTCCTTTAAGGGCATGGCCCAGGAGGTGGGGGCCCAGGTGAAGCGCGCCCTCACCTTTACGGGTGTGGCCGTGGGGCTCTATGAGATTTTGGGGCGGCTGAAGGAATTCTCCCGGGAAGCGGCCATGATTGGGGCCCGGACGGAATCTTTGTCGGTGGCCATGTACCAGGTGGGGAAAAACGCCGGGGTATCGGCCCAGACTCTCGATTTCTACGTGGACCAGCTGAAAAAGGCCGGGATCACCACCCAGGAGGCCATGCTGGGGGCCACCAAGTTCATGTCGGCAGGGCTCGATTTATCGAAGCTGGCCGAGCTGGCCACCCGGGCCCGGGATATCGCCGTAGTCGCCAACGTCAATACTTCAGAGGCCTTTAGCCGCGTCATTCAGGGGGTGATCAGCGGCGAGCAGGAGACGCTGAAACGGCTCCTGATCAACGTCGGCAACATCGATGACCTGATGAAAAAGTGGTCTGAGACCATGGGGGTCAACAAAGACCAGATCGGCGCGGTAACCAAGGCCAATTTGCTCTTAAACGAGGTCCTGGAAAAAACCACCAGGTTCGCCGGAGCTGCCGCGGCCGCTGATGAAACGGTGGGCAAGAAGTTGGCCAGCCTGGCCCGGTATGCGGAAGAAGCTAAAAATGCGCTCTGGCCCATCTTCCAGCC
This sequence comes from Syntrophales bacterium, assembly GCA_028688935.1. Classification (GTDB taxonomy): domain Bacteria; phylum Desulfobacterota; class Desulfobaccia; order Desulfobaccales; family 0-14-0-80-60-11; genus SURF-52. The sequence continues at coordinate 37,645 of JAQTXE010000001.1, forward strand.
GGCTTTCCTGGCCTGGGTCCAGGAAATGACCAGGGGCTACAAAGACCTCGAAAGCTGGGCCAAAGCCAACAAGGACCGGCTGGCGGAGTGGGGCCGGACCGGGGCCGAATGGGTGAGGTGGCTGGCCACCGGAATCCGGGATATCGGCAGCTTCATTGCCGAAAACAAGGAGCTGCTGAAAAGGCTGGCGGAGCTCTATATCGCTTCCAAAGCGGCCGGCTGGTTCATGGAGCTTGGGGGGTCGCTCAAGAAAACCGCGGCCGAAGTAGGGATTGTGGCGGCTCTGTTGGGGAGGCTGAAAACCCTGGTGGGTGGCCCCTGGCGGCTGGCCATCACCATTACCTTGCTCGGCTTTTATGAAGCCTGGAAAAAGATTCAGGAACTGCGCAGGCAGGCTCCGGATTGGCGGGCGGACAAAGGGCTCGCCCAAAATATCCAAGACAGCCGGGCCAGGGACCGGGACCGGATGTCCGGGGAGATGGATACGGCCAATCTGAACCTGGCAGACGATGCCCGTCGCCGGGGCCTGACGGTGGAGAAGTACCAGGAACTGCTCAAAGAGGACCAGAAATGGGCCATTGAAGGCCGGTACCGAAAATTCACCGCGCCTTCCCGGATGCCCCCGGTACTCCCCGAGTACGAGACACCGGAGGAACGGGCGGCCCGGGAGGCCAAAGAGGCCAGGGAAAAGGCGGAAAAAGAGCAATACATCGGCAAGCCCAAGGACAAGGGCGGGAAGAGTGCTCAAGAAGAAGACCTCTTCGGCGCTTACTTGAAGGTCCTGGATCAAGAGCGCCAGGCGGAGGTCCAGGCGGCCCAGGATTCCCTGGAGCTCTTGAAATCCACGAACGAGAAGAAAAAGGCTGAACTGGAAAAGCAACTGGCCGAGGGCCTCATTGACGGCCAGACCTATTACGCCAGGCTCCAGGAGCTGCAAAAAGAAGAGACCGATGCGGCCTTGGGGCTGATCGAAAAGAAGAAAGCCGCTCAAATCCAGGCCCACCGGGACGCCCTGGCGGACATCGACCGCCAGGAGATCAGCCCGGAAATGGCCGGATATTTACGCCAGCAGGAAGAGGCCAAGCACCGCATGGTGATGGCGCAGTTGGCGGCGGAAGCGGCCCGGGTGAAACTCGAAGGCGAAAAGAAGGTTACTGAAGAGCTCAAAAGGCAGCTGGAGGTCCAACAACAATACAAGCGCCAGGCTGAGGACTTGGGTATTGAAACCGGGGTGCTCTTGGGGGCCATTTCCCAGCAAGAGGCGGCCCTCCAAAAACTTTACCTGGACTGGCAACGAACCAAGCAGGAAGCCCTTAAAGCTGGAGCTTCCCCGGAATTTTTTCAGGCTCTGGAAGCGAATTATCAGGCAAAAAAAGCGGATACTCAATTCGGTGGTTATGCCTCCGCCATTACCCAGGGGGTCAGCTCCCTGGTGGACGCCCTGATGGAGGGTGGCCAGAACCTGAAGCAGGCGGCCCACAACATTTTTAAGAGCATCTTCACCGAAGCTATGAAACCGGGCCTGGAGCAACTTAAAGGCTTACTGGTTTCGGGTTTCAAGAATCTTTTCGGCGAGGTGGGAACGGCCGTCAGCAGCGCCATCATGGGGGTGATCGGCTTGATTGGGATGCTCCTCACCAGCGGCGGGGGTAGCTCTTCCTGGTCTCCTTCCGGGGTGACTTCCGGAGTCACGGCTCATGAGGCGGTGCGGGGGATTATTGCGGGCCCCACCTCCATCCCCATCGCCGAGATCGGGGAGAGCCTCCAGGACGCCCTGGTGCCCACCAATGGGATCTTGAGCCAGATTGAAGAAAACACCCGGGGCATCAAGGGGCTGTCTCTCCAACTCACCATTCCGGGGTTGGAAGAGGCCCTGGAAAAGGCCTTTTCCGGGTATCTGGAAAGGTATTTTGAGAACCTCCTGCAAACAGGAGGGGTTTAATGCAAATCCTGGCCCCTTTCTCTCCCCATATCAAGGGTGGCGGGGTGATCACCGTGATCGCCGATAGCCCGGAGCAGGCCCTTTTTTGGGACTTGGTTTCTTACGACCCGGCCACCGGGGAAGGCCCGCCCCTGGGGTCCCTGCGCTGGCCGGTCACCAGGGCCGATAAAGCGGGGTTGTCGGTCAATATCTACCTGGCCCCGATTGATCCCGGTTTGGCCGGGAAGATTGACCGGGTAAAGGTGAGGGGGGCCTGATGCTGGAGCAGATTTACACCAGCACGAAGGTGGTGAACTTCGTCTCCGGGGTGCAGCCTGGCGGCTTTTGTTATCTCGCCTCCTGGGACGCCTTTTTTCTGCTCAATTTCACCAGGGTGGACAAGGTCTTTAGGGACGGAACCCAGGTAAACATCGGCAACCCCGTTTCCTACTGGTCCCTGGGCAACCGCCAAGGAGGACGGCATTTCTGGTTTCCTTATACCACCTCTCCCCTTGATTGTTATGCCGCGGATGAGATTACCGGCCAACCCAGCTTGGCGGAGGTCCTCAATCCGGCCTGGAAGATCCCTTTCGGGACCTGGCGGGCCGGGGATTACCTGGACGAAGTGGCCGGGCTTTTTCTCCACAACGCTTACAACGGGCTAATCAAAATCTTTCGGCTCGCTGACGGCGTGCAGACCGGGCAGATCCAGGTGCCTTCCGGCCCCTCTAATGATTCCCTGGCTTATGTCAGCCCGGGGAAGGCCATGGCTTTCCATAAGGCAAGCGGCAAGGTGGCCCTGCTGGACTACCTTATCCCGGCCTTGGTCTGGGAGAGCAAGGTGGCGCCTTTTACCGCCGTGGCCTTCGATTGCCGCCACAACCTGGTGGCGGCCCTGGGTGCGGATGGGAAACTTAGGATTTACCTGCTTACTCCGGTCCCGGCTTCCTTGTCTTCCCCGGCCTTCAGCCCGGCTGGCGATCCCTACCGGCTTGGCGGCAAGAAAGTGACCACCCAGCTTACCGGCGATATGGGCGAGCCCTGCCCGGATTACTGGGTTCATTGGCAGTTGTTGGGAACTCCGCCCCAGGGGAGCCTTTGGAAAGACAAGAGCAAGACCGACGTTCAGGGCGTGGCGGAAAATTTCTATTTCGGCCCGGCTGACACCACCGGGGAAGAAACTATCAAGGTGCGGGTGATCGTCTGATGGCGCTTTATCCCATATCCGTGAAAGCCCCTTGCCTAACCTATCACCTTTGGGATGGGGTGACGCCCTTTATCCATTACAACGATTACCTGGTGACGCCTCCCCGGATTTACGACGAATCCCTTAGTTCCATGGGCCATTTCTTTTACGATCCGGGGACCGACAAACTGGTAGGCTTCGCCACTTTCAGCATCTACCATTGGCCCGGCTGGGCCGTCTGGCGCTATGAATGGGACCCGGTCACCGGGGCCTTCCTGGGGCGGTCTTCGGCCAGTATCTTCGCCATGGCCTGGGCCAATCATGCCGGGCCCGGCAGTTACGGCGCCATCTATACCACCTGGCGGACCGGCTACGCCATTTCGGAGGTCAAATCGAGCACCCTTAGCCATTCCTTAGGCATGTGGGAGATCAACCCCTGGGCCTGGGACCCCCAGAGGATCTTCAATTTTGCGGTGATAAACCGGGAAAATAAGATCATCGCCGGGGTGGGCTCCTGGTATCTGGAGACCTGGGATATCTCGGGCACGCCGTTTATGAAGGGCCAGTTGCGGCTGCCGCAACCCCTGGGGTATCTGGCTTATGAAGACCGCAAGCACTGCTGGGCCATTACCAAAAACGGCCTGATCGCCAAGGCCAATTATCAAATCCCCCGCTGGGAGATGCTCTCTGCCGTCCAGGATCCGTCACCCGATGCCGTTAATTACCTGTGCGCCTTTGACACCAAAAGGAAGCGCCTGGCGGTCTTCAGGCAGCGGCCGGACGCGGCAGACGGCGCCTGTCAATGCCAGCTGGAGTTCTACTACCCCCTCTACCGGGTAGCCGGGCTTACCGAACCGGTGCCGGTCTCGCGCCTCAAGGCCGGGGACCTGGTCAGGTTCGTGGCCCATTTGTACGGGGACACCGGGGAAGGGGTGGCCAGCTACTTGCTCCAAGGGGAACTCCTTTCGCCGGCCACCGGGCAACTTCTCACCCCCATGTCCGGCGCGGAATTATGCGGCGGGGCCACCTTCCGGTACCGGGCTCCGGGACCCGGCGCCGACACCTTGAGAATTTCCGCCACCATCACCGATGGGGAGGGGGCGTAAATGGCAGAGCTCACGGCCCAGACGACCTTTACTATCCAGGAGCCGCCTGAAATCTACCAGGAAACGGTGGATTTGGTCCTGCTCCCGGAAAACGCCGGGTCCCTGGCCTTGCGAGAGCTGCGGTATCCCGGGGACACCCTCCCCCCTTTGATCTACGGACAGAACCCGGACAAGTGGGAAAACTTCGATACCGCGCCTTTAACGGCCCGGCCTTTTCTGAAGGGCGAGATGACCCTGGCCGATTACAGCCTGGCCCGCTGGCCGGGGTATCTCAAGGACCGGCCCGTCCGGGAAATCTGGTCGGGCTCGGATAAAGAAAGCCGCATGGAGGCTTATTTCTTTAGGCGCCTGTGGGAATACTTCGCCAACCCACCGGTGGCCGGCTTCATCACCTGGAACCCCAAGGACCGGATCGACAAAGCCTATAACATCGAGATCGAAAGCCTCATCGCAGGCGGCCAGGACACGGTCACCCTGGATTACCTGGCCATCCGGGAGGGGTTGATCACCGGCGAAGTGGTCTTCACTTTTCGGATCATCGGGGAGGCCTGAGTTTGCGTCCGCTCACTGAGACCCTGGAAGCGGCCCTGAACAGCGGCAAAAGGCGGCCCGCTTACAAAATCTACGCCTTCGATCCGGCCCTGGACTCACTGGGGGAGATCGTCCGGGGGGAGTATGCCCAGGTGCCTTATGATCTTACCCCCTTTTGCGAGAACATTTCCTGGTCCCCGGCCAAGCTCTCTTTCACCCTGGGGGACCCGGAAGGGCTGTTTCATCCCGACAGCGGCACGGCCCGGGGCTATCTCCAAGACGGCGCCATCATCCGGCTGAAGGAAGGGGATGCGCGGGTCTCAGAAGACCTCTGGCCCTGGACCTTCACCGGGTTGATTAGGGGGCAGATCGGCTGGCAGAAAACTCGAAAGTCCCAAAGCCTGGCGGCCAAGGTGACGGCCTACAGCCGGGAGAATTCCCAGAGCTTGAAGCGCCGCAAGATCACCAGCAAGGAATACACGGTGGGGACGGAATTGGGAGTCTTTTTGTACGACATCGCTAAAGATTTCATGGGGCTTAACCCCGAAGAAATCCGCATCCCCCCGGTCCTGGGCTTGCAGCTCCGCCACAAGGTCAACCAGATCGCCCAGATGTCTCCCTGGGACGCCATCTCCACCATCCTGGAGACGGTGGGGAAGGTCCCCTACTTCGACGGCGACGGCCGGCTGACCTGCATCGATAAGAATATGCACCGGCTCCCCGATCGGGTGCTGCCGGATTACATCCGCATCCACGACTACCAGATCCCGGAAAGGAGCCAGGACACCATCAACAAGATCAAGGTGGTCTTTCTGGATGCGGCCTTAGAAAGGGTAGATGGTCCCTACCAGAAGCTGGGTCAGGCCCAGGTGACCACCGGGTTTTTCTCCATGCATGAAAAGCTGGAGTGCTGGTGGAGTGAAGACCGGAAGCAACGGGCCTCGGGCACCTCCATGAAGGTGCTCAAATCGGTCAACTCCGGGATTCTGCCCGTGGGCACGGAACGCTATGAAGAAAAGGACGAATTCCACGGCGAGATCCACGTGGACATCGCCGTCTGGGTGCCGATTTTGGCCACGGTGATGCTCCTGGAATATCTGGCCGCGGCCGCCATTCCCGACCAGACCAGCGGCGGCCAGCCGGTACAGGTGGCTCCCATGAGCGGGACCGGCATTACTCTCCCCTTCGGGTTCACCATCTCCTGGGGCCGGTTGCTCCAGGCCCAGGCCATGGGCGCCATCATGCTCATCATGATGTCTTTGGGCAGCGCACAGTATGAAATCTGGGGGACCCCCTATGACTACGCCTACCTGGAGAAGGAGAGCGTGGCCATCGAAGAGGGGCTGGAATACTGGGAGGAAAACGAAAGAGTCATCAAGAACGACTTTCTGGGGAGCTACGAGCAGGCGGACAGCCTGGCCATCCTGGAGCATATCTGGGAAAAGTCCAACGCCTACCCTCGGAAACTCCTCATTGACGACGACCTGGCGCTGGAGATCGGAGACATCCTGGTTTTGCCGGACGGCCGGAAATTCATGATCTCGGGCATGAGCAAGGCCGTGCGCCGGGGGGAAGTGCCGATTCTGGCCCTGGAGGGCTTCAAGGTGATGACCCCGTGAGCATTAGAAAAATCATCGATTGGGCCATCCTCCAGGCGGAAGGGGAGAAGGTGGGGATGATCGCCAGCCCCTTTTACCAGTTCTATGCGGATGGTGAGTCCTGGATGTGGGCCTGCGACGTGGACATCGGCGAGCCGGAGGTTTTGCGCAACGTCCCGGTGGCCTGCAACAACCGGGAAATCATCTATGCCGAGCAGGGTAAGGCCGTGGCCCTCAGGCGCATGAACCACGGCCGCTGGTGTATCGCCGGGTTAGCCAAGACCAGCCGGGGCCTGGGGCACGTGATTTATCTCAGCTACACCGAAGACATGGTCCGAGTGGTGGGCGAAGACTGGACCGGCAAGATCGTCCGGCCTTTCACCTACGGGGAACTGGGGAGCCTGGGGCCCGGGACCGGTTACGGCGCCCTGCCTTATGGGGTCCAGGGCCGGTTCACCCCGGGCGGGGCCTTATTAGAGATCCTGGAGAACTGAAGATGGCCAATCAGGTCAGCCTTTTTCTGGAATGGGTCTTTGGCATGACGGATTATATCGAACGTCATAAGGCCAATTACGCCCTCATCGAGACCACCCTAAACCAGATTTTGGGCCAGCTCACCGGGCAATCAGGGAGCCTGGCCGTGCCCTACGGCCTCCAGGAAATCTTTGACCGCCGGGGGCTGATTGGCCGGGACGCCTATGATTTTGCCGAAGGGCAGCTCACCGGGCCGGACTACAACTTTTCAGTGGGAGCGGGGGCCTTTTGGAGTGATGGCACCTTTTACCGCAAAACCGCGGCCTCCACCCTTTCCATGGCGGGCAAAGACACCGGCACCTACTATCTCAACCTCGATTCCGCCGGCAATCCCCTGGTCTCTTCCGCGGCGGATGCCACCACCACCCGGCAACTCCATTGGGATGCCGCCACCCATGCCATTTCCGCCAAGGCCCTTTATGCCGGGGTGAATATCCTCTTTAACGGCGATGATTATGCCGACCTGCTCACCTCTGCGGCCAAGGGGAAAAACTACACCCGGGTGGCCGACCGCCTGGAGGAACTGGAGCAGGGTCAGGATATCTTCGGCGGCTACTATGCCCAGGACCTCCCCCATAGCGGCCTGAACTTTAAGTTCAAGGTGGGCCAGGTAAGGAATGACTCCGTTATCACTGATACCCCGGCAGGGCAGGTGGCCCTGGCGGCTTCCCAAACCAATTATGTGGAAGTCGACCCGGCCACCGGCTCGGTAAGCGCCAACCAGTCGGGCTTTACTTCCGGGCGCATTCCCCTGTACCAGGTCACCACCGATGGGGCCGGGATTACCGGGGTTACTGATAAGCGCACCCCGGCCATCGCCGGGATTGGGGGTGGAGGCGGCGGCCATACACAGGGTACCGATACCGGGACCACGGCCCCCACCTTTACCATTGACTCCGATGCCGCAGGCAACCCCACCGGCCTGGCCGGGCTGGAAGTGGAGAATGGGGACAACCCCAATGCCGCCCTCAAGTTCAACCGGGATACCGGCAAATGGGAGTACACCGAAGACGGCGGGGTCTCCTGGAGGGAACTGGGGGACGTTAATCTCGATCTGGGAGCCCAGGAACTAACCAAATATGTCCCTTTTGAAGACCCGCCTTTGGTCCTGGAAAGCCTGGGGCGAGGGCCATCCGTCGATTACGAAGACCTGGATTTATCCCCCTGGATCACCGCCCCCCTGGGCGTCGCCGCGGCGATCTTGCGGGTCCAGTATTGGGATACCGGGGCGGGAGATGGGGTCCTTTTCAAGAAAAAGGGCAGCCCGGCCTCTCCGGCCCTGGCCTTTACCGTGGCCGAGGGCCAATATAGGTTCCTCAATATCGTCCTGCCTCTGGATGAAAACCATGCATGCCAGTATTTCCTCAACGCGTCTGGCGCAGATACCGCCTATATCCGGGTCTTTCTCATCGGTTTCCTGGAAAAGGTCACCGGCGCCGGGACCCAGGAGAAGACCTTCTCCCAGGCCGGTATCCTCTGCCCGGCCAATAGCCAGGCGGACCTGATGTTTGACAACTTCGTGAACCGGGGCCTGGTGCACTACTTCAAGATCGAGGAGACCTCGGGGCTCCCGGCCAACGTCTTTGATGTGCACCTGTACGCCGATGCCGCCTTTTCTACCCTGCTCTACAAGGTGGAAAGCGTGATCCCCGGTGAACCCTTCGAGGATTGGCTCCCTTTCTGGGTTCATGACGCCGGGGCTGAGGGAAAGCTGCGGGTGCGCCTGGTAAACCATGACGCGTCCCAGGCCGGGACTTTTGCGATCACTGTCACCGCTGAGCAGTTTGCTTAGGAGAAAGATAGATGTCCATCGTCGATCTGATCAGCATGGAATGGGGCAACATGGCGGAGATAACCGCCCACTCTGCCACGGCCAGCACCACCAAAGCACGGTCGGGTAACTATGCTTTGAGAATTGTCTACATGGGGTGGGCCCAAAAGACCATTCCCGCCAGGTCTGAGGTATATCTACAGTTCGGTTATCATGCGGATGCCTCCCACACGGCCGTGTTTTTTAGCCTGCGAAAAGGCAGCACCTCCTTGATTTCCATCCAAAGAAATGCTTCCGGATACCTGGAACTCAGGTCGGGTTGGGGCGGGACCCTGCTGGGAACCGGCGTGACTCCGACAACCCATGGGCAGTGGTACCTGATCGAGTTGCATTTCAGGCTTGCTGACGTTGATGGAGTTGCCGAATTAAGGCTGGACGGAAATACGGAGTGTATCTTTGCCGGAGACACCAAGCCGGATGCCAACACGGAGTTTGACAACCTCTATTTTAACCAGATCGGGGCGTCAGGAGCTGTCTATTATGATGACGTGGTGGTGAACGATACCAATGGCCTGGTCAACAATAGCTGGCCGGGAGGACTGAAACTCGTTTTGTTGAAGCCCGCTGCCGAAGGCCCGATCCAGGAATGGACCCCGACGCCTGGCCCCGAGCATTATACCGCGGTGGACGAGGTCCCTCCTTCCGGGACGGACTATGTCAGGGCCAATGCGAACGACCTAACCGAACTTTTCGGGCTGGAGGACCTGCCTGCCGAGGCCCAATCCGTGAAGGCCGTGGCCCTAGATTTTCATGGTTTGAAGGGGAGCACCATCGCTCCCACCAGAATCGCCCAGATAACTCGGGTTGACGGGGTGGACTATGTGCAGGCGGACCAGGATCTGCCCCTGGCGGAGGGAATCGTCAGAAAGATATTGGACCAGAACCCGGCTGGCGGCAATTGGACGGTGGCCGCAGTTAACGCCCTGATCTCCGGGATCAAGACGAGGCCCTAAAATTATGGCAAACGACTTCTCCCAGGACCCAAGATGCAAGGCCCTGTGGCGCTTTGAATCGGGGGCGCTGACTGTGGATTCCCAGGGGACCAACACGCTCTCGCAAGACGGCTCTCCCGCCATAGACACCGTTGATTATAAGGAAGGGTCTGCTTGCGTTGACCTGGAGAAGGACAGTTCCCAGGGTTTTTATATTCCGGACGTCGGTCTGGATGCCGGTTTCCCCCTGAAAAACGGGGACGGCACCAAGAAAATCTCGGTCTGCTGCTGGTTCAAGCCGGAATCGATCCCGGGTTACAACGTTTACCATACCGTCTGGGCCAAGCAATATTGGGCCGGGTCCAAAGTTTCGGTCCTGTTCCAGCTGACCAACAACAGAATGCGTTTCATGTGGGGTTATGGCTCAGGCACCCAAAACAATTATTACGATTTCTATACCCCGGTTGCCGGTCACTGGTATTTCGTGGCCATTGTTATCGACGGCCTCGCCAGGACCCTGCGGATAGAGGTCTGGGACGACACGGCCGGCACTCATAACAGCTTCAGCTATACGCCTGCCGGCGAACTGCGGGTCCATGATGCGGCCTGGACCATAGGCACCGAAGACAACGGCGCGTCCCGCACCAGTTACTTTGACGGCAAGATCGACGAAGTGGCGGTCTTTAACGACCTCCTGGGAATTATGGAGATTGAGGCCATTCATGCTGGCGTTTACTCCTTTCCCATATCCGAGGTCCGGGGGCATGCCTTAGGTGTCATTTCAGCCTATGGGCTGGCCACAGGTGTCCAGGCCCAGGCTTTAGGAGCCTTAGTAGTTTATTCCCTGGTGCCGGACGTAGGGTGGGTTGACGCATATGCATCAGGGGTTTTGGTCGCATATAAGGACCGGTTGCCGTCCCAGCGGGTCTTCCCGGTGCCGCACCCAAAGGTGCGGTGGCAGAGCCAAGCCGGGAAAAGGAGGTTCCCGGTAGTAGTCGGATCAAGTTAGGGAGCGAAATAAAAGGGGAGGAGGGAGCGTATGGTGCTACTGGAAAAGCTGATATCCGGCCCGTACTTCCAGGTAACCCTGGCCGCAGTGGTGGGGATCGGCGTGGTGGCCCTGGGTCTGGCCGTGGCGGTCTATAAATTCTTTTTGCCTCGCCTGGGCAAGGCCCTCCTGTCGCCTGCTCCCGCTGAAGCCGCAGGGGAAGCCCGGGCCATCTCCCCGATGCTCATTAATCCCGAATACTGCACGGCCTGCAAGGCGGAACACGAGAGGTCCATCCAGAACCAGGAAAATATCGGCAGGCTGTTTAATAAGTTTGATGACCTGAAAGACAGGTTCGACGAGGGCTTTGGGAAGATTTCCCAGGAAATCGGCGATACCAAAACCGAAATCATCAAGGCCCTGGCGGCCAAAACTTAAGGAGGGCGCTATGCCTGACAAAAATTACCGGGTGACTGCCAAAGGGGGCCTCAACATCCGCTTGGGGCCCGGGGTTAACCATAAGGACGTGGGCAACCTGGCCTATGGGGAATTGGTCAGGTCTCCGGAGATGGAGGGACCTGTTCCGGACGGCTGGCTGCCCATCCTCCTTTATGTCTCCCGGGAGCATTTGGAGGGAGTGGGGGAAGAGCCCGAAGAAGTCCGGGAGGAATCATCTCCCCAGGTTCCTCCCCCCACCCCCGGGAAAATGCGGACCTCACGCCGGGGCCTGGAGTTTATCAAAAACGAAGAAGGCTGCGTCTTGCACGTTTATAGAGACCCGGCAGGCTACCCCACCATCGGGGTGGGCCACCTGATTAAACCGGGAGAAGCCTTCGACACGATCACCGAGGAAGAAGCCTTGCAACTCCTGGCCCGGGACCTGGCGGTCGCTGAAAACGCAGTCAACCAGATGGTGCGGGTTCCCCTTACCCAAAACCAGTTTGAGGCCCTGGTGTCCTTTGTTTTCAACGTAGGCAGTGGCAATTTTCAAAAGAGCACTCTCTTGAAATTGCTGAACCAGGGCCGATATGACGCGGTCCCCGGCGAACTGGCCAAATGGCGCAAAGCTGGGGGCCAGGTTCTGCCGGGCCTGGTAGCACGGCGCCGGCGCGAGGCGGAATTGTGGGGCGAGGGCCAGGGAACATCTCAAGCGCCGCCGGCAGAAGGGATGGTGGGGCAGACCCGGGCGGGAAAATGGAAGGGGATTGTGGGCCTGGCCTTTACTCCCGAATCCTTCCGGGAATATGTCCAGGGCCTCACCTGGGATGACTGGGTCCCGGAGTTCATCGTGCTCCATAACACCGAAGACCCGAATTTGGCAATGCGGCCTAACGGCTTCGCTCTTCAGCACATTCTCGACCTCCAGGCTTACTACCGGGACGACTGCGGCTGGTCTGCCGGGCCCCACCTGTTTGTGGATGATAAGCAAATCTGGATTTTTACGCCCCTGACTATCCCCGGGGTCCATGCCAATTCCTGGAACTCCCGCACCTTGGGGGTGGAAATGTTGGGGGACTATAGGATGGAGCCTTTTGACGAGGGCCGGGGCTCCAAAGTCAAGGCAAATGCGGTGGCCGCGGTGGCCATCCTGAGCGAAGCCCTGGGCCTGGACCCGGAAACCGTCATGTTGCACCGGGAAAACGGGGAAACAGAGCATTATTGCCCGGGGGATCACGTGGACAAGCAAGAATTTATCCGGCTGGTTCAGGAGTACGGGGTATGAACTGGCGCCAGAAGTTGATTTCGGCCGACAATTCGGAAGTCGATATCAAGGCGGTGATTTCTGCCCTGGCGCTGTTCATCGCCGTGGCCATTTACACCGCCTACGCCATCAAAGGCCTGGTTGTCAAATGGGACATGCCCGCTTCCATCCGGGACATCACCGCGGCCCTCATCATCGGTGGGGTCCTCGGGGCGGGAAGCACCTTGCTCAATCAACGCTTAGGGGTGCGTCCAGCACCCGTCTGCAAGCAGGAGGAAAATGAGACTCCACCGGCAGAGGGGCCGGTGGGGTAAGGAGCGATCTATGGGAGCTATCGTCGCTTGGCTTTTTAAAACCGCCTTGGGCCGGATCATCGGTGGCGCCGTGGCCGCGTCCCTGCTTTCCGGCCTCTTGTATGCCGGCTGCCAGGTCCGAAGCTGCTTACGGGCCAAAGAAGAACTCCGGGGATACCACCGGGCCGATGAAATCAGAAAGGAGGATCCCAAAGTTGAAAAACGCACCGCAGAGCACAAACAGCAAGTGGAGGAATTTTCTACTCCTGACGATCTTAAGCGCGGCTTTCACGAGCTGCGGCACTACCGGGCCGACGACTAAGATCGAGAAACCACCGCGTCCCCGGATTTCCCAGTCTTATGAAAACCTGCTGCTGCAGGCACCCCCGGCCCTCCAGAAAGAGGCCCAGAAACACGAATGGGATTGGCACGGGTATGCGGACAAGATGGAGATGCGGGCTGGGTATAGATAGCATACGAATAGCGAAACAATCTTTAGGGCCTTGAGGTGAGTCGATAGGGAGCAGTTATTTGGCCTATCGGCCATGAGTAACTCAGTCGGCAGCCTTTGCAAACCCTTGCCCTTGCCATGTAGCTTTATTTTCATTGGAAATTTAAATTTTAAGGTGATATTTTAGGAATTGGATATTTTTCAAATTAGATTTTCTCAATATTTCTTGTGAGATGTGATCAATGACTAATCAATTTTCAGCCAAGGCCCAAGCTCTTGGTTATTTGCATCAAGTGCGTTTTTCACTTTTTCTCATTTTAGAACGTGAGGAATCAAAAATATCCATTGAAAGCCTGGACGATCTCGTTTTCGAAAATAGTGGTACTTCTCTAGAATTACTGCAATTGAAGCATCATGCAACTCAAGCCACTCTAACGGACTCAAGCCCGGATCTCTGGAAGACCCTGCGGGTTTGGTGTACCCACGCAATAAATGGCAATGTGACTCTACCCGGTACAATTCTTAGCTTAATAACGACGAACTTAGCCCCAGATGGTTCGGTAGCAAGTTATCTTAGACCAGGCCCGTCTCGTAATCCTCAACATGCATATCAAAGGTTGCTTGAGGTTGCAGAGAAATTACGTAATGTTCAGTTATCTTCTTCTATTAAGGCATTTTTTGATTTGCCAGCCGCCACAAGAGAATTGATAGTTCATGCGATTTACGTCCTCGATAATTCTCCCGATATTTTGCGTTCGAGGGAACTCATTAATAAGTCCCTTAGATCGGCAGTAAGACGTGAGCATAGGGAAAACCTCTTAGAACGCCTTGAAGGATGGTGGTTTGATAAGGTTGTTACTAACATTCGCGGCTTGGTTTCTTCAATTACTGGCTTTGAGGTTTATGACAAGATTCGAGAAATTGCGGAGCAGTTTAATCCTGATGCATTGCCAATTGATTATTTCCAAGCTGTTCCTCCTGAAGGTGTTGATCCGGAAAGGGATAGAAGACTGTTTGTAGAACAGCTACGTGCAATCTCGGTCGGAAACAGACGAATAGAGAAGGCTATACTTGATTATTATCGTGCTTTTGAACAACGATCACGCTGGGTACGAGAGGAGTTGCTTGTTGGTGACGAAATTGCTGATTATGAATATAGATTAATTGACGAGCTGGAGCGTATCAGATTGGATTTTGAAGATGAGCATAATATTAATATTTTACCAGAGGAAAAGTTACAAGAAATTGGACGCAATCTACTCCGTTGGATTGAACAGGTAGCTGATCTTCGCATCCGTCCAAATGTAAGCGAGCCCTATATTATGAGAGGCAGTTATCACATACTTGCTGATAATCATATACCGCGTGTTTGGTGGCATCCAAAGTTCATGGAGCGATTGGCTCTCCTTATTTCAAAGGCAAGGGGAATCGATGCTTAAGTGGGACCTGAGACCGAAAGAAGTCGCAAATCTTCTGAACCCAGCTTTTTGCGCAATCCTTTTGCGAGAGTCAGTAGTTGGTTACCAAAAGGAAACTTCCCGAGGTATGCCATATCCTCTATCATTTTTGGTCCTGCCCATAATTCTCCATGCCCCAAGTCGGAAAGCTTTACCCAAAACTATTGCTAAAAAACTTCATGCATGGATAGAGGAAAATCAATTGTCTAGAGTTAGGTTCGTTGAACGAGTCAGGTCACTAGTCAATCATACCAAAGAGTCAATAATTTTCGCCTGCAATAGCAACATCTTAGACTTTTCTGATAGCGGAATGCTTATTCATATTGGCCGAACCCCCAAATTGCCCTGGGGACACAATTCAGAAAGTTATTTTTGCTACAGAAAGGCGCTCTTTTTAGGACGCTGGTTTGGGCATTCTGGAGATTTAGCTACTATTTTTGCTATTTGGGGAATAAAACCATGAGCTTACAAGTAAAGTCTATTGTTCTTTACAGTCATAGCGGTGTCAAAAGAACGTTGCCTTTTCAGCAGGGGCGCGTAAACATCATTACGGGGAAATCTGGCAGAGGAAAATCAGCAATTATTCCGATTATCGATTATTGTCTTGGACGTTCCGCTTTTCAAATTCCAGAAGGAGTTATTAAAGATAATGTTGCATGGTATGGCCTTATCCTTATGATTGGTGATGACACAGAGATTATGATAGCGAAGCCTACACCAGAGCCTGGGGCTTTTACTCAAAGCAAAGCCTATTATGCAGTCTCATCACAGATAAAATGTCCCAATATTTCCGATTTAATTCTTAACGCCAATGATTCATCCATTGTTGAATCTCTTTCTAAATTAATAGGAATATCACCAAATATCAACATTCCAAATTCTGGCGAGACGAGGCATCCATTGGAAGCCACGATCCGCCATACAACTCCATACCTGTTCCAAGATCAAAATTTGGTTGCCAATAAGGATATCCTCTTCTATCGTCAGCTTGAACCATATAAGCCCCAGTCAATGGTTGATACCCTCCCATACT
>JAQTXE010000123.1 GCA_028688935.1 Syntrophales bacterium
AGGGAGGCCCGGCAGCCGTGCACCTGGGTGGCGCTCACCAGTTCCTGAAGATTCAAGGCCTGCTGCACCAGATTACGGTTTTTGGCCACCAGGGAGGCTTGATCGCCCACGCCGAAGCCCAGATTGAGGCTCTGGTAGGGCGCCGGGCTCACTCCCCCCTGACGGGTGAAAAAACCGTGGGTCAGCTCCGGAAAGGCGGCCAGGAGGGAAGAGCGGTAGCAGGGAAGACCGTGCGGTTCTTCGTAGATAAAGGGCATCGACTATCCTTCCTCTAATTCCCGCCAATTTAACATACCTGGAGGGCGACCGGAAGCAGGGGCGGGGTTAGATTCCGGCTAGAGATTTTCCATCAACGGTTAGCCAGGGCTTTCCGGCCTGTGGCGGCCCGGGTGAAAGCCCGGGGCTGCCGTTTCCGGAGGTAAAGGTGGCGAAAGGACAAAATTTTCTCATCGTCCAGCACATGGATTGGGAAGGGCCGGGCTCGCACTTGCTGGCGGCCCTGGCGGCTGAAGAAGTGGCTTACCAGGTCCTGGAAGCCTGGCATGAACCCCTGCCGTCCCTGGATTCTTTCAGCGGCATGATCGTCCTGGGGGGCTCCCCGAACGTCGGTGAAGAGGAGCAATTTCCTTATCTGCGGCCTCTGAAAAAGGCCATCTGGGAGATCATCGCCCGGGGCCAGGCTTATCTGGGGTTTTGTCTGGGCCACCAGCTTCTGGGGCACGTGCTGGGATGTACGGTGGGGCCGCTGCCTAGCAAGTCCGTGGGTTTCACCACCGGGGAACTGGCGGCCGCGGGCCGGAAACACCCGGTGTTTCAAGGTTTGCCCCGGGAAATGGATCTCTTCAAATGGCACGGCCAGGGAGTGCTGCCGCCCCTGCCCCGGGGGGTGGAGCTGCTGGCCCGCTCCCGGACCGTCCCGGTGGAGGCCTTAGGGGTGACGAACAATCCCAAGGTGGTGGGCTTGCAGTATGATAATCACGCCGGCGCCGGGGACGTCAAGAAATGGCTGGAACATGACGCGGACTGGGCCCTGGCCGGCAGCGCCGCGGACCCCCAGGCGATGCTGCAGACCGCGGCCGCCAAAGAGGAGATCATCGGCCAACTCTTTCAGCAATTCATGCGTAATTTCCTACAAATAGCTTAGTGCCGCACCACGGCAGGGGAGAGGGGACGGGATCGGCAAGAGATTTCGCGCCCCCAATCTCTGATTCCTCTCTCCATTCAGCCACTCCTCCATCTCCTGGTGCTTCCCCCAACCTTCCAAGCCTTGGCATTAAACTTGAACCTAAGTTGAGGAAAATTAACATGGAGGGTCGGGGATGAAGCGGAATAAGCGCACGATGATTATGGCCCATGAGGAGTTAACCCCGCTGACGGAACACATCCTATCCCAAATGGGCCACGAGGGAAGCAGTATCCGTAAGCGTTTGAAACTGTTTTACCGGGAGCGGACCACCACTGACCCGATTCCTTATGAGGAACACCTGGAACACCCCATGTAAGCAGACGGGTCCCCTTTCCCGGCAGATTTTTCCATCCCGGGCGGCAATATTTACCGCCCGGACCGGGAGAAACTTGTTCCCTTAACCACAGAGGCATCGGGGTTACAGAGGTTCACAGGGCAAATCTCTTTCCGCCTTGGCAAGCCCAAAGCAGGAATGATGATTTTTCCCTGTGTCCCTCTGAGGCCTCGGTGCCTTTGCGGTTAATCATTTTAAAGCCCCCTCCCTTTCTATTGACGGAACTCCCCCAGGTGGCTATATTGTCGGCATCGAGGGAGAGTATTCATGGCTTGGCTGCGCTTGGTCTTGGTATTAGGGATACTGGTTGCCGGTTGCGACTCGGTGCTCTATCCCCGCTTCGAAAAGGCGATGTGGTCCTCTTATATGCAGATGCAGGACTTGAAGCTGGGGATGTCCATGGCCGAAGTGGAAAGCATCATGGGGAAACCGAACATCCGGGAAGAGGGAGACTACCGGGGTGGACATTACGTCTTTTGGTTCTACCTGACCCATTCCATGGATTACACCGGAGGGTCGACCGTGCGCAACGGCTACACTCCCTTGGTCTTCCAGCGCGGCCGCCTGGAGGGCATCGGCAGGCGGGCTTACAAGCTGGCGGTGGAGCGTCCCGAAGGCTCGGAAGCCCCGGATGATCAGTGGAAAAGAACGCGGTAAAGATAGTCTTCAGTTTTTTGTTTTTAGTAAATAGTGAGTGTCATGTCAAAAGGCGGGCTCTAGTTCCCGCCTTTTTTTTATCATTACCTATTCTTCACTGATCACTGATCACTGACTACTGGCTACCGGCTCTCCCACCAGGTGGCCGCAGGCCGCAGCAATCTCCTGGCCCCGGCTCTCCCGGATGAAGACCGCGTAATTTTTCTCTCGCAGGATCTCCTGAAATTCCAGAATCCGGTTCTCGGCAGGCGGGGCAAAGGGCAGGCGGGCGTGGGGGTTGAAGGGGATGAGGTTGATTTTGACCCTGAGGCCCTTGAGGAGCTTGGCCAACTGCCGGGCCTGGGCCGGCGCGTCGTTGACGTCTTTTAAGAGCACGTAGGCAAAGGTGATGCGGCGGTGCCGGGGCAGGGGAAAGTCCCGGCAGGCCTGGAGGAGCGTCTCCAGGGGATAGCGCCGGTTAACCGGCATGAGGCGGCTGCGCAGCTCGTCATCCGGCGCGTTCAGGGAAATGGTCAGGTTAAACTTGACTTCTTGCCCCAATCTGGGGATCAAGGGAGCCAGACCCACGGTGGAGACGGTGATGCGGCGGGGGGAAAAATTGAGTCCCCAGGGCGCAGTGATGATCTTCAGGGCCCGGGCCAGGGCGGCAAAGTTGGCCAGGGGCTCCCCCATGCCCATGAACACCAGGTTGGTCAGCGGCAGGCCCGGCGGCACCAGAGTCCGGGCAGTCAGAACCTGATTGACTATCTCTGAGGCCGTAAGGTTGCGGACCAAGCCCCGCTGGGCCGTAAGGCAGAAGGCGCAGCCCTGGGCGCAGCCCACCTGGCTGGAGAGGCAGAGGGTGGCATGGTCGCCTTCGGGGATGAGCACCGCCTCAATGTGGTGGCCGTCCTCCAGGGACAGGAGCAACTTGCGGACGCCGTCCGCGGCCTCTTGAACGCCCGCCAGCCCCAGGCGGCTGAGATGAGCCCGGCTCGCCAGTTCCTCCCGGAAGGAACGGGCGATGTCCGTCATCTCCTGGAAATCCGTCACGCCCTTATAGAGCCACTTCGCTACCTGCCGGGCCCGATACCGGGGGTGGCCCCAGGCCGCCAGCAGCTGCTCCAGTTCTTCCAGGGTAAATTCTTTCAGGTCCGGGGGATGGGTCATGGGCAAACAGGGGAGGGGTTAGGCCGATCTAATTGCTGCAAATGAGACAAGCTATTTGAATTACAAATTTATTTAACCGAAAACCGAAAACCGAAAACCGTACTAATGTCCCCGCATGCGTTCCAGTTCCTCCTGCCGGGATTTGCAGGCAATGCACATGGTGGTCACCGGCCGGGCAATGAGGCGCTTTTCGTTAATCTCGCCGCCGCAGATCTCGCAATAGCCATAGGTGCCGGCCTCGATACGCTCCATGGCTTCCCGGATTTTGGTAATCAGTTTGCGCTCCCGGTCCCGGATGCGCAAGGTGAAGTTGCGGTCGGTCTCCAAGGCGGCCCGGTCCGTGGGGTCGGGGAAGGGCGAAGCCGCGCCGGTCATGTCCTCTCTGGTCTTATCGGCTTCACCCAACAGTTCTGCCAGACGCTCATGCAAGAGCTGCCGGAAAAATTCAATGCGATCCGGATTCATCTCCCACTCCAACCTTATCAAATTGTACCAGATTTTTCGGAGAATTGGTCAAACGTTGATATTTTCCGCTGGCGCCGCCGCTTTTTTCTTCCAGCCGCAGGTCCTGGATCACCAGTCCCCGGTCCACTGCCTTGCACATGTCGTAGATGGTCAGAGCGGCCACCGCCGCGGCCGTCAGGGCCTCCATTTCCACCCCGGTGCGGGCGTAAGTGCGCACCCGGGCCTGGATGAGCACCGTTTCTTGTTCCGGGTCCGGGGTGAAATCAATGCTGACGCCGGTTAAGGGTAGGGAATGGCACAGGGGGATAAGCTGGGGCGTATTCTTGGCCGCCATGATACCGGCCAGGCGGGCGGCGGCCCAGACGTCTCCCTTGGGCATCTGCCCGGACATCAACAGGGGAAAAACCTTGGGGCCTACGCTAACCCGGCAGCTGGCGACGGCCCGGCGCTCCGTAGCGGATTTATCCCCCACGTCCACCATGTGCATCCGCCCCTGTTCATCTAAATGGGAAAAGTCACTCATATCCGGTCCCGGACACCCGTTCCCGTTCCAGGCTGGCCAATTCCTCCAAGATAGCTTTCTGCCCCGGGCTGAGATTCCCGGGGGTGGTAACCACCACCTCCACTAGCTGATCTCCCGGCGCCTGCCGCGGCCCCCCGGGGGCTCCACCGCCGGGCAGGCGAAAGACTTTGCCGCTCTGGGTGCCCCGGGGCAGATTGAGGGGTCGGCAACCGTCCAGGGTGGGCACGTTCACCATCCCCCCCAGGGCGGCCTGGGCAAAAGAAACCTGGAGCCGGCAATGGAGATCGTTCCCCACCCGGGTAAAGAAATAGTGAGGCTCCACGTGGATTCTTACTTCCAGATTTCCCGGCGGCCCGTTTTGGAAGCCCTGGCCCCCTTCCCCGGTGAGGCAGAGCCGGGTGCCGTCCACGGTTCCCGGGGGAATCCGCAGATGGTAGTGGCTGATCCCCCAGGTATACCCCTGGCCGTGGCAATGGGGGCACTCTCGGGTGGTGATGCGGCCGCGTCCCCGGCACCGCTGGCAGAAAGGACCGAACCTGAGCATCCCGGGGCCGCCGTGGCGGCCGTGCCCCTGGCAGTCGGGGCACTCCTGGGAGCGGCTGCCCGGGTCCATGCCGGTCGCCCCGCAATGACTACAATTCAGATCCCGGTGCACCTGGATAGCGGTTTCCATACCCCGGATGGCGGCCAGGAAGGAAATCTGCAAATCATAACGGAAATCAGGTCCCGGAGACTGTTGCAGGGGGGAACCCGGGCGCTCGATGCCGAAAAATTCCTCGAAAACTTCCTTCTTATGGCGGAAGCTGGGCCGCACATATTTATATTTCTGGGCCGAGACCCGGGGTTTGTTCTTGACCTGGCTGAGGGCGTCATAAGCTGCCGTCAAGCGGCGGAATTGAGCCGCGGCCTCCGGATCTTCCGGATGGTGATCCGGATGGTATTGCCAGGCCAGGAGCCGGTAACGGCGCTGGATTTCCTCCCAGGAAGCCCGGGGTGAAACACCCAGTATGCGGTAGTCTTCTCGAGTCGCCATGACCAATAATCAATGGAGCGTCGGCTCTTCTGGGGGCAAGGAGTGCAGGGCCGCAGCCTTTTCGGTGTCTCCGGCCTTCTCCAGGGCCTGGCGGGCAAAGTGTATCTTGCCCAACTCCAGGGCCTTCTCAGCCACCCGGCGCCAGAGGTCCGGGTCTCCGTCTTTCACTATCCGGCCCCATAAGAAGGCGTCGCCGCTTTCCAGACAATGGGCCTTGATTTTGTCCAGTCCTTCCTGGTGGTTGCCCTTTTGGAAGAACTCCAGGGCGTCTTCCCACCAGCCCAAGGCCAGGAATTTCTCGCCATAATCCCGGCACAACTCCGGGCTTAATTCTTTTTCGTTCAAGAGACGCCTTTTCTTCAAGCAGGTAGGCATCCCTTTGGGCAAAGGTTTTTCCATCCCGAACTCGCAGTCACCATGATCTATAGATGTTATCAATTTTTTATAAAATATCTGGAGAGCGATGTAAACTGTAATTTGCAGGAACTACGGGGCAGGGAAGGGTTTTCAGGAGGATCAAGGCTAAACTGCCAAGGTACCAAGGACCCAAAGAATCACAAAGAAAAATAAATACTTATACCTTGGCAAATCCAAGGTATAAGTATTTGAATTTGATAGATTAACTACTGGGTCTCGGCATCCCTCTTTTTATCCTTCTCCTCAGCGGCCGAAGTAGCCGGTGATGGAAGAGGAAGCCAGGACCTTGCCTTCCAGGGCCTGTTGGAACGCGGCCAGGCTCGTCTGGCGGCCCAGGTCCAACTTAGGCACGTTGAGGGCATAGATGGTGACCACGTAGGGATGGTCGCCGCTGCCCGGGGGCGGCTGGGGGCCGCCGTAGCCCGGGGCGCCGAAGGAATTGTGCAGCTCCTGGGCGCCGGGGGGCATCTTCTTCCCGGAGGCGCCTGCAGGCAGGGCATGGACGTCGGCAGGAAGGTTGATTACCAGCCAGTGGACCCAGTTGCGGGCCACCGGGTGGGGGTCGACCATGGAGAGGGCAAAGGACTTGGTCCCCGGCGGCGCGTCCGCCCAGACCAGAGGCACAGAGGTATTTTGTCCGCCCGCGCCGGGCATGACACAGGGCACGGGGATCTTGCCGCCATCGGTAAAGGCCGTGGATGAAAGCTTCATAACCGGTTCTCCATAGCTGGAAATTGTGGTGCTGGTGATCAGCAAGACGCAGGTGATGAGGAAAAACAAGATCCGGGGCAGCAGCGTCACCCTGTTGAGGAGATTCGTCATATAGAGAAAATAGTTATGACCAAAGGAGGACGCAAGGGGCAGAAAGTGAGGGCAACAAGGAAAAAGGCAACCGCCAGGGTTGCCTTTGGGGAGAAATGAAGAAAAATGGGCGGCTCGACGGTGGCGGCCGCCCCGGAAATTCGCTTTATTCTTCGGGCATTTTGGCGGGCACGATGAGGACCGGCACGGGCAGGCCCCGGTGGGCCACCTCCCGGACCACCCGTTCGGTGGTGGAGCCCAGGATGTGGCGGCCGATAAAGCCGTGTCCGTGGCTGCCCAAAACCAGGAATTTGATGCCCCGGGCCTCTTCCAGAAAGGCAATGATGGCCTCGGAGATGTCCTTTTCGCTTTCCAACAGGTGGGTATGAATTTCCACCCCGGCTTTTTGGCCGCGCGCCACTGCCTCGTCCAGCACTTTCTTGGCGTAGCCTTCCGTGTCCTCTTTCAGGTGCCGGTCAATGAAGGCGAAATAACCGGCTTTGCGCAGTTGCACCACAAAGAGGACATCCAGGGGCAATTCCAGCAGCCGGGCCATATTGAGGGCCCGGCGCATGGCTTCCCAGGCAGGGGCTGAGCCATCCACCGCCACGGCAATCGATTTGGCCTTTTCCCGCATCATTTAGTGATGTCCCCCTTTCTTGAAGATAAAACCCACCGTCAGGCCGGCGGCCATGGCGATGAGCACCGCCATGATACCGAAGAATACCGGGTTGTTCTGGGAGGTCTCGGTCAGCCAGTTTTCCAGGCCCACCTTCTTGATTTGGATTACGTCCTTGCCGTAGCCCACCAACTGGCCCTTTAAGAAACAGAAGGACTCCACCTGGTAGCGGCCTTCGGTGGCCGCGGCCGGAAAGCGGAAATAGTGTTTAAAGAGTTTTTCTTCCGCCACCTGGAGGCGGGCCGGGTCTTCCACGATGTTATACAGATTGGCCCGCTCTTTGATCTTGAGCATGCCCTTAAAGACATGGTCCGCATCCTCAGGCGCAGCCTCGCCCCGGATCAGATGCATCTTCATTTTGTGGCGGATAGCCGCATAGCCTAGTTCCAGTTCCTGGGCGGTGGCCGGAGAGACAATTTCCTTCAAGGGTTTAGAGGCGTGGATCTTATAAATGAAGGGTGCGCCGGTGACCTCGTACTGCTTCACCGTCATCCAGAACGGCCCCACCTTGCCTTTGACGGAAAACTTGATGGCTTCTTCTTTTTCCGCGGTGAGTCTGATAATAAGGTCGCTTCCGGGAACGGGATTGACTCCGAAAAAGTAGATCTGATCTCCTCGGTAAGAGAGGCCGATCTCAATCAAGTTCTTGGAGGCCGCAGTCACCACCTGTTTCTGCGCCTGCGGGGTAACAGCTGCGGCCACTCCGGCCCCCAGGAAAGCCAGAGCCAGGGCCAGCAGAAATATCAGTACTCGCTTCATGATCAGTGCCCTCCGCCCTTGGCCGGGGCCAGGCTCACCAGGTCTTGGGGAGTGATCACCAGGTCCAGGAACAATTTCACGGTTAAGGCCAGGACGATGATGGCCAGGAGGATGCGGATCTGTTCCCCTTTGAGGCGTTTGCCGGCCAGGGCCCCAAACTGGGCGCCGATGGTGGAGCCGAATAGGAGGATCAGGGCTAGAAGCAGGTCCACGGTCTTGTTAACCATAGCCTGCTGCAAAGTGACGTTGGCGGAAGTAAGCACGATCTGGAACAGGTCCGTGCCGATGGCGGCGATGGTGGGCATGCCGATGATATAAATCATGGCCGGTACCATGATGAAACCGCCGCCCACGCCCAGAATCGCGGCCATAATGCCCACGATGGTGCCGATGGAAAAGGGGAAGATGGCCGAAGTATGCAGCCCGGAGCGGTGGAAATGCATTTTTAAGGGCAGCTTGCCGAAAAGCTTGCCCAGCTTGGGTTCCGAGACTTCCGCCACTTCCACGGCCGCTGGTTGGCGGCTGCGGAGAATGGTGCGCAGGCTCTCCATGAACATGGCCCCGCCCACCAAGCCCAGCATGAGCACATAGACCACCTTCATGACGAACTCAAAGTTGCCCGCGGCCCTGAGAATTTTGACGAGTTGCACACCGATGGTGCCGCCGAAGATGCCTCCCGCCAGGATGATCAGGCCCATTTTAAAGTCCACGTTGCCCAGCCGCCAATGGGCAAAGGCCCCGGAACTGGCGGCTGCCACTATCTGGTTGGAGTCCGAGGCTGCGGCCACCGCCGGGGGAATACCAATCATCATCATCAGGGGGGTGAGCAAGAATCCCCCTCCCACTCCGAACAACCCGGAGAGGAACCCCACCAAACCGCCGATGCCGAGGATCAGGAAAAAATTGATGCTCATGCCGGCAATGGGAAGATAAATATCCATCCCCTGTGTGCCCTCCCTAAAAAGTCATTATGAATCCGAGTATAAATATCGCGGAGTATGTACAAAATCTCACAAGCTGTCAAGGCATTTTTTCCTGAATATTTCATATGTTGCAATTTGCATCGAACGGATAATTATGATTAAATATGTTTATAGAATCTGGAGAGCCGGGTAACTTGTTTTCCTTCCCCGGCAAATTACCGGCTCCGGGTTGAGCGCGGGGGAATCACTGTTGCAAAATTTTACACTTCATCCGGGGCAGGGGCGAAAATCTGCATCCTATCGGCAAGTGAGGAAATTCTTGACTTTGACTCAGGAACCGATGGTAAGGTACACTGAAGCCAGCCGCCGCGTATTATTTTTCCGGAAAGCTGCTCTAAGAGGACGCCCCGGATGACTTCCTGGAAAGGCAAACTGCATTTAAATATCCGCCAGAAGGTTATTGTGGGTCTGAGCGCCTGCATCCTGGCCATCGGCTTCATTGGCGGGTTGTCCTATAATTACCTGCATCGGATTGAGACCAAACAACACTTTGTGGAGATCGCCGATGACTTGAGCAATACCATTCTGGAGATCCGGCGTTATGAGAAGAATTATCTGCTCTACGGCCACACCGAAGATTTGCAGGAAAACCGGCGCTACATTAAACTGGGCCTGGAAACCCTGGACAAGATCACGCCGGAGGCCAAGAACCTGAAAATCGCCTCCCAATTCCCCCTCTTTCAAAAAGAATTCCGGGCTTACAGCCAACTCATGGAGGAGTTGCCGAAGAGCGGCGCTTTCCGGGCCCGGGTGGAAGAGCAGTTGCGGGAGCGGGGAAAAAATTTGGTGGAGCTGTCCCATAACCTGGTCACTTTCGAACGGCAAAGAATCCTGGAGATCATCAGCACCCTCAAGACCCAGTTGCTTTCCTCCATGTTGGTCTTTCTGGGTTTCATGGGCTTTTTCGTCTTCATTGTCAGCCGCAAGATCATCCGCCCCTTAAGGGTGATCGAAGGCACCACTCTGCGTATTGCCCAGGGCAACTTCCGGCCTTTGCCGGTCCTGGATACCCGGGATGAGACCCAGCGGGTGGTGGAAGCCTTCAATCGCATGGTGGCGGAGTTGGAAAAGCGCCAGGACCAACTGCTCCAGGCCAAAAAAATGTCCTCCCTGGGCGTGCTGACCGCAGGCATCGCCCACCAGTTGAATAATCCCTTGAACAACATCTCCACCTCCTGTCAGATTATTCTGGAAGACTTGGGCCAGTGTGACCTGGATTTTTTAAAAAAGATGCTGACCAACGTGGAACAGGAGGTCTACCGGGCCCGGGATATCGTTAAGGGGCTGCTGGAATTCTCCCGGGTCCGGGATTTCGCCCTCAAGCCCATTCCTTTAGAAGATGTGGTCAGCCGCTCCATCAGACTGGTCTCCAGCCAGGTGCCCCCGGGCATCGACATCGTGCAGGAGGTGCCCTGGAACCTGGTGGTGCAAATAGACCCCCAACGGATGCAGGAAGTCTTTCTCAATCTCCTGATGAACGCCATCCAGGCCATTAAGGAGCCGCCGGGGGAGATCAAAGTCGCCGCCCAGGTGGATACCCGGAATAATCAGGCGGTAATCACCGTGGAAGACACCGGCGTCGGCATCCCCAAAGAAGAGATCGACCGGGTCTTCGACCCCTTCTTTACCACCAAGGAGGTGGGGGCGGGGACCGGTTTGGGTCTGTCCATCGTTTATGGCATTATTGAGAGACACCAGGGCTCCATTGCCGTGGAGAGCAAGGAGGGTGAGGGGACCAGATTCATTATCCGTTTACCTTACAATTCCCTGGATAAGGAAAAGAGGCCGTCCTCATGAAGCGCGCCCGGATCTTGATCGTGGAAGATGAACTCATCGCCCGGGAAAACCTGGACCATGTCTTACGTAAGGAAGGCTACGACACCGTGGCGGTGGAATCCGGACAACTCGCCTTCCAGGAACTGGAAAAAGGCGAGTTCGACCTGGTAATGACCGATCTGCGCATGCAGCAGATAGACGGCCTCCAGGTCCTGGACCGCACCAAAGAGCTGTTCCCCGATACCGAAGTCATCATGATCACCGGCTACGCCACCGTCACCTCCGCGGTGGAGGCCATGCAAAAAGGGGCGTACCACTATCTTCCCAAGCCCTACAAGATCGAAGAAGTGCGCATCCTGGTGCGCAAGGCCCTGGAAAAAAGATGGCTGCGCCAGGAAGTTATAGACCTCAAACGCCAGGTACAGAGCCAGAAAGGCGTGCCCCTGATCATCGGCAAAAGCCCCCAGATCGAGGCCTTGAAGGGCACCATCCAGCAGATCGCGCCCACGGACGCCACCGTGCTCATTTTAGGAGAGACCGGCACCGGCAAAGAACTGGTGGCCAAGGCCATTCACCACCTGAGCCCCCGGGCCGAGAAGCGGTTGTTGGCCATCAACTGCGGGGCCTTTAGCGAAGAGCTGCTGGCCAACGAACTCTTCGGCCACGAAAAAGAGGCTTTCACCGGGGCCCGGGGCGTCAAGAAAGGACTCCTGGAAGCCGCGCCGGGAGGCTCCATCTTCCTGGATGAAATCGGCGATATGCCGCTCACCATGCAGGTAAAATTGCTCCGAGTCATCCAGGAAAAGACCCTGATCCGGGTGGGGGGGACCAACGAAATACCGGTGAATATCCGCATCCTGGCGGCCACCAACAAGGACCTTAAGGCAGAGGTGGAGCGGGGGGCCTTCCGCCAGGACCTGTTCTACCGCATCAACGTGGTACCGATCACGCTGCCTCCGCTGCGCGAGCGCCGCGAGGACATTCCCGAGCTGGCGCTCGACCTGCTGACGCGCGTCGCCGACGCCACCGGCCTGCCGGCGCGCTCGATCGGCGAGGACACGCAGGCGGCGCTGCAGGGC
>JAQTXE010000124.1 GCA_028688935.1 Syntrophales bacterium
ATCTGACGGCCCTGCGCCGCCTGGCGGTGGGACCTTTTCAGGTGGAGGAGGCCTTGGGTTTGGAGGCTCTGAAAGAGTTAAGCCGGGAAGAACTGGCCTCAAGGGTCATTCCCCTGGCGGAATGCCTGCCGGGGCTGAAGGCCCTGGAAGTGGGGCCGGAAGAGGCGGAGCGCCTGGGCTATGGCCAGGCCCTGCCCTGGCCCGGGAATAATCTGGTGGCCGGGGAAAAGGTAAGGATTTTGACCGGCGGCGACTTGCTGGCCGTGGCCGAAGTCCGGATCGAGAGAGAGCGGCCGGTGTTGGCCCCGGTGCGGGGATTTAAGGTAGTGAGCAGTGAGCGGTAACAGTGAGCAGTGAGCAGTCGGGTAAAAGTCCCCCTTTGGAAAAGGGGGATTTAGGGGGATTTTCAGGCGCTTATAAAATCCCCCCTACCCCCCTTTAGAAAGGGGGGAATAAAAGGTTTGGCAAAATAATTAGCTACTGAGGGTCAGATAAGGTTTCTAAGCTGAAAGCTGACCGCTGAGAGCTAATAGCTAAAACAAGGAGGAAGTCGTGGGCTTAAATACGGAAACCAAACGGGAGATCATTGATCGCTTCCGGCTGCATGAGGCGGATACCGGCTCACCGGAAGTGCAGGTGGCGATCCTTAGCGAAAGGATCAATTATTTGACGGACCACTTCAAGTCACACGCCAAAGATCACCACTCCCGTCGGGGGCTGATCAAGCTGGTGGGACAACGCCGGCGGCTCCTGAACTTCTTGAAAAACAAAGATATCGAACGTTACCGGACCTTGATCGAACAACTGGGTCTGCGTAAATAGGAGGCAGTCTAAATAACATGCAAAAAATATATAAAGTAGAAGTGGGAGGCCGGGACCTCAGCTTCGAAACGGGCCGTCTGGCTCAGCAAGCAAGCGGCTCCGTCTTGGTAAGATACGGAGAAAGCACGGTGCTGGTCACTGCGGTGATCTCGGATGATATGCGGGAGGGCATCGACTTTTTGCCCCTGACCGTAGATTATATGGAAAAGGCCTATGCCGCCGGCCGGGTCCCGGGGAGTTTCTTCCGCCGGGAAATCGGCCGTCCCAGTGAAAAGGAAACCCTCACTTCCCGGTTTATCGACCGGCCGCTGAGGCCGTTGTTTCCCAAGGGCTTAAGAAACGAAATCCAGATTATCGCCACGGTCCTCTCCGGCGATGTGGAGATCGACCCGGATATCGTCGCCTTAAACGGCGCCGCGGCCGCGCTGGAGATCTCCGACGCTCCCTTCCAAGGCCCAGTGGCCGCGGTGCGGGTGGGGAAGATCGACGGCCAGCTGGTGGTCAACCCCACCAATTCGCAGTTGAAGGAGAGCACCCTTAACCTTATCGTCGCCGGTGCGCCCCAGGGGTTGGTAATGGTGGAAGCCGGGGCCCAGATGATCCAGGAAGACGAGGTGCTGGAAGCCCTATTTTTCGCCCAGGAGGAGCTCAAGCCCATCCTGGACCTGATCATGCAGATGCGCGCCGAGATCGGCGTGCCTAAGCGGCCCGCTCCGGAAACGCCGGATTACGGGGAACTGCCCTTAAAAGTCGAGGCTCTGGCCAAAGATCGCCTCCTGGCGGCGGTAAAGACGCCGGAGAAGAAGGCGCGCAATAAAAACGTGGCCCAGGTCTTTCAGGACGTTCTGGCCGACCTGGGAGAAGAAGCCCTGGGACAGGAAAAAGTGGTGGCCGCTCTCTTCCAAGAGGCCAAGAAGCGGCTGGTGCGCCAGATGGTGCTGGCGGAACAGCGGCGCATCGACGGCCGCAGCTTCGACCAGGTCCGGCCCATCTCCGGGGAAGTGGGGATGCTGAGCCGGACTCACGGCTCCGCCATCTTTACCCGGGGGGAAACCCAGGCTTTGGCGGTCGCCACCCTGGGCACGCCCTCTGATGAGCAGAAGATTGAAACCCTGGTGGGCGAGACCTTCAAGTCCTTCATGCTGCACTACAATTTCCCGCCCTACTCGGTGGGGGAAACCCGCATGCTCCGGGGACCCAGCCGCCGGGAAATCGGCCACGGCGCCCTGGCGGAGCGGGCCATCTCCCAGGTGCTGCCCTCCGCGGAAGAGTTTCCCTATACCATCCGCATCGTCTCGGAGATTTTGTCCTCTAACGGCTCCTCTTCCATGGCCACGGTCTGCGGGGCGTCCATGTCCCTGATGGACGCGGGCGTACCCATTAAGTCGGCGGTGGCCGGGGTGGCCATGGGGCTCATCAAGGAAGATGACCGGGTGGCGGTGCTCTCGGATATCCTGGGAGACGAAGACGCGCTGGGAGACATGGACTTCAAGGTGGCGGGCACGGCCCAGGGCATCACCGCCTTGCAGATGGACATCAAAATGACCGGCCTGACCAAGGAGATCATGCATGAGGCCCTGAAACAGGCTCAGGAAGCGAGGCTCCACATCCTTGGGGAGATGCATAAGATCATCGCCGAGCCTTCTCCGGAACTGAAGGAGCATGCTCCCAAGATCATCGTCCTCACCATCAATCCCGACAAGATCCGGGAAGTCATCGGACCCGGCGGCAAGATGGTGAAGAGCATCGTGGCAGCCACCGGGGTGAAGATCGATATCGAAGACGACGGCCGCATCCACATCTCTTCCGCGGACCAGACCGCGGCCAATGAAGCCATCCGCCTGATCAACGAAATCACCGCGGAGGCGGAAATCGGCAAGGTCTACCATGGGACAGTGAAGAAGATCATGGACTTCGGCGCCTTCGTGGAGATTCTGCCGGGCACCGACGGTCTGGTCCATATCTCGGAACTGGAACACCACCGGGTGCAGAACGTCACCGATGTTCTCAAGGAAGGTGACGAACTGGATGTCATTGTCTTGGACGTGGACCGGCAGGGAAAGATCCGCCTGTCCCGGAAGGCGCTGCTGCCGGTGCCGGCGGGCTTCCAGCCGCGGGAGTCGGATAATAGAGAGAGAAGACCCAGCCGTGGCATGCCCAAAAAGCGTTCTTAGCAACGGCCTCCGGGTCATCAGCGAAACAGATCCCCACTTCCATTCCGTGGCGGTGGGGGTATGGCTCAATGTGGGCTCCAGGGACGAGGCCCTGGAAGAAAACGGCCTCACCCATTTCCTGGAGCACCTGGCCTTTAAAGGCACGCCTAAGCGCAGCGCCCTGGACATCGCCCGGGAGATCGACCAACTGGGCGGCTCCTGCAACGCTTTCACCAGCAAAGAAAATACCTGTTTCCACGGCAAGGTCCTGGCCGAAAACCTGCCCCGGCTCCTGGACCTCCTGAGCGATCTGGTCCTCCATCCTACTTACCAACCGCAAGACCTGGAGCGGGAACGGCAGGTCATCCTGGAAGAGATCGGCGCCCAGGAGGACAACCCCGAGGACCAGGTGCAGGTGCAGTTCGCTAAGGCGTTCTGGGGGGACGCGCCCTTCGGGCGGCCCATTCTGGGGGAAGAAGACCAAATTTCCCAAGTCACCCGGGAGCAACTCCTGAATTACCGGACCGGCGCCTACCGGCCTGAGAGCATTATCGTCGCGGCCGCGGGCCGGGTGGAGCATCAGGAGATGCTGGATTTGGTTGCCTCCAGGTTCCAGGATTTCCGTAACGGCTCGCCCCACCGTTCCCGGGAGGCGGTGGCCACCTACCCGGGAATCTCCCAGGTGTCCCGGGACCTGGAACAGATGCACGTCTGCCTGGGCACCAAAGGCCCGGCCGCGGGAGATAAAGACCGCTACGCCGCCACCCTCCTGCAGCTCATCCTGGGAGGGAACATGAGTTCCCGCCTCTTCCAGGTCGTCCGGGAGGAACTGGGCCTGGCCTACAACATTTACGCTTTCTTAAGCTTTTTCAGCGATACCGGTCTGCTGGGGGTCTCCGCGGGAGTGAGCCCGAAAAATCTGGAACAACTGCTGGAGGTCACTTACCGGGAATTCAAGCGAATTAAAGCGGCAGCGGTTTCCGAGGAGGAACTGCGGGCCGCCAAAGAATACCTGCGGGGGTCCATCTATCTGCACGCGGAAGACTGCGACCACCGCATGATGCGTCTGGCCAAAAACGAAATCCACTTCGGCCACTATATCTCTTTGGAAGAGATCATCAACGGCCTCCTCCAGGTGACCGCCGGGGAAATTCAGGACCAGGCCCGGCAACTGCTGCAACCGGAGAACTGGGGCCTGGCTTTGTTGGGGCCGTTGAAGGGGGAGATGGGGCTGGATTTCTGAGGGGCCGGAAAGGAAAGTGATCAGTAAAAAGTAATAAGTGATCAGTAATCAGTGATTAGTAATCAGTAATCAGTGATCAGTTACGCGGAATTAGGTAATATCCGGTTGCCGCAGGCTTTAGCCTGCTCCGACAAAGGTGGGGAAAAAAGGGACCTGGGGTAAAAACCCCTGGCCCCTTTTTTGATTTTACCTAAAACCGAAAACTGAAAACCGAAAACGGTCTTTAAAAGTCCTCGCCGTCTTCCATGATGGCCTTGTTGATGAATTTATAGAGGCTGCCGATCCATTCCAGTTCGTTTTCCAGCTCCGAGTTAGCGAAGATCCATTCGCCTTCCCGGTCCTTGGCGATGACGACGATCTCTTCGATGTCGTCCAACTCCTGATAGAACTTTTCCATGACCTCCTTGACGGAACGTTTGGCTCGGGCAAAGGGGATGATATTTTTTTTCATGCGCGTTGTGGCGGGTTTAACAGGCGCCCGTCACCCTCCCGTGAAATGAATTTCCCTGAGGGGTGCAGGGATAAAGGTGAGCTACCTTAATTGTTTATTGAATGGGTCAAAAAATCAATGATTATTTCATTCACCACGGCGGGGGCTTCTTCCTGGGGGGCATGGCCCACTGCCGGAAGGAGGTGTATAGTTGCCTGGGGCAGACGCTCCCGGAGCCATTGCGCCTGGCTCACCGGCAGGATGCGGTCTTGCTCGCCCCAGAGAATGGCTATGGGGGGGCGCAAATGGGCCAGCATGGCCTCGACTGCGGTAAGGGGCGGAAGCTGCACCTGGCGGCACAGGGAGGCCAGGGCCAGGCGGCGCTGCATCTCCCGGAAGGGTGCGGCGTAACCGGCCACCACCTGGGGGGTGATGAGTTCCCGGCGGTGGTAAATCAGACGCAGGGCGAAAGGGATGATCCAGGGACCCAAAATGAAGGGGGCCAGCATTTTTCCCAGACCCGGCAGACGCAGGGGATAAAAGATAAAAGGCAGGCGGGTCAGGGCCGCGGCCGGGGCCAGAAGTATCAGGGCATTCACCCGGTCCGGGTAATCCCGGGCCAACAGCAGGGCCAGGCCGCCTCCCAGGGAGTTACCGGCCACGGCCGCCCGGGGGATGCCTAAGTGGTCCAGGAAGCCGACAAGGCCTTGAACTTGACCTTCCAGGCTGTAGTCCCCATCCGGAGGGGCCGGGGAACGGCCGTGGGGGGGCAGGTCCGGGGCCACCACCCGGAAATACCGGGATAGAACGCCGATATTATTCCGCCAGGAAAAGCCGGAGGCCCCCAGGCCGTGGAGCAGCAGCAGGGGAGGGCCGGAGCCTGATTCGAGATAATGCCAGGAGTTATCGGGAGTCATTTTTTGTGGCAAGTGATCAGTAGCCAGTAGGTAATAATTAATAAGAAATAAGTGAGTAGTGAGCAGTAAGCAGTAAAAAAACTGGCCCCTGATCCCTGACCCCTATCTTTCAGGGCGCACCGCATTCGGAGGGGCTGCCACCCAGTTTCTCCAAGGCGTGGGGCAGGGCCGGGAGGATGGCCTCCAGGCTTTCCCGGGCGCCTTTGGGGCTGCCCGGTAGGTTGATAATCAGGGTGCAGCCCCGGGTCACGGCCACGGCCCGGGAGAGCATGGCGTGGGGAGTCTTGGTCAGGCCGAAGGCCCGCATGGCTTCGGGGATGCCGGGCACCAGGCGCGCGGCCACGGCTAAAGTGGCCTCAGGAGTGATATCTCGAGGGGTGAGGCCGGTGCCGCCGGTGGTGAGGATCAGGTCGAGGCGCTCCTGGTCGCACCACTGAACCAGTTGGGCGACAATGGCCTCGTGTTCGTCAGGGACCAGGCCGGTGGCCGCTACCTGAAAAATATTCGGATCCAATAGATTACCCAGTTCGGGGCCCGCGGTGTCCTGGCGCTCGCCCGCATGGCCCTTATCGCTAACCGTGAGAATGCCCACCCGGATTGTCATAAGTCCCACCTGCCGCCAGAGGCGTTAAATAATGGTTAATTAATTATTAAATATAATTAAGAAATCTTGCAATGGAGATGAGGTCTTATAAAATATACCCAATTAGTAGGCTTCTGGTAATCCCCGGGGGCTAAATCTTAAAAAGGGAGGTATACACATGGCGACTTTCGTAGTATTGGCGAAATGGACGGACAAAAGTTTTGCAGCCATGCAGGACGCGGCCAAGGTGTCCGCGGAAATCAAACAAACCGTGAAAGCCATGGGCGCGGAAATCAAAGCCTGGTACATGCTCATGGGACAGTACGATGAGATGTGTATTTTGGAGGCCCCGAACCCGGAGACGGTAGCCAAAATTGTTATCTCCCTGAGCGCGCAATATGGCGGCAAGACTGAGACCATGCAGGCTTTTAGCGAAGCGGAAGCAATGAAACTCCTCACCTAAATAAATAGTTCTCTAATTTAACTAACTAAATTAGTCTTTCACGCAGCGGCCTCCGGGCCGCTGTTTTTTTTATCCTCCGGCGGCGGCTCGTCCTGGAAAATGCTTGCTGGGAGGGTTAAGAATGAGAAGAATTCTTAAAAAACTTAGAATCTTTCGTAGGGGCGAACCTTGTGTTCGCCCACCAGCTCCAGGGCGAACACAAGGTTCGCCCCTACGTAAAATGTCCATTTGATGTCGAATTGGTGTGAGGTTGAAGAAGAGCTAACCCGAAACCCCCAGGAGTTCGACGGCATCGCCGGGAGAGACCACCCCTTCTTTGAGCACCCGGGCAAAGACGCCCTCCCGGGGCATGACGCAGTCTCCCACCAGCTGCCGGATGGCGCAGCCCGCATGGCAGGTCTTGCCGATCTGGGTGATTTCCAGCTCCACCTCCGGCCCCACCTTCAGCCGGGTACCCACGGGCAGGGCACAGACATCCAAACCCTGGGTGGTGAGGTTTTCAGCGAAGTCGCCGGGATTGACCTTAGCCCCGGCGGCGCGCATCTTGTCGATGCTTTCCAGGGCCAGGAGGCTCACCTGGCGGATGCCGCCCTCGGCGTGGGCGTCGCCTTCCAGGCCGTGCTCCACCAGCAGCCGGGCCTGGGGGACGTTATGCTTGACCACGCCCTTGCGGTCGCTGACGGAGACGGCGATGATACGGGCTTGGGTTCCGGATTTTGGGGAATGTTCTTTCATCTCACGCAAAGACGCCAAGACGCAAAGGCGCTAAAGATTAAGAAATAAATGGGACAAATGCTATTTGGGGAGAAACCCGAGAATTCCCTCGATAGACAGTGCAGTCAGATATTCGAGGGAGGGCATAGGAACCCCAAATAGCGTCTGTCCCTATTTATCTATCGGAGCCTTTGTCGATGTGCAGGATCATTATCATTTGTTCCTAACACCTTCCAACGGCTTTTTAATAAACGTTCCGCCTCTTCGACGAATCTCTCCCTATAAGTGGGCGAAGTAAACCGCAAGGTAAATTTATATCCAGCCGATTTCCACTCCTTTTCGCCTGTACCGCCCCATCCAATCTGAGGCTTTTTGTACTCTTCACAGTACTGACAAAGGGCCCGAAGACAATGCAGAACTGCTGCATCTTGGGTATGGCAAGTGATGCTATACCTATAACGCTGGTAATCGTCCATTCATTTACCTTGTGGTCGGTCTATAGAAAGTTACCCCTACTCCTTCTCTTTCGCCGCTTTGGCTTCGTTGACGATCTTTTCCGCCAGGTGGGCGGGCACTTCTTCGTAGTGGTCGAATTCCATTTCGTAGGCGCCCCGGCCCCCGGTCTTGGAGATGAGGTCCGGCGCGTACATCAGCACTTCGGACATGGGCACGTGGGCAGTGATCACCTGGTATTTGCCCTGGGCCTCCATACCCAGGACCCGGCCCCGGCGGCCGTTGAGGTCGCCGATGATGTCCCCCATGTTGGCTTCGGGCACAGTGACGGTCATCTTCATGATGGGTTCCAGGAGAGTGGGATTGGCCTGGAGCACGCCTTTCTTGAAGCCCATGGAACCGGCGATTTTGAAGGCCATGTCCGAAGAATCCACTTCGTGAAAAGAGCCGTCATAGAGGGTAACCCGGAAATCCACGGTGGGGAAGCCCGCCAGGGCCCCTTCCTCCTTGGCCTCGGCAATCCCTTTTTCCACGGAGGGGATGTATTGCCTGGGGATGGCCCCGCCCACAATCTTGTCCACGAATTCAAAGCCGGAGCCTTTGGGCAGGGGCTCCAGTTCCAGCCAGGTGTCGCCGTATTGGCCCCGGCCGCCGGACTGGCGCTTATATTTGCCCTGGACCTTGGTGCTGCCCTTGATGGTCTCCCGGTAAGGCACTTTCGGGGGTTTAAGCACCGCCTCCACTCCGAATTTGCGCTTTAATTTTTCCGTGGTGGCCTCAATGTGCACCGAACCCACGCCGGAGAGGAGGATCTCCTTGGTGTCGGTATTCCGGGAAAGCTGTAAGGAAGGGTCTTCTTCGATGAGCTTGGAGATGGAAGAGAAGACCTTATCTTCTTCGCCCCGCACCTTGGATTCCACCGCCAGGGTGACCATGGGTTTGGAGGGCATGAGGGACGGCAGGAGCACAGGATTGGCTTCGCTGGCCAGGGTGTCGCCGGTGACCGTTTCTTTGAGTTTGGCCACCGCCGCGAAGGCTCCGGGCCCGGCGGAGTTAACTGCTTTCTGGCCTTTGCCTTCCAGGAGGAATAATTGCCCGTATCTTTCGGGCACGGAGCGGGTGACATTGAAGACCGTGTCGTCGGACTTCACGGTGCCGGAGTAGATGCGGAAGATGGAGAGCCGCCCGGCATAGGGGTCGGCCACGGTCTTGAAGACCTGGGCGGCCAGGGGGCCGTCGGGGTCCACTTCCAGGAGCGCTTCTTCAGCGCCGCCGGGTTTCTGCCCTTTCACCGGACCCCGGTCCTCCGGCGCCGGCAGGTAGTGGTTGATGGCGTCCAGCAGGAGGGTGGGACCGAGATTGCTGGAGGCCGCGCCGCAGAGCACCGGAACAATGGCGCCTTTGAGGGTGCCGATTCTGAGGCCCCGGTAAATCTCTTCGGAGGTGAGTTCCCCTTCTTCCAGGAATTTTTCAATG
This sequence comes from Syntrophales bacterium, assembly GCA_028688935.1. Taxonomy (GTDB): domain Bacteria; phylum Desulfobacterota; class Desulfobaccia; order Desulfobaccales; family 0-14-0-80-60-11; genus SURF-52. The sequence goes on from JAQTXE010000124.1 coordinate 9,255, forward strand.
AGTTCGTCGTCGCTTTCCGCGGCGAAATTAAGGAGATCATTTCGAAGTTGCTCCGCTTCGTCCTTGAGGTCATCGGGAATGGGGCCGGGCTCCAGTTTGCCGCCCGGGGACGCGGCCACCATGGCCTTCATGGCCACCAGATCCACTAGGCCTTTGAAACCGGCCTCCTTGCCGATGGGCAGCTGCAGCGGCACCACCGGGGCTTCCAGGATATCTTTGATTTCCTGGAGCACCTTGGCGAAATCCCCCCGTTCCCGATCCAGTTTATTAATAAAAATCAGCCGGGGCAGAGAATAATGATTGGCGGTGTGCCAGACCTTTTCGGTGCCCACCTTGACGCCGTCCACCGCGTCGACAACCACCACCGCGGCGTCGGCCACGTGCAGGGTGGCCCGGGTGTCGGCCAGGAAGTTATCGTCACCGGGGGTGTCGGCCAGATAGATTGTGTACTTTTTCCACTGATAATGATGAAAAGCCGTGGAGATCGTGATCTTGCGCTTGATTTCCTCAGGCTCGAAATCCAGGATGGAACTGCCGTCGTCCACCTTACCCAGCCGGGAGGTGGAGCCGGCCCCGAAGAGGAGGGCCTCGGCCAGAGAGGTTTTGCCGCAGCCACTGTGGCCGATGAAAGCTAAATTGCGGATCTGTGCCGTTTTACCTGCCATCAATTTCTCCTTCCCTCAAGGTTGCCCCCCCGGCCGGGATGCCTGTGGCCGGGCGCGAAGCAATCTTTTTCGTATCAGTTTTTGCGATAATTCTCAACCGGTTTTTCCTGCATCCGGTAATCAGGCAGGATAGAAGTCCGGCAGGGAATTAGCAGGTTTCCGGTCCATTATCCTTGTCTAAATCTCACGCGAAGACGCCAAGGCGCAAAGGCGCAAAATTTAATAATAGTGATTTTTTGGCGTCTTGGCGGCTTTGCGTGAGATAAATATGGCGGTGGAGTTGAATTAACCGCTTAATGCGTCCGGTCCAGCAGCTCGGCGGTGAAGGCCCGGAAATACTCTTTTTCAGGGGCAGGGGGAAAGGCTTCCAGATTGGCCTGAGCCTTTGAAGTAAATGCCCGGGCCTGGCTCCGGGCGTGGTCCAGGGAACCGTATTTATCGAGGAGCTGCCGCAGTTCCGGGACCATTTCCGGCATCAGGTTCCGGGTCATCTCCACCAACCTTTCCCGGTCCCGGGGCTCGGCCTGGGCCAGGGCGTGGATGACCGGCAGGGTGATGCGCCCTTCCTTCAAGTCGTTGCCGATGGGCTTGCCCATTTCCTGCTCGTTGCCGGTAAAATCCAGAATGTCGTCCACCACCTGAAAGGTGATGCCCAGGTTCAACCCGAATTGGGCCAGGGCCTCTTCCAGAGGGGGGGGCGAGTCTCCCAAAATAGCCCCGATCTGACAAGCCGCAGACATGAGAATGGCGGTCTTGCGGTTGGTGACCTCAAAGTATCCTTCTTCCGTGAGCTGCAAGTTGCCGGCATGCAGGAGTTGCAGGATTTCCCCTTCCGCCATCAGCGTGGTGGTCTGGGCCAAAACCTTAAGCACCCGCAACTGATTGGTGGTCACCGCCAGGGACAGGGCCTTGGAGAGGAGGAAATCCCCCACCAGAATCACGGCCTGGTTGCCCCAGATGGTGTTGGCCGTGGAGCGCCCCCGGCGCACGTCGGCCGCGTCCACCACGTCGTCGTGCAGGAGGGTGGCCGCGTGCAGATACTCAAAGATGGTGGAGAAAGCCGGCAGCTCCGGAGCCTGGCAACCGCACATCCGGGCCGACAGGAGGAAGAGGAGGGGACGGATGCGCTTGCCTCCGCTGAGGAGGATATGCCGCCCCACTTCGGAGATTAAAGGAACATGGGATTGGAGATTGTCCACCAACGCCTGGTTGATGGATGCAACTTCCCCCTCCAACTCTTTGAGAATACCTTTAGCGACCATAAATCTTTTATTGTGAATAAAATAACTTACTCCCCCGGGGATGTCAACTGGTCAGTAGTCAGTAGTCAGTGGTCAGTGGTCAGTGGAAAAATGACAATTGATCACTTATCACTTATTACTGGCTACCGGCTACTGGCTACTGCAAACCTCACCCACCAGGTCATAAGGCAAAGCCCGTTTAATGCGCACCGGCTGGATTTCCCCGATACGGGCTTCCCCGGCGGTGATATAGACCTGGCCGTCGATCTCCGGGGCCTGGGTGATGAGGCGGCCGCTAAGGAGGTAGTCGCTCTCGGCGCTAAGTCCTTCCACCAGCACCGGCTGGATGGTCTTTTGCAGAGATTTTAACCGCTCCTTGACCAGGCGGGACTGGAAGGCCTTGAGGCGGCGGGCCCGCTCCCGGGCCCGGCGGCGGGGCACCTGGGGGGTGAAGCGGGCCCCGGGCGTGCCTTCTTCCGGGGAATAAAGAAAAACCCCCAGGTGCTCGAAACGCACCTCGTCGATGAGGTCGAAGAGCGCGGCAAAGTGTTCTTCGGTCTCTCCGGGAAAGCCCACCATGACTGTGGTGCGCAGAGCCAGGCCGGGAATGATCTCCCGGGCCCGGCGGCAAGTCTCCAGAATAGTTTTCCGGGTGTAGCCCCGGCCCATTCGTTTGAGTA
>JAQTXE010000125.1 GCA_028688935.1 Syntrophales bacterium
CATGCGGTGCGGGGTCCGGTAACGGGGATGGAGTCCGGCCACCCAGTTAGGCAACAGGCCGTCCCGGGCCATGGCGAAGAGCACCCGAGGTTGGGCCAGGAGCAGCATATAGAGGACGGAGGTGATGCCGATGATGGCCCCCACGGCCACCACGTCCGCGGCCCAAGGAAGCCCCACCTGGCGAAAGAGCGTGGAAAAGGGAGAATCCGGGTTCACCTGGCCGTAAGGCACCATGCCCACCAGGACCAGGGCCGCGGCCAGGTAAATGAGGCTGCAAAAGGCCAGGGAACCGATGATGCCGAAGGGCACATCCCGGTCGGGGTGGCGGGATTCCTCCGCGGTGATGGCCACCACGTCGAAGCCCAGGTAGGCGAAAAAGACCAGGGACGCGGCCTGGATGATGGACCAGCCGCCATGGGGCATCAGGGGCAGCCAGTTGTGTGGTTTGACATAACCGGCCCCCAGGGCCAGGATGAAGGCGATGACCGAGAGCTTCACCACCACGATGAGCATGGCGATGAAGGCGTTGAGGCGGGTGCGCAAAATCAGGAGAAACGTAAATCCCAAGACGACGAGGGCCGCGGGCAGGTTGATCACCCGTCCCGGCAGGGTCAAAGGAGGCCCGCTGGCCCAAATGGGTATCTCCAGGCCGAAGCCCCGGAGGAGGTCCTGAAAATAGAAAGACCAGCCCGCGGCCACAGTGGAGGCGCCCATGCCGTACTCCAGAATCAAATCCCAGCCGATAACCCAAGCCGGCAGTTCCCCGAAAATGATGTAGGCATAAGAGTAAGCGCTGCCGGACTGGGGAATCATGGAAGCCAGTTCCGCGTAGCACAGGGCCGAGAGAGTACAGGTGGCGCCGGCCACCAGAAAGGAGAGGAGGATGCCGGGGCCGGCGATCTTCACCCCCACTCCGGAGATGACAAAAATGCCGGCGCCGATGATTTGGGCCACCCCGATGACCATCAGGTCCCGGCGGGTAAGACTGCGGCTCAGGGTGGCGCCAGCCGGGGGAGACGCGCCGGCCGTCAGCGGCTTCTTGGTCCAGAGCCGCCGTTGCCAGGTCCGCCAGGGGGAAGGAGACTCCGTGGAGTTCAGAACTCTATAGCCTCAGCATTAATCTTAGGATTGCCCACTCCTTTGGGGGAGAGAGAAAGTATCCCGGTAACCGTCACGGGATGATCCAAGTTCGTGGAGGTAAGGCGGTTGATGGTAAGAGTGTCCGGAATGGCGCCGAAATAAACATCCACCATCCCCTCCGGAGCCCGCATGATCAGAGTCTGGCGGTGCACCAGCACCGTCCCCGGCATGCCCCTGACCGTCACCCTGGTACCCTGGAGGCGTTCCTTGTCTTTCAGCAGTTGGCCGAGGCTCAGAGGTTCCGGGGTTGCCGGCGGAGCCGCGGCCGCGGGTGGCGGAGGGGGCGCAGGTTTGTGCAGGAGTTGGAGGATCTCCTGCTGGCCGCGCTCGAGCTTGTCCATCTTCTCTTGCAAGCCTTTGATCTCGGCTTTCAACCCCTTAATCTGCTGATGCAGCTCTTCTTGGGCCTTTTTATCGGGGGTGCAGGCCCCAGGGGCCAGGAGCGCCAGGGACAGGACCAGGATGGGCCACCGGTATTTCGCCATCTTTCTTGTAGAATGCATCAGCTCCCCTCTGCCTGGAAGATTTTCAAGTTCCAATTCATTCTTAGTTAAATCACCGGAGGTGTCAATCTGGAATTTACCTTGGGAGCAAGCGCGGTTACAATGGTAAGCGAAAAGCCCTGGGGGAGGAGACGTTTTATGGCTCGTATCCTGGTTACCGGCGGCGCCGGGTTCATCGGTTCCCATCTGGTGGAGTTCCTGCTGCAGCAGGGGCATGAGATTATCTGTCTGGACAACTATTTCACCGGTTCCAAAGAAAATCTGGTGCACCTTCGGGACCATCCCCGGCTGGAGCTGATCCGCCACGACGTGGTGGAACCCGTCATGCTGGAAGTGGATCAGATCTATCACCTGGCTTGCCCCGCGTCTCCCGTGCATTATCAATACAACCCGGTGAAGACCATTAAGACCAATGTCTTGGGCACCTTGCACATGCTGGGTCTGGCCAAAAGAGTAAAGGCCCGGATCTTGCTGGCCTCCACCTCCGAGATTTACGGCGACCCCCTGGAGCATCCCCAACAAGAGGAGTACTGGGGGAACGTTAACTGTCTGGGGCCCCGGAGTTGCTACGACGAAGGCAAGCGGGTGGCCGAAACCCTGATGATGGACTACCACCGCCAGAACCGGGTGGATATCCGTATTGCCCGCATCTTCAATACCTATGGCCCCCGCATGGCCTTAAACGACGGGCGGGTGGTGAGCAACTTCATCGTTCAGGCCTTGAGCGGTGAAGAAATCACCATCTACGGCGAGGGCCACCAGACCCGCTCTTTTTGTTATGTCTCCGATCTGGTGGACGGCCTGGTGCGCCTGATGAACTGCGAGGCGCAGACGGAGCCGGTGAACCTGGGGAACCCCGAGGAGTTCACCATCATGGAGTTGGCGGAGAAGGTCCTGGCCCTAACCGGTAGTGAGGCGTCCCTGGTCTTTAGACCGCTGCCCCCGGACGATCCGGTCCGGCGGCGGCCGGACATCAGCCGGGCTAAAGAACGCCTGGGCTGGCAGCCCGGAGTGCTGCTGGAGGAAGGGTTGCAGGCAACGATTCCCTATTTTGCGGAAAAACTTAAGGGATAGTTTTCTGTTTTCCGTTTACCGTTTTCCGTAAAAGAATTTGTAAAAATCGCCCTTTGTCCTTCTGAGCGGAGAGGAGAATCGGTCGCTACGATCCTTCAGATCAGAATGACGGAATGGATGCCGATTATCGAAGTTCTTCTGATTGGTTAGAAATGCATTATCCTTTGAAAGCGAAGGCTGTTAGCAGTTTTTCCCGGAAAACGGAAAACGGAAAACGGAAAACCGTCTTCATCATCCTGTTGCTGGCGGCAGCCCTGGCCTGGGGCTGCGGCCGCGCTCCCCAGCTTCCTCCCCAAAAGGCAAAGGTCATCCAGGTAATCGATGGGGATACCCTGGTCCTGGCCGGGGAAAGACGGGTGCGCCTCTTGAGCATCGATGCCCCGGAAATGGCCAGAAAGGGCCGCCCCGCGCAGTTCATGGCTTATAAAGCCAAGGCCTATCTGGCGCAACTCACCCGGGGAAAAGAGGTGCGCCTGGAATACGGCCAGCTTCGCTACGACCACTACGGCCGCCTCCTGGCCCACGTCTTCCTGGCGGACAACACCCTGGTGGAAGCGGCTTTACTGCGCCAGGGCCTGGCCCATGTCTATATCCATCCCCCTAATATCCGCTACCGGGAAGTCTTGCTGGCCGCGCAGAAGGAGGCCATGGACGCCCGCCGGGGAATCTGGCGGAAAGCCTTGAACCAGGATGAACCCTTCTATTTGGTCAACCGGAACACCCTGCGCTTCCACCGCCCCGGTTGCCCCCATGCCAAAAAAATCGCCCCCGCCAACCGGGGGAAGATCAGCTCCCTCAAACAGGCTTACCTGGAAGGCCTGAGCCCCTGCCGCAGTTGCCAGCCGTGAAGGAGGAGAGGATAGTTAGGGGGCTAAGGGCCTATTAGCTGCCAGCTATCGGCTTAATGCCCCTGAACCAAAGTTTGCCTCAGCCCGTGGATGAAAAATCCCCCCTACCCCCTTTAGAAAACGGGGGGGTTAAAAAGTCCCCCTTTCTTAAAGGGGGATTTAGGGGGATTTTGCTTTTCACGGTAAAGCTGAAAAATGATAGCGTTTCCCCCCGGTCCTCCCCTCAAAAACTCAGCCCCTCATGCCGCAGGAGCCAGCGTTTGCGCTCCAGGCCCGAGCTATACCCTCCCAGGGAGCCGTCCGCGTTTATCACCCGGTGGCAGGGAATGATGATGGGAATGGGGTTGGCGCCGTTGGCCTGGCCCACGGCCCGGAAACCCCGGGGTGAGCCCGCCCGGGCCGCCAGTTCTTTATAGGAAATGGCGGCGCCCCAGGGGATTTTCCGGAGTTCCTGCCAGACCCGGAGTTGGAAGGGAGTGCCCTTCGGGTCCAGGGGCAGGGAGGCAAAGGTGGTGGGGGTGCCGCTAAAATAAGCGGCCAGTTCTTTTTTAACCGCCTCCAGCCAGGCAGCCATAGCCGGGGGAGGGGAAGCGGACGTCAGCCCCGTTTCTGGCTTCCCATAGGTCAGAACCGCCAGGCCCCGGGCGGAAAAAGAAAGGGTCAAGTCCCCCAGGGGGGTATCCGGGAGGCAATAAGTAAATCCCCAGGAATTATGCAGACTGGCTTTATTTCTCATTCTTTCTTGTTCCCGGGGACCCAGGACCAGAGGCGTTGAAAATGCCCCTTTGTGACCCCGATGATGGCGACGGGCTTCTCCGGCACTCCGGAGGACCGGGTATAGGAAATAATACCGGTAACCCCGTGGTAACCCTGGATATGGGCCAAAGCCCGGCAAAGCGCCGCAGGCGCAGTGGTGCCGGCCTGCTTAATGGCCGCGGCCACTATCCCTAAGGCGTCAAAACCCAGGGCGGCAAAGGCGTCTGCCGGGGGCCGGCCGTACTCCCGGCGGTAGGCAGTGATGAAGGACCGGACTTCCGGCCCGGTCTCACCCCGAAAGCTGTGGCTGGCAAAGTAGATATCATGGGCCAGTTTGGGGCCGGGCACGGTGAGCAAGGCGTCGCTATCGAAACTATCGCCGCCGGCAATGGGGATATTAATGGCGGCCCCCCGGATCTGTTTAACGGCCTGGGCCGCGGCCTCCGGCCCCGCGGCGATAAAGATGATATCCGGTTTGAGCCTGGCGGCCTTAAAAGCCGCAATCAGGCCGGGAAAATCCTGGGGAGAAGAGAAAAATTGCTCCTTAATAATCTTGCCCCCCAGCAGCGAAAATGATTGGCGGAAGTATTTGGACAAGGCCTTGGCAAAGTCCATGTTTTTGTCGGTCCAGATGACCGCACTCCGGGCCTTAAGGCGGGAGGATAAAAACTTGGCGATGGCCGCGGCCTGGTCATTGTCTCCGAACGCGGCCATGAATAGGCAATTGCCCACCAGCCGGGGCAGGTCCGGGAGAGTGGCCCCGGAGGTGACAAAAGGCAGACCCCGTTTCTGGAATAAGGGCGCGGCGGCCATGACAAAATTCGTGTCCCCATAGCCGATGGCCGCGACCACGCCCTGGGACAAAAGCTTATGGGCCGCGGCAGCCGTGGCTTTAAGGTCGGCTCTGGTGTCGATCCCCACCACTTCCACCTGGCGGCCGTTGAGCAAGCCGCCGGCCCGGTTGATCAACTTGGCCTGGAGCCGGGCCCCTTTCAGGGACGGGACGTCAATGGGGGCCATATCGCCCGTGAGATTATAAAGAGCCCCGATTTTAATGGTCTCTGCGGTCTCTGCGGCTCCGGCAGGGAGAACGGCACCTGCCATTAGCAGGCATGCGGCCAGGAGTAACGTTATTCCTTTCTGCATCTTGCCCCCAGGATCAAAGGGTAGAACTCCAGGTAAAACCAGAATTGTCTTGGTTGAAGCTGGATTATGGGCTGCGGCTTAGGGAACAGAGACAATAGCCGCGCTTTAACACATGACATCTTACGTGAATTTAGGATTGGATAACAGTGGTAATTATGGGGAAAGGAGACCGCAAAAGAGTCTGGCAAGCCGGGGCCTGGGGCCCCGGCTTGCCAGCCAGAGAACGGCTTGGAAGTTACTTCAGTTCCTTAAAAGTCCTGGAAGTCCTTGGGTTCCAGAGGTATGACCTGCTCCGGGTTGAGTGACTGGGCCGGGCCGTGACCCTGGGGCTGAGGCAACGCCTGGGCCCGGCTCTTACCGGCATTCCGGGAATGGCTTAGTGCCGGTCGGGAGCCATAGGAGCCCTGAAGTGACCTGGTCACCGGGCTCGATTGGCTGTTGCCGTTAGTGCCGGACACCAGGGACACCAGGCCGCCGACCACGCCCTTCATCTGTTCCGCCTGGGCAAAGAGCTCTTCGGCGGCACTGGCCGATTCCTCGGCATTGGCTGCGTTCTGCTGCACCACGCTGTCCATCTCCGCCACGGCCTTGCTGATCTGGTCCGCGCCCTGGGACTGCTCCCGGGAGGTGGCGTCGATCTCCGCCACCAAATCCTTAACTTTGCTGGCGCTGGTGGTGACCTGGGCGAAAGCTTCACCGGTCTTGCCCACCAGGTCGGTGCCGCCCTGAACCTTGTCCAACGTGCCTTCAATGAGTTGGGCGGTGTTTTTGGCGGCCTCCGCGGCCCGCATCGCCAGGTTGCGGACTTCATCGGCCACCACCGCGAAACCGGCTCCCGCTTCTCCGGCCCGGGCGGCTTCCACCGCGGCGTTAAGAGCCAGAAGATTGGTCTGGAAGGCAATCTCATCAATGGTTTTGATAATCTTGGCCGTATCGGACGAGGCCTGGGAGATTTCCTGCATGGAAGAGGTGAGATCTTGCATGTAACGGTCGGCTTCCTGCACCACTCTGCCGGTCTCTTGCATCAGGGCATTGGCTTCGCTGGCGTGGCCGGCGTTTTGCTTGGTCATGGAGGCCATTTCCTCCAGGGACGAAGAGGTTTCTTCTAAAGACGCGGCCTGTTCCGAGTTGCCCTGGGCCAGGATCTGGCTGGCTGAGGAGACCTGGGAGGAGGCCGAAGAGACCTGGTCGGCTCCTTCGTTCAATTCCGCGATGATGCGGTTGATGGGCCGGGTGATGGACAGGCTCAGGAAAACACCTAAAAGCACGGCCAGGCCAAAACCGGCCACCATGCCTACTCCGGAAAGAAATTTGGTCCGGGAGGCCCCGGCTTCGGCCTGGGTCAAGGTTTGCCCCGCGTCCTCCACGCTCAAGGCCACGATTTTGTCCATCAGAGCGGAACCCTCCGCCTGGCGGGGGAGGCACTTTTCCATCAATTGTTTGTTCATGGCCGTAAAAATATCCCCTTTGGCCGAATCCACTTTATCCAACGATTTGGCCAGAGTGAAGAATTTATTATTCTCCTCTCTCCATACTTCCACGGCCCGCTTTGTCTGGTCCCAAAGCTTAGCACTCTCGCCATATTTAGGAAGGGCATCATAGGCGTTCCAGGCTTTCTGATAAATATCCCGGGCCTGAGCGATGCGGTCGAACTGCTGTTTGCGCATTCCGGAGTTAAGGGAGGGATTAAGCAGAGCGTTTTGGGCGGTAAGGACGGATTCAATGTTTTTCTGGATCGTCAGCAGATTTTGGACGCTGGGCAAGCTATGCTTACCCAATGTATTCAAATGGCCGGTGAGCTGGGTGGCGCCGTTCCAGCCCAGGTAACCTACACCCAGGGTGATGATGGCGACGATGAGGAACCCTCCCAAGAGTTTGGTGGATAACTTAAGCTTCATTTGGGACTTCTCCTTTGTATCTTAATTTTTCATTATTCGAGGGCCATAAGAGACACCCGGGCGCAGAACAGATATTGCCTAAGAGAAAGGAACTGGGAAGGTTAGGGCAAAAGGGCGTGAGGACAGTGTTTCTCTTGTTGGAGCCGGGGTCTCTTTTTCTTCCGTGAATGACGACGCGGAATTCTCCCCCAACTAAGATGGGTTATAGAATTAGTAAGTTAACCTCAGGTTATGATTCTTACCCCCTGAAGAATTTGGAAGATAATTATTTATCGGCTGGGATCAGGAAGAAGTTAAGGAAGAATAAGCATCTGGTTAGATTTTTCTAGAGAAAAGGCTAATAAAAAATATCAGGTAAAAAGGGTATCCGGCGCTAACCCCCAGCACCACTCCAACGCCCTCAAAATTCATGGACCGCCAGCACTGCAAACCAGAGGTTTTCGTCCAGGGCGGCTATTTCCTTCAGGGGGTTGGCGGCCAGGGCTTCACGGAAACGCTCCATCTGGGTGCCCAGGACGCCGGAGAAGATGTAGTATTTTTTCGTCAGGAATTCCGGGATTTTTAGCAGGTCTAGGAGCACGTCCAGGTGGATGTTGGCCAGGACCAGGTCTCCCGGCAGATGGGCGAAGTGGCGGGCGTCCCCCTGGATAAGAAGAATCTCCTGCTCCCGGTGATTGTGGCGGACGTTTTTCGCCGCGGTGCGCACTGCCAGTTCGTTGTACTCCACCGCGATTACCCGGTGCGCGCCCAGGGCCAGGGCGGCCAGGGCCAGGATGCCGGTGCCGCTGCCCAGGTCCAGGACTTCCCGGGGGGTGTCCTTTTCATAGAGCCGGCGCATCAGCTCCAGGCAGAGCTTGCTGGTGGGGTGGTAGCCGGAGCCGAACGCCAGGCCCGGCTCCATGCGGATCAGGGTCTCGCCGGGCGGGGGCGCGGGTTCCTCCCAGATGGGGGAGAAGTGGAGGCCCGCAATGCTCAAAGGCTTAAAGGGTTGGCCCGCTTCCCAATCCGCGTAATTAAGGACGGTTTCCGAAGAATAGACGCCTGCCGGCGTGGTCTTCAGCCAGGCTTGGACCTGGCCTTCCTTGGGGTTGCTGAAAAAGAGGTAGGAATAATCCCCCTCCCGCCAGGCCCCCAGGAAGTCGTCGCCGCAGAGGGCCTCGGGGGGGGTGACTTTGCCTTGAACTTCATAGACGTAGATTTTTTCCGGGGCAGGCATGTTAAAAGACGGTTTTCAGTTTTCGGTTTTCGGTAGAAAGATTAAAAGAAAAATCGGCGTACGTCTGCGTTTATCGGCGGTTAAATAGTAACCGCGGATGCACGCCGATGCAAGCCGGTATACGCCAAAATGGCGCTGGGACCTTGAACCTTGAACCTTGAACCTTGAACCTGGAACTATTTCTGCACTGGCAGGGTAAAAGAAAGGTGCGTGCCTTTGCCTTCCCTGCTCCAGATCTTCAGGGTCCCTCCCAGTTGGGCCACCCGTGCCTCCATGGCGGCCAAGCCCGACCCTTTCTTGCCGGCCGCCGTTTTCCGGAACTGGGTTAGGTTAAAGCCCTGGCCGTTATCCTTCACCAGGAAGGAGACCTGTTTGCCTTTCTGTTTGATGGTCACCTCCGCCCGGGTGGCCTCGGAGTGGCGGCCGATATTGTAAAGGGCCTCCTCCAAGACCCGGTAGATCAGGTTCTGGCTCCCCGGAGGAAAGAGTGGGTCCAATTCGTCAATATCCCAGATGGCATCAATCTGGAAATAGCGGCGGAATTCGCCGGCCAGGTTTTTCAAAGCCGCAGTGAACCCGAGCTCTTTCATAATGGGCGGCGGCGCGTCCCAGGAGAATTCCGGCAAGGCGGAGGTAACCGCCCGAATCCGGGCCAAGGCGTCTTCACAAGAGGTCTTATCCTCAGGGGAAGCCAGTTGTTGGATAATATCGTGGATACTGTTATCCAGCGCGCTCAAATCTTTGTCCACCTCATCCCGCAGTTCCCAGGCCAGCGTGGGGCACTCCCGCTCCCGGGCTCCCAAAAGCCTGGAGGTCAAGCGGCGGCGGGTCTCCGAGGCTTTCAGGGATTCTTTGGTCTTTTGCAGTTCCGTGACATTGGCCATAGTCAGGAGGATCAGGTCTTCGCTGGCCGAGGACTGGTTCCGGCTGAGGAGGGTGCCGTTCAGGAGCAAGGTCAAAGGCCCGACCCCCGGAAAGTCGTACTCAAAGAGGTAGTTCTGGAAGGAGAGGTCCCGGACCAATACATCTTTGAGAAGATCTTTCAGTTCCGGGATATCCCACTGGCGCTTGCCTATCTCGCAGAGATGGGAGCCGATGGTCTCCTCCGGGGTCAACTGGAAGGTCTTGTAAAAGGCCTGGTTGGCCATTTTAATATGGAGGTCCCGATCCATTACCAGGAGGGCCTCTCCCATGGATCCCAGCACTCCTTGAACCAGACTCTGGGATTGATTGAGGCGGAGCAGGTTTCCCTTTAATTCGTTAATATCCATGAGGGTGATGACTGCGCCTTCGATCTTCTTGTCCATGGTGTAATAGGGCCGGATACTGAGACGGTACCAATACCCCTGGCTGTCCTGGACGTCCTGGGTCTTTACCACCAGGGATTCGATGACTTCGTGGGTCATATTCTCCAGGCCGGGGATTTCCACGTTCAATTTGATATCGCTGATGGGCCGGCCCACGTCCCCGGGGATGAGGTTGAACAGCTCATGGGCCTGGTGGGTGATGTGGCGGATGCGCAGGTCCCGGCCCAACATGATGATGGGAATATTGCTGCTCAAGAGCAGATTGTTGTAATCATTGTTGAGTTGAGTCAACTCCGTGTTGCGGACGTGCAGCTCTTCATTCAGGGAGGTAAGTTCTTCATTGGCCGACTGCAGCTCTTCTTTGGCGGTTTCCAGTTCCTCGTTGACGCTTTGAAACTCTTCGTTGGCGGAAAGAATCTCTTCATTCGCCGCCCGGAGTTCCTCGTTGGCGGCCTCCTTATCGGTGATGACCGCCTGGAGATGCTCCTTGAGGGCCGCCATTTCCTCCCGGAGCTTGGCGATAAGGATTTCTTTGGCTCCGGCTCTTTTGGCCGCGGCTTCCGGGAGCGGGGCTTCCTCCGCGGCCTTGGGGGCGCGAGGCGGAGCTTCTTCGAAGAGAACCAGGAAGAATCGCTCCTTGGTGGGGCCGCCTTTGAGGGGTATGACCTCCAGGTCCACCATGCGGGTGCTGCCGTTGTAATCCACTCGCAGGCTCTGGGTCTTAACGGCTTGGTTTTTCTTCATGGCCTGGGCCACCGCGGTGCGCAGGGCCAACAGCAGGCCCTCCCGGGCCATGCGCATGAGCTTGAAGCTGGCCTCTCCGGGAGCCGGCTCCAGATAAGGCCCGGTCTGGCCCCGGAACTGGAGGATGTCCAGGTCTTCGTTGATAAGAACCCCCGCGGGCGCAAAGCGGCTGAGAATGAGGCGGTCTGCCTCTGAATAAAGATTCTGTTTGCTCCAGGCTTCTTCCGCTTCTTTTACCGGGCTTTTGAGCAAGGGCTTGTGCTCCCGGGGAAAGCGAGGCGGCAGAAAATCAAGCTTCACCTGGGCCAGCGCGGATTTTTTGCGGTAAATCTTGTACTTTTTGTCCAACAGGCCGAAGAGCTCGGTGAAGGTGCCGATGGTTTCCGAGGCCCCCAGCATCAGGTAGCCTCCGGGGTTAAGGGAGAAGTGGAACATGGGGATGATGCGCTTTTGCAGCGCGGTCTGCAGGTAAATCAGGACGTTGCGGCAACTGATGAGGTCCAGCTTGGAGAAAGGCGGGTCCTGGATAAGGTTCTGCCGGGCAAAAACGCACATATCCCGGATGGTCTTGCTGATCTGGTAGCCGCCCGCGACCTTGACAAAATAGCGGCGGAGACGCTCCGGGGACAATTCCGAGGCGATGTTTTCCAGGTAAATACCGCCCCGGGCCTTTTCAATCACTGCTTCGCTGACGTCGGTGGCGAAGATCTGGATGGGCACGGTGGAGGCTTTGTCCCCCAGGAACTCCAGCCAGCTTATGGCCAGGGAATAGGCCTCTTCCCCGGAAGAACAGCCGGGCACCCAGAAGCGGATGCCGCCTTCCCCGGGCTTGGTGGAAAGGATCTCGGGGAAGACTACCTTCTTGAGGACGCCGAAAGCCCCTTCATCCCGGAAAAAGCCAGTGACTTTAATGAGCACGTCCTGGTATAAGGCTTCCACTTCATCGGGCTTTTCTTTGAGAAATTTCAGGTAGCTTTCCAGGTTTTCCAGCTTGTGGAGCACCATGCGCCGCATGATGCGCCTTCTCAAGGTGCTGCGTTTATACAGGGTGAAGTTCACGCCGGTGACCTTCTGGAGCAGGAGCAGGATCTGCTCGAGATCTTTATCTCCTTCGGGAAGGAGTTCCGCCG
>JAQTXE010000371.1 GCA_028688935.1 Syntrophales bacterium
CTTAGAATAAAAGAATTATGAAATCTTTTAAATATTTTTTTTGATAAAGCTTTTTTTACAATAAACAATAAGATAGAAATAAGTGAACTAAAAGTTTCAATTAAAAAATCTTTTCCGGGAGCGAAGAGAGCAAGACCAGCGCCACCGTGCCCGCGCAGGCCGGCCAGATGCCGTGCCATACCGGCAGCGCCCCGGTGATGGCCTGCCAAGGCGGCGTCTTCCCGAAAAGGAGAGCCAGGTTGAGGGTATCCAACCCCCGCAATCCCAGAAAGGCTAGAAGGAGGAAGACCGCCCCCCAGGTGATCGCCACCGCCAGCCAGGACCAGACCTGGGCCAGATAGGTAATTCCTTTAATCATGCCGCGCCGTTCCGGTCTGGAGCCGCCGCAGGGTCAGGTTGACCGCCGCGGTTACTCCGAAAAGAATGAGGCCGCTGGCAAAAATCGACTGGTAGGCTCGGCTGGTGCTGTCCGTGGCCACCACCAGGGCGATGTGAGCCGTTAAGGTGCGGATGGAATCCAGGAGGGAGTGGGGCACCTGGGGGGCGTTCCCGGCCACCATGAGGGCGATGATGGTATCGCCGATGGCCCGGGAAAAACCCAGCACCCCCGCGGCCCAGAATCCCCGGGAGGCCAAAGGCGCCAGCACCCAGAGCAGAGTTTGCGCCGGGGAAAACCCCAGCGCCGCGGCCGCCAGGCGCACCTTAGCATCCACCTGTTGCAGTTGGGCCTGGATCACCAGGACGATGGTGGGCAGGATCATCAGGGACAGGGTCAGGGTGGCGGTGAGCCAGGAGTAGCCGGCGCTTTCCGGAAAGAGTCCCCGCACCAGGGGCACCAGGAAGATCACCGAGACGAACCCGTAGATCACCGTGGGGATGCCGGTCATAAAATGGATCAGGCCCAGAAGCGGCCGGGCCAGGAACCGGGGACCCAGGCCCTGGGCGAAACCGCAAATCCCCAGGGCCACAGGAAAGGCCACGGCCATAGCCGCGGCCGCCAGGCAGAGGGAGCCCGCGACCATGGGGAGAATGCCGAACCTCCCCTGGAAAGGACGCCAATCCCAGGCAAAGATCTCCCCCAGGTGTCCCTGGGTGAAGATGGGCAGGGCAAAATAGCCCAAAAACCCGAGGATGGCCACCACCGAGCCGCAGGCAATAATGGTGGCTGCCAGTAGCAACCCCCTGATGCCGCGCTCCCGGTGTTCCCGGGCCTGCCGCAGTCTCTGGCCGCCGCCGGCAACTTCCTTGGAGTTAAACAGCCTCACCTCCCCCGAGACCTTCTGGAAAAAATCTGCCGGAGGGCAACTTGAGACTTCTAGGAAAGCCACTCTTCCGTATTCTGAATGGAGCGAACAATCATAACCTCAAGGTCACCACGAAAGATGAAAAAACCCTGAAATCTCTCTGGCAGCCGCAGGCTTTAGCCGGCGCCGGCTAAAGCCTGCGGCTACCAGAGACCGCCTGTTTGGTCATTCAAGGGCTATTTTCATAATAAAGCGGAATGAATCTCGTTAGCGAGAGTATCCGGCCAGGGCTTGCAGGGGTCAACCCGTCAGAGGATGGTATCGAGGATTTCGGCCGCCGAACGGACGTACTCCGGGCACTTCTTGGTAAAAAGTCCCAGTTTAGCGTCCTCCTGAACCCCCTCAGGGCTGCCCATATCCACTCCCAGCAATTGGGAACACCCCAGATGTCCATGCCGGGTCTGGAATTCCCGGCATAATGCGGCCACCCGCTGGAAAGTGGCTTTATCCGCTTGATGATCAGAATCCGTAGTCTTGCCGTATTTCAAGCCGATAACTAATATAGCCCCGGTGACTGCCCCGCATTCGGACCCCAGGCCCATGCCCCCGGCCAGGGCCGCGGCCACCCGCCGGGCCAGAAGCGCCGGCATCCCCAGGGCCGGCCCATAGGTTTCCAGGACCGCCTGGGAACAATTCATGGATTTAAGGAACCGGCCCACCGCATAGCCCGGCCGGTTGGGGGGTGTCTCAGGCGGCGGCGCCGTGCACCCCAAAAAAGACAGGGGTGGAGCCAGGGCCGTCAGACCCGCGCCCAGGAAGAATTTCAACAGGTCCCGGCGCAGCCGGTCACCGGAGAAGGCTTCTTCGTTTTGCCCTTGCATTATATTTCCTCCATTAGGAGAAAAAGATAAGCATCAGCCGCGTAAAATCCAGGCGTCCCCAGTCCAATTGCTTTGCTGGTTCCTATTATTGCTTTCCTGTCTCATGATCTGTAACGCCCATCCGGCGCCAGGCGCTCCGGATCAAGAGTGGGAAGATTTTACTTCGATAATGGGATAAACCCGTGTTTCTGGATGCTCTTGGCGCCCGCGGGTCCCTGGATATAGATAATAAAGGCCTTTACCAGGGGGTTAGGTTCGCCCTTGGTGTTCATATAAAGCTTGCGGGTGACGGGATAGGCGCCGCTCTGGGCGTTTTTCTGGGTGGGCTCCACCCCGTCTAGCTTGATGCCTGTCACCTTCTGGTCCACGAAACCTATGCCCAGATAGCCGATTCCCTGGGGGTCTTGGGCCAGGGCCAGCTTCATGGCCCCGTTGGAGGCCACCACATTGGCCTTGGCGTCGATGGGCCCTTTTTTCAGGAGCTTTTTCCAGAAGGTCTCCCGGGTGCCGCTGGCTTCATCCCGGGTGAAGAGGTGGATGGGCGCGTTCTTGCCGCCCACCTGTTGCCAGTTTTTGATCTTGCCGGCGAAGATGTCCCGCACCTGCTGGGCGGTCAAAGCGCCTACGGGGTTCTTGGGGTTCACCGCCACCGCCACGCCGTCAATGGCGAAGGGGAAGGTTTTCAGCCCGTATTTCGAGACTTCCCCGGGTTTCAAAGCCCGGCCGGTGTTGCCGATGTCCACCAGGCCCGCGCCCACCTTCTGGACGCCCACGCC
>JAQTXE010000372.1 GCA_028688935.1 Syntrophales bacterium
AAAAATATATTATATTTAAATAGGATAAAGACGTCCCGGGAATCATGATGGTTTGTTCCCAGGGAAATTATTTAACTGCCAAGCTTAACCTATGATTTTCATTAAAATTTAACCGGCGCCCGGAAACAAGAAACCAAAATCTATCTCATGCCTCTTGCCAGATTATACCCCCCGGGGACCAAAATCGGCCTGACCACCACTATCCCGGTGGAAACGGTGCTGGCCGCGGGCTTGGCCCCGGTGGATTTGAATAATCTTTTTATTACTTCCCCTGAGGCCCTGGCCCGGGTCAGCGCCGCGGAAAGCGCGGGCTTCCCCCGCACCGTCTGCGCCTGGGTCAAAGGGATCTACGCCACCCTTCAGGACCACCCGGAAATTACAGCGGTCCTTGTCGCCTGCCAGGGGGATTGCTCTTACACCCAGGCCCTGGGAGAGATTCTGGAGGCCGGGAACCGGGAGGTGATCCATTTTAAATTCCCCTATCCCCCGGACCGGCAGCAGATGGAGCAGGAATTGGCAAATCTGCAGGCCCGCCTGGGCGTCACCCCGGAGGCAACAGCTTTGGCCCAGGAGCGGCTGGCCCCCCTGCGCCGGGATTTGCGCCGCCTGGACCGCCTCACCTGGGAGACCGCCCAGGTCCGGGGGGAAGAAAATTTTTTGTATCTGATCAACAGCTCCGATTTTGAGTCTGACCCCGAAGCTTACGCCCTGAAGGTATCCGAGTTTCTCCGGCAGGCGGAGCAACGCCCCCCTCGATCTGCCCGGGTGCGCCTGGGTCTGGTGGGCATCCCTCCCATCTTCACCGACTTCTGGGACTATCTGGAGGAGCTGGGCGCGGGGGTGGTTTTCAACGAAATCCCCCGGCAGTTCAGTATGCCTTACCTTGACCTGAACCTGGCGGAGCAATATCTCCGTTATACTTACCCTTATGATATCTTCGCCCGTCTGGCGGACCTTAAGGCAGCCGTCCGGGAGCGCCGCCTGGACGGCCTGGTGCACTATACCCAGAGCTTCTGCTTCCGCCAGATGTTCGACCAGATCATTAGGGAGCGGTTGGGCGTGCCGGTACTGACCATCGAAGGGGACCGGCCCACACCTCTCGATTCCCGGACCCGCATGCGCCTGGAGGCCTTTGTCGATGTCCTCCGGCCATAAGGAACTCGCCGCCCTGGGCTTGGATTTCGGCAGCCGGTATGTGAAGCTGGTCTACTGGCGGGAAAAGGGGGGCTGGGGCCGGAAAAAATTAGACACCCTTGACTTTTTCCGGGATTATTTGCAGAGGCATGCGGGACAGCTGGCCGTGGAGTGGCCGCGCCTGGGTCTGGCCGCGCCCCAGGCCCTGGTAGTGACGGGTTATGGGAAGAATTTGCTTAAGGAGCATTTTCCCACCATCACCGAGATCCGGGCCCATTTTCTGGGGGCCAGCCAGGCCACCGGCCTCCAGCATTTCATCCTCCTGGAAGCGGGGGGCCAGGACACCAAGGTTCTTTATATCAAGGATGGGCGCGTCTTCGATTTTCTCACCAACGACCGTTGCGCCGCGGGCACCGGCCGTTATCTGGAGAACATGGCCCGTTTCCTGAAGATGCCGCTCACGGAATTTGCCCGGGCCTGGCAGGAGCCGGTGGAGATTTCCCACACCTGCGCTATCTTTGGGGAAAGCGAGTTGGTGGGCCACCTCTTGGAAGGGGTGTCTCCTGAGCGCATCGCCGCCGGGGTCAACGCCTCCGTGGCCCGGAGGGTGCTGCTGATGGTGCGCCGCTATCCCTGCCGCACCCTGGTCTTTGCCGGGGGCGTGGCCAAAAATGGGGGCGTGGTCCAACTTTTGCGCCAGCAGCAGGACTACCGGTTGGTGGTGCCCGCCCACCCCCAATTCACTGGGGCCCTGGGATGCTGCCTGGAGGCCCGCCGCTCTCTCCTCAAGGAGGGGCCATGAGCCGCTTGCCCGGCGAGCATCCCCTCTCCCAGGCCTTGAGAGAACTCCTGCCCGGTGGTACTCCCTGGGCCGGGTCCGGAGAAGTTCTCCTGACCCCCCTGCCCTCTTCCCGGGAGGTTTTTCGTATTACTGCCTCCCAGGGGGAGGCGGCAATGGTGGGTAAATTTTATTCCGGCTATCCTCCGGCCACCTCCGCGGATCGCAGTCTGGAGCGGGAGTATCAAAATTATCTTTGGGCTGAAACCTTGGGCCTGAGCAACGGCCCCGGGCTCATTCCCCGCCTGCTGGGCCGTCATCCCCAAACCCGGCTGGGTTTGATGCTGGCGGACGTTCCCGGTCCGGACCTGGACCAGGCCCAGGCCCTAGCCTGCCATCACGGAGACCAGGGGCAGCTTTATTACTGCCTGGAGAAACTGGCCGGACTGCTGGCGGTCTTTCACACCCGGCCGCTCGTGGCGCAGCCGGTAGCCTTTGAGCCGGCCTTGAGATACCTGGCTAAACTGGAACGCCAGCTCGAGGAGCTGGACCTGCTAACTCCCGATGATGCCCAGGCTTTAAAGGAGGAAAGGTCGGCCTGGACGGCCCGGCTGGCCCGGCTCCCGGACCAGGAGGTGCTGGCCCACGGGGACGCCACGCCCACCAATTTTCTCTTTCCGGACGGCCGGGCCGTGGCCCTGGACCTGGAACGCCTGGGTCCGGCGGACCGTCTCTGGGACCTCTCCTGGGTGGCCGGGGAACTGAAGCACGCCTGGGGCTGCCGCGCCGGTCACTTCGAGGGAGCGGAACCCGCCATCGGCCATTTTTTCGCGGTTTATCTCCGGGCTCTGGGGGTGGATGCGGCCCTGGTCCGGCGGATTTTTACCCTCAATCCTTTTTATATGGCCCTGGCGGAGCTGCGCATCGCCCGGAACCAGTATCTCCCCCGGGAGCACCGCCGGGCCCTGGTGGCCGAAGCCAG
>JAQTXE010000126.1 GCA_028688935.1 Syntrophales bacterium
GGCCCAGTGCCAGGTTGCGGGTGAGTTCCCGGCGCCGGTCCAGCAGGCCCACCTGGCGCAGGGACTCCTCCGTCCGTTCCCGGAGTTGGGCCGGAGGGAGGCCGTAAACGCCGCCAAAGAAGGTGAGGTTCTCCTCCGCGGTCAGGTCTTCATAGAGGGAGAAACGCTGGGACATGTAACCGATGTGCTGTTTGATGGCCTCCGATTCCCGGACGATGTCGTAACCGGCCACGGAGCCGCCGCCGCTGGTGGGGAGCAGCAGGCCGTTCAACATGCGGATGGTGGTGGATTTGCCCGCGCCGTTGGGTCCCAGGAAGCCGAAAATTTCTCCCTTGTTCACCTCGAAGCTCACCCGGTCCACGGCCCGGAATTTGCCGAAATCCCGGGTGAGATTTTCAACGACAATGGCTTTTTCCGGGGCCATTACTCCTCCTCCCGGCGCACGATCTGCACGAACATCTCCTCCAGGGCCGGTTCCGCAGGGACGATGCTAATACCGGTCAACCCTGCCGCCTCCAGGGCCGCCCTCAGGAGCGCCAGGGCTTCCGCCCTGCTGGCCACGGTGACCATCAAGCGATCACCCATGGCCAGGACCTGGCGCACCTGGGGGAGAGGAGTCAGGATTTTCCGGGTTGTGTGCAAATCATCCGCCCGCACCTCCAAAAGCTCCCCTGCAAAGGTGGCCTTGATGGCCCCCGGGGTGTCGGCCACCAAGAGGCGCCCCCGGTGCATCAGGCCCACCCGGTGGGCCCGCTCCGCTTCGTCCATGTAGGCGGTGGAGAGAAAGATGGTCATGCCGGTGCGCTGCAGTTCATAGAGGATCTGCCAGAACTCCCGCCGGGACACGGGGTCCACCCCGAAAGTGGGTTCATCCAGGATCAAAAGCCGGGGGGTGTGGATCAGGGCGCAGACCAGGCCCAGCTTTTGGCGCATGCCGCCGGAGAGGTTGGTGGCCAGGCGGTCCTGGAAGGGGGCCAGATTGGAGAAGGCCAAAAGCTCCGGCACCCGGGCCTGGCGCTCGGAGCGGGGCACCCG
The DNA here is from genome assembly GCA_028688935.1 of Syntrophales bacterium. GTDB lineage: Bacteria > Desulfobacterota > Desulfobaccia > Desulfobaccales > 0-14-0-80-60-11 > SURF-52. The sequence goes on from JAQTXE010000126.1 coordinate 1,036, forward strand.
GTAGATATCGGCGTAGAAGGAAATATTTTCGGCCACGGTAAGATCGTCATAAAGGCCGAAACGCTGGGGCATGTAGCCGATCTGCTCCTTGAGGGGTTCCGCCTCTTTGACGGTATCAAAACCCAGCACTTCCGCCCGGCCGCCGTCCGGGTCCATGATGCCGCAGAGCAGCCGGATGGTGGTGGTCTTGCCCGCGCCGTCCGGCCCCACCAGGGCGAAGGACTCCCCGGGGGCCACCGTCAGGCTCAGGTCATCCACCGCCACCAGGGAGCCGAAGCGTTTGCTTAAGCCCTCGACCCGGATGGCCGGCTCAGCGGGATTTTTGGTCGTGGAGGAAGATAACAGCATCGGCGGGCATGCCCGGCTTCAGGGAATGGTCTTTATTTTCCACCCTGATTTTGGTGCGGTAGACCAGGGTCACCCGCTCTTTGTGGGTCTCCACGGTCTTGGGGGTGAACTCGGCTTTGGAGGAGACAAAATAGACCCAGGCCGGATATTTCTTCCCGGGGTAACTGTCGGTAGTGATTTCCGCCTTCTGGCCGTAGCGCACCTTGGCCAGGTCGGTTTCAGGGATGTAGCCCTCAAAGTAGGCGTTGTCCAGGTCCCCCAGGGTGAGGACCGGGGAGCCGATGGCCGCCACTTCTCCGGGCTCCATGGGGCGCACCAGCACGACGCCGTTGACCGGCGAAGAGATAGTGGCGTAGCCCAGGCGGGTGCGGGCCAGGGCCAGGGCGGCTTCCGCCCGGGCCGCTTCGGCCCGGGCCGCGGCGATGTCTTCCTTGCGGGGGCCTTCCAGCACCAGACTATATTTTTGCTGGGCCCGGCGCAGGGCTTCTTTGGCTATCAGGTAGGCGGCTTCGGCCTTATCCCGGGTCTGGCCGGAGACCGTGCGCCGCTCAAAGAGGGCTTGCATGCGGCGGAATTCCCGCTGCTTGTCCACCAGGTCCGCTTTAGCCTGGGCCACAGCCGCGGAGGACTCCTTTTTTTCCTGGCGCCGGCTGCCGGCCAGGAGCTTGGCCAGGTTAGCCCGGGCCGCGGCATAAGCGCCTTCGGCCTGGGCCACGTCTTCCTTGAGGTCCTTATCTTCCAACACGGCCGCGGTCTGCCCGGCTTTAATCTCATCGCCTTCGTGGAAATTAATGGCGCTGATCTTGCCGGACACCTTAAAGCCCAGGTCCGTCTCCGTGGCTTCGATATGGCCGGAAAGACGCAGAATATCGGGATTGAGGCCCTGGCTGGGAAAGTACAGAAAATAGGCAAGGAGGGCCGCCGCCACCAGGACCACTGGAATTATGAGTTGCGGACGTTTCAGAGCCAAATTCTCACCCCCTCGAAAGGGCTCCAGTTCAAAATATCCCCAAAATATCAGAACTCCGCCCATAAATCCAGCGCCGGGACCCGGCAATCCGCAGCAGGCGGGAGGGGGATAATTGAGCAAAGCGGTTGGATATCATCGGGATAAGTCGTAGTATTCCCAATTATTCTTCTCTATCCAAGGCTCGGGAGATGGAGGAAAGACAAATATGCATTTTTACCCACATACAAATAAGTATTTTTACCTATTGTTAGGTTTGCATTAAGGATTACTTTAGGGGCTAAAGGGGGAAGATTATCCCAAAAAAGGACAAGGAGGCCCCAGATGAACGTGATGCTTGCTTTCTTTTTGGGCTTGTTTTCAGGAGGCCTTGGGGGGATCTTTCTTATCGGCCTGGTGTTCCTGCTTAGAGAGGGGTTGCAGGAAGCAAAAATGCTGAAAAACCAAAGTAACTTCAAGCAACTCGGCGGCAGTCCGGCTCCTGAACTTTGGGAGATGTTACGCCCAGTACCGCGGTTATCGGGCCCGGGACGGGTATCCGGACAAATCTCAAAGAGTTATGATTGCCAGGTTCTGGTGCCGTTCCGCAGGATGAATAAGGAATATTGCGGGTCGAGGAGGGCACAGGCTCCTCTGAAGCCTTAGGTTTCCACTATTTACGGATGCGGGCCAACAGCGCGGTGGTGGAGTAGCCGGGGACCAGGGGGATGACCTTGACTTCGCCCCCCCGGGCGGTGACCACCTCCCGGCCCACGACCTCCTCCAGGCGGTAGTCGCCCCCCTTCACCAGGATATCCGGCTGGAGCGCGGTAATCAGCGCCAAAGGGGTGTCTTCTTCGAAGAGCACTACCCGGTCCACACAGGCTAAGGCCGCCACCAGCGCGGCCCGGTCCCCTTCCGGGTTGACGGGCCGGGATGGCTCCTTCCCCAGGCGCTGCACCGAGGCGTCGGTGTTCACCCCGACGATGAGCCCGTCTCCCAGGGAGCGGGCCTCCTCCAGGTAACCCACGTGGCCCGGGTGCAGCAGGTCGAAGCAGCCATTGGTAAAGACCACCTTGTGCCCCTGGGCCTGAAGCCTTTTGACCCAGCGGACCGCGGCCCCCCGGCTGACCAGTTTATGGCTGGTATGGCAATCGGTCATAATAATCCTTGAAAATCATTCATGCTTTACCCGGGCCACGGTGAGGACCTCCACTCGCTTAGCCCCGGCCCGCTTAAGGACCCGGGCGCATTCCCGGACCGTGGCCCCGGTGGTATAGAGGTCGTCCACCAAAAGGACCTTCTTGCCCTTCACCTCCTCGGGCCGGGGTACGGCAAAGGCCCGGTGCACGTTGTCCCGCCGCTGTTTGGGGTTGAGCCCCACCTGGGGCGCCGTATAGCGCACCCGGGCCAGGGTCTCTAAGCCCACCTCCGCCTCCGGGAAGGCCCGGGCCAGGAGCAGGGCCTGGTTGAAGCCCCGGAACTTTAAGCGCTTGGAGTGCAGAGGCACGGGGATAAGAAGGTCCGCGTCCGCCGCCAACTCCGCGCATCTAGGGATTTGCAGCCAGTGCTGCATCACCGGCAGGTAGGCCATCTGGCGGCCGAACTTAAAGCGGGTGACGGCCTGAGCCACCGGCCCCTCATAGATCGCCGCGGCCCGGGCCCGGGCAAAAGGCGGCGGCTCCGTCCGGCAGGTCCCGCAAAACCGGTCCTCCCCCTCCGGCACCGGGAAAATTAACCCGCAGCAGGGACAGACGGGGCTGGCCACCCACTCGATCCCGGTCTCGCAGTCCGGACAGACCGCCGCGGCCGCGCTCTCCGCCACCACCCCGCCGCAAAAGAGACAGAGCCGGGGCAGGAAGAAGTCCAGAAGATTCAACGAAAAACGTTTGAACCGATCGAAGCTGGTTAAAACCCGTCTACCCTCCAAGTTTTTTAGAATTTTCTATAAGTTATACTTTCTTGACTAACTTTCCCATTTGGGCAATTATAGCAGGGAAAAAGTAATTTTCCATATTTCTGGAGAAATCATGGAAACCGGTTTCAGGCAAGAGGTGTTAAACGTAGTCTTAGCCCAAATTTTGGAGCAGCATGGCGTCATTTCCGCACCCGAGACAATCCTTAAAGCCAGGCCGGGGATGAAACGGCGCATGCCCGACGTGCTGGTCTATTTTAGGGGCCTAAGGTTAATTATAGAAGGAGAGGTTGAAGATGCACCCAAGGCCGAAGAAAACGCCCTTAATTCCGCCCGGCAGAGAGTTGAGGAAGGCCTGGCCCATATCGGAGTGGCTGTGGTGTACCCAGCTTTCCTGCGAAAAATAGAAAGATTGGATCAATTAAAGAGTGAATTAGAGGAGAGTCAGTTAAGTATTGCAATTTTCAACGAATCGGGTGAAACGGGTTTTACTTCTGCAAATATAAAACAATTGATCGATAAACTCTACCAGACCTTTGACCAACTAGTTCAAGAGGATGTAGTTAAACGCGCTACCGCAATACTGGATGAGGCAGTGGAAAAAGTTGCGCCGGTGTTTGCGGCAATTCCCGGTTTCCCACAGGAAGCCGCAAAGATTTTGGGAATTCGCGCCCTTCCCACCAGAAAAAAAGCCTCCACAGAAGAGGAAGGGTAATGACAAAAAAGCTCAGTCCAGCCGAATCCGAAGCCGTGAGCCGGATCAGCAGCTTGGTCATCATCAACGCCATGATCTTTCAGGAAATCCTGGCTCGTCATGATGACTATAGGATATCGTCTCTCGAAAAACTGAAAGATGAAGAAAATGTCTTAAGCGCCTTTAGCTCTCAATGGCGGGATATTCTCAAAATCAACTACTATCCTATCTTCCATCTGGCGCGGGAACTTTTAAAAAGCCTTACCGCTGATGCGGATATCTTTGCGCATTTGCGATCATTGGCCGAAGCTGCTCAACGCATTGTCAGCCTCCGAGCGGCATTGCGCCATGATCTCATGGGCAGGGTTTATCACAAACTGCTGGCTGATAAAAAATACCTAGCTACGTATTACACCCGGGTGCCCTCCGCCATCTTGCTCTTAAAACTCGCCCTGGGAAATGACGCCTTCCCCTTGCGCTGGCACGATTTTAACGAATTGATGGACTTTCGTATCGCCGATCTGGCTTGCGGTACCGGAACCCTACTCATGGCCGCAGCCGACACCGTGACTGATAATTATGTGGGAGCTGCGGTAAAAGCTGGGCAACCCCCAAATTTTATCGATATTCATAAGGTCTTGGCTGAGAAAATCGTCCATGGTTATGATGTGCTTCCTTCAGCGGCGCATCTTACAGCTTCGACTCTTGCTCTTCGTGCTCCAGAGATTTCCTTTGAAAGGATGAATCTTTGGAGCCTTATGATGGGAGGGCCTTTAAACAGCCTGGGAAGCATTGATTTTGCTTGGGAAAAGAGAATCCCCATTATGCGGGATATGTTTGGTGCAATGAGAGAGGCCAAGCAAGTGACAGGGAAGGGGGAAAAGGAATCACCTCATGCGCATGTGCCGGAGTTAGACCTTTGCACCATGAACCCGCCATTCACCCGAAGCGTGGGCGGTAATCTACTTTTCGGCTCTTTGCCTGACGCGGAACGTGCAAAAGCGCAAGCTAAATTGAAAAAGATAGTCAAGCGCTATAATATCCAGGCCAGCATCACCGCAGGTTTGGGCTCGGTGTTCGTGGCGATAGGCGATCGCTATGTAAAAAAGGGTGGCCGTTTGGCCCTGGTGCTTCCCAAGGCTTTGGTCTCAGGGGTGGCCTGGGAGCCTACCCGGAAGTTATTGGCTAAAAATTATCAGGTGGAGTTCTTGGTTGCCAGCCACGACCCGGAAAGATGGAACTTCTCCGAAAGTACCAGCCTGAGCGAAGTAATGCTGGTAGCCAGAAAACTGGAAAAAGAGGAAGATGCTTCCACCAACCCCACAGTGGTCATCAATCTTTGGCGCAACCCAGACACCGCGTTTGAAGCCCTGGCCATCTATCATACCCTTAAAAATAAGCCTGGTCCTCCCGGCCCCCGAGGGCAGGGCGCCCTGGAATTTAGCTTAGATAAGACCAAAGAGAAGGTTAAGCTTGGTGAAGCTTTGGCCTTTCCCTGGAAAGAAGTGCAAGGCTGGCCCATGTGGATCTTGCCCTGCGCCTTTGCCCAGTCTGATCTGATTCGAGCGGCCTACTTTTTAGCTGGGGGGGAATTGTGGCTGCCCGGCGTGAAAGGCTTACCCATAGTTCCCTTAAAACCTCTGGGTGATTTTGCCACCTTGGGACCAGACCGGAGAGATATTCATGATGGTTTTAATGTGGGCCAGCAGCCCACGTCATTCCCAGCTTTTTGGGGGCACGATGCCCAGGAGATCAACACATTGGAACAAAAGCCCAACGCCTTCCTTAAGCCATTAGCAGAAGGCAAAAAAGGCCGCCCTTTGCGCCTAACCGAGGACCTGTGGCCCCTTGCAGGTAAAATCCTTTTGGCTGAAAGTATATGGTTAAAAACCCAGGCTATGGTCTGTCTGCGGGTTTCCCAACATGTCTTGTCCAATATGTGGTGGCCTATTTCTCTTAAAGAAAAATTTCAGGACGATGATATTGAGAAAGCCTTGGTCCTCTGGCTTAATTCGACTCTCGGTCTCATCATTTTGTTGGCTTACCGTCAGGAAACGCGAGGTGCTTGGATTGATTTCAAGAAACCTGTATTGTCGTCATTACCGGTACTTGACGTAGGGTCCCTCACCAGAGACCAATTGACCCGACTGGCGGCAATATACGATGAGGTCTGCCGGGAAGAGTTGCGGCCTTTTCCCGCAATGGACGAAGATCCGGTGCGGGCTAAGATAGACGCGGCGGTGGGCAAGGCTTTAGGGCTGCCTGATTTTTCGATTTTACGTCACCTGTTGGCCCGGGAGCCGGTAGTCTGCCTTGATAGACTTTAACAGTATATTTTTCCAGGAGGGGGTTTGGGGGAACCTCGCTTTTTCGAAAAAAGCGGGGTTCCCCCAAATTCATTTCTGCCTACACCCCCGCCAGGCGGCGGGCCAGGGCTTCGGCGTTGCTGAAGAGGGTCCGGGTTTCGGCGTCGTTTAAGCCCGCGCCCCGGGCGATGCGTTCCGCCTGCTGCCGGGTGATGAGGTCTCCGGGGGCGTGGCTGTCGGTGTCGACGATGAGGGAGGCGCCCACATCCAGGGCCAGCCGGGCCACATGGCCGTTGGCCAGGCAGTGGCCTTTGCGGGCGGAGAGTTCCAGGAAGATGTCCTTTTCCCGGGCCAGGGCCACTTCCGCCAGGGTCAGGAGGCCGGGGTGGGCCAGGATATCCACGTCCGCCTCCAGCGCGGCCTTGTTGGTCCCCGGGGCCACGGGTTCGGCCAGGGTCTCCCCGTGGATGATGATGAGGGGCACTCCCAGGGCCCGGGCCTTAGCGGCGAGGGGGCCGATTTGGGCCGGGGGCAGATGGGTGAATTCCAGGCCGGGAATGATGATCGGGGGCCCCGCGTCCTTAAGGCTTCTGGCCGCGGCCTTGAGGCGGGCAAAGACCTCTTCGAAGTTGGAGGCGTCCACGTGGTCGGTGATGCCCAGGAAGCGGTAGCCCTTAACGTGGGCCCGGCGCCACAGCTCCGCGGGCAGAAGCTCGCCGTCGCTGTTGAGGGTGTGGGTGTGGAGGTCGATCATTAGAAGAGGGTTTTCTGTTTCCTGTTTTCTGTTTTCAGTAAAAGCAAGTTTTGAACTGTAATCATTGAGTTATTTCTTTAACTTTATAAAAACAACAGGGGCGTATTCTCCAAGAATAAATGCTCTGACTGAAAACTACATACAGAAAACCGGAAACAGAAAACGGAAAACAGTTTCTTTACATTTTATATTTGCCGAAATCTTCGGGGTCCAGGCCTTCCAGGATTTCCGTCCATTTCTTGGCGTCTTCGGTGGTAATGGCCTCTTTAGCGGAAAGGTCCACCCGCCGGGCCTTCTGGATAACCACTTCGGCCACGTAGATGGGGGCCTTGACCCTGAGGGCCAGGGCGATGGCGTCGCTGGGCCGGGCGTCGATGATCTCTTCCTGGCCTTCCCGGTCGAGGTGGATGAGGGCGAAATAGGTGTTGTCCCGGAGATCGCAGACCTCCACCCGGGTCACCTTGATGGCCATGGTCTCCATAATGATCTTGAGGAGATCGTGGGTCATGGGACGGGAGAATTTAATGTTCTCCAGTTCACTGGCAATGGCCGTGGCCTCCAGTAACCCGATCCAGATGGGGACCGCCTTGTCCGAGTCCACATCCTTCAAGATCATGATGGGACTGTTGGTGAAGGGGTCGATGGTCAATCCGGAGACAGTCATTTCCCTCAACATGTTACCCTCCTTTGGGGTGCCTGCAGGTCAGCGGCCAGCGGCCACGGCAGAGAAGAGTCATCAACCTGCGTGCCTTTTAAGGAATGGGGGTGGGCCTCGGTAAGTTGCAGCCTTACCAGTCGGCCCGCCAATTCCCTGGAGCCGGAAAAGTTCACCACCTGGTTGGTTCTGAGCCTTCCGCACAGTTCCTCAGGGGAACGTTTACTGGTTCCTTCCACCAAAACCTCGGCTACTTTTCCCAAAAGACGTTGGTTGGCATTAAAGGTAAGTTCATTTAATAAGGTTTGCAACCTGGTTAAGCGCTCGGCCTGGACCTCCCCGGGCACCCGGCCGGGCAGCGCCGCGGCCCGGGTTTGGGGCCGGGGCGAATACTTGAATGAGAAGGCCTGGTCGAAGGCGGCTTCGGCCACCAGATCCAGGGTCTGCTGAAAATCCGCCTCGGTTTCTCCGGGGAAGCCCACAATGATATCGGTGGAGAGGCTGATATCCGGGCAGACCCGGCGCAACTGAGCCACCTTCTCTAAATATTCCTTTCGGGTATAGCCCCGGTTCATGGCCTCTAAAATTCTATCAGAGCCGGATTGCACCGGCAGATGCAGGTGCTCGCAGAGGCTGGGCAACTCCCCGAATGCGGCTGTCAGCTCCTTTGAGAGGTCCCGGGGGTGGGAGGTGGCAAAGCGCAGGCGGGCCAGCCCCGGCAGGGCGTCGATCCTCCGGAGCAACTCCGGAAAGGAGATGTCCTCGGCCAGACCCCGGCCATAGGAATTGACGTTCTGGCCCAGGAGGGTGACCTCTTTGCCGCCGGCCGCCAGAAAATCAGTCACTTCCGCCACAATCTCCCGGGAAGGCCGGCTGTATTCCCGGCCCCGCACGTAAGGCACCACGCAGTAGGTGCAGAAATTGTCGCAACCCTGCATGATGGTGACCAGGGTCTTGAAGGCGCCGGAAACCCAATGCCTCTGGGGCTGCGCCGGGAATCCCCTGGAAAGCTCGATGTCCACCACCCGGCGGCCCGGGACCGCCTTACGCACCAGCTCCGGCAGGCGGCGGACGCCGTGGGGGCCGAAGACCAGGTCCAGGTGGGGAGCCGCGGCCAGGAGCCGCTCTCCCTCCTGTTGGGCCACGCAGCCGCCCACCCCTATCAGCATCCGGGGACGGCGCTGCTTCAGCGTCTGCAAGCTGCCCAACAGGCTGCGCACCTTTTCTTCGGCCTTGCGGCGGATGGCGCAGGTATTGATCAGGTAAAGATCCGCTTCCTCCGCCCGGTCCGTGGGCACATACTCGTCCGCCAGGAGCAGGGCCATCTGCTCCGAGTCGGCCACGTTCATCTGACAGCCGAAGGTCTTGATGTATACTTTTCTTTTCGGCCCCGCCATGCCTTTTATTTAATAAGAAACGCCAGGCCTTGTCAACTCCACCCCCGGCCTTTCCCTGGACAGCCCCTGGTTCTTAGCGTAAAATGCCATTGTTAGGGGGATGCGGGGGGCCAGTGAGGGAAAGGCGGCTGTTAAACCCGCCTTTAGAGCCTCTTCCCCAGAACTCTTTTCCCGGAGCATTTCATGATCCCGATCAGGGGGGCGGCCGGCAACAGCTGGCCGTGGGTGACGTTGGGGTTGATTGCCCTGAACGTCGCGGTTTATCTATATCAACTCCATTTGGGGCCCCAGGGGGAGTCCACCCTCTTCTTGCAGGGCGGCGCGGTAGCGGCCAAACTGAGCCAGGTCAAGCTCCTGAGCTCCCGCCAGTCCCTGTGGATCCTGGCCACCATGTTCAGCTCCCTGTTCCTCCACGGGGGCTGGGTCCACCTCCTGGGCAACATGTGGTTCTTGTGGCTCTTCGGCGAGGCCCTGGAGGCCGACCTAGGGCATCTGCGTTTTCTGGGCTTTTACCTGTTTTCCGGATTTTTCTCCTGCCTCTTCCACGTCTTGGCCGCCAGTACTCTCGACGCCCCTCTGATCGGCGCCAGCGGCGCCATTGCCGGGGTGCTGGGGGGGTACCTGGTGCGGCTCCCCAAGGCGCCCATCCGCACCTTGGTCTTCTGGCGGTTGAAGGCGGAAATAAAAGAGATACCCGCGTTTTTCTGGTTGGGGCTGTGGCTGGCGTTGCAATTCTACGGCCTGCGCCAGGGGGGGACCGTGGCCTGGGTGGCCCATCTGGGGGGCTTTGCCATCGGCGTGCTGACGGTCAATCTCTTTACCCCGGTAAGCCCGGGGACCGAGCAACCTAAGCCGGCCCGGAAAAAGGGAAAAACGGTTAAGACCAAAGCGATTAAGGCTAAGCCCGTTAAGGCGAAAAAGCGAGCCTGAGGGTAGAGAATAATCATTTGAAGATAATCTCGGTTTTGGACTACTGGGTGCAGATATTCCCCCCTTTTCTAAAGGGGGTGAGGGGGGGTTGGGCCACCCGTTGAAAATCCCCCTGTATCCCCCTTTTAAAAGGGGGACTTTTTAACTCCTATTAAGAGGGATCTTCCCACATTACATCATGTCGGTTAGGAAACGCGTTACCATCTGGGTTCTGGCCATCTCGGCCTTAATAGGGCTTCTGGTTGTGGGAGCCATCCACCTGGAGCGCCGCACCCGGGTTGACCCCGGGGCTCTGGACCCCCATCCCGGCCCCCTGGTCCTGGATCGCCAGGGCCGGGTCCTCTATCTGGGGAGCGCGCCCGGGGGCAGCCGCCGGGTGAAGCTGCCGCCGGGGCCTTTGCCGCCACTGGTGGCCGCGGCCTTCATCGCCGCGGAGGACCAACGGTTCCGGATCCATCCCGGGGTCGACCCCCTGGCGGTGGTCCGGGCCGCGCTCAGCAATCTTCAGGCGGGCCGGGTGGTCTCCGGCGCCTCCACCATCACCCAACAACTGGCCCGGCTCACCTATCCCGGACCCCGGACCTGGTCTCGGAAAGTGGTGGAGATGGGGCGGAGCCTGCG
>JAQTXE010000373.1 GCA_028688935.1 Syntrophales bacterium
GCTCCGATATTTGGGATTTAACCAAGCTGCGCACCTGGACGGAGAACTGGCTGCAATATCAATTACAGGCGGTTCCCGGAGTGGCGGGCACCGACATCGTCGGGGGCCTCAAGCGCGAGATCAGGGTGCATCTGGACCCCAACGCGATGGAAAAATTCGGCCTCACCCTGGCCGGGGTGGCGAAAAAGCTCCAGGAAGAGAATATCGAACAGTTCGGGGGCCGGGTGACCGTGGGCCGCCGGGAATTCATCGCCCGCACCATGGGGGAATACCGCACCCTTAATGACATTCGCAACGTGGTCCTGGCCAACGGCGGCCCGGGCAAGATCTACCTCAAGGACGTGGCCCGGGTGGAAGACGCCCATGAGGAGGTGCGGGTCATTACCCGGCTGGGGGGCAGGCCCACCGTCAAGTTGAGCGTCCTCAAGCAGGCGGACGCCAACACCGTGGAAGTGGCCCGGGCGGTGAATAAGAGAATTGGGCAGCTCACGCCCTCCCTGCCTGCCGGCGTCAAGCTGGGACTGGTGGAAAACCAGGCCGACTACGTCACCGCAGCCTTGAACGGGGTACGCAACGCCGCCGTCGAAGCCGCCATCCTGGTTATTGCCATCGTCTATTTGTTTTTAGGGAGCTGGCGGCATGTCCTGGTGATGCTCCTGGCCTTGCCCCTCACCCTGATCTTGAACTTCGCCCTGATGCAATTGGGCGGGTTTTCCCTCAACATCTTTTCCCTGGGCGGCCTGGTGGTGGCCATCGGCGTGGTCCTGGACAACTCCATCGTGGTCCTGGAAAATATCACCCGCTTGCGGCATCTCTGTCCCGATCAACCATCGGAAGAAGTGGCCGAAGTGGGCACCGCTGAAGTGGGCTCCGCCATCCTGGCCGCCACCCTCTCTTTTTTGGCTCTTTTTGTACCCTTTTTGCTGGTGCCGGGCCTTACCAGCCTGCTCTTCAAAGAATTGATCCTGGTCATTGCCGGCATCGTCTGCGTCAGCCTGCTGGTGGCGGTTACCCTGACTCCCTTGCTCACCGCCTTGCTCACGGGGACGCAGGCAAAATCCCATGAGGATGGCCGCTTCGCCCGGTTCTTCGCCTGGGTGACGGACAGGTACGGGCGGCTGCTGGAGTTGGCCCTGAGCCGCCGATTGGCGGTGGTCGGCGGCTTTGTGGTGCTGCTCATCGGGGGGGTGGTCTTATTCCCCTGGCTGGGCAGCGAGTTTCTGCCCCGCATGGATGATGGGCGAGTCATGGTGAAGGTCAAGCTGCCCACCGGCGCGGCCCTCACCGAAACCAGCAAGATCCTGAGCCGGGTGGAAGAAAAGCTGCAAAATGACCCCCGCATCGAAAGCTACGTCACCCTGGCGGGAGGCAAGGTCTGGGGCCTGGCCACCTATGAAATCGCCAACGAGGGGCAGGTGGATATCCAGTTGGTGCCCCGCCAGGCCCGGAAAATCGGCACCAAAGCTTATATCGCGCAGTTGAAGAAGACCCTGGCCCCCATCTCCATCCCCGGGGGAAAGCCTATGGTCATGCAGCCGCCGGTCAAAGGCATCCGTAAAGTGGGGGACGCGGACATTGAAGTCAAGATCAAAGGCCAGGAACTGGACAAGCTCTTTGAGTTGGCCCGTAAGACCTCGGAATCCATGAACAAACTGGCCCATTTCACCAACGTCTATGTGTCCATGGACATGACCAAGCCCGAGTACCAGGTGGAGGTGGACCGGGTCCGGGCCGCGGAACTGGGGGTCTCGGTGGTGGACGTGGCCTCCTCGGTACGCTCGATGATCAGCGGCCAGGTAGCCACCCGCTACCGGGAAGGCGACTATTTTTACAATATCCGGATGATGATCCCGGAACAGCATTTCACCTCCAAGCAGGAGGTGGAGAACCTGGTGCTGAACTGCGCCCAGGGCGGATATTTGCGGCTAAAGGACGTGGCCCGGGTGATCCCCGCGGTGGGGCCGGTGGAGATCGCCCGGGAGGATCAGGTGAAAGAAGTAATCGTCCGGGGCGATGCCGCGGGAGTGAGTGTGGGCCAAGCCCTGGGGGAACTGAAAGAGGCCATAAACAAGTTTAACCTGCCGGTGGGCTACGAGGTCTCTTATGGCGGCCAGGCCCAGATGATGGCGGAAATGCAGCGGGCCGTGCTCCTCATCCTGGGCTTCGCCCTGTTCTTTGCCTTTGTGGTCTTGGCGGTGCAGTTCAACAGCCTGAAGCTCCCGGCCTTGATCCTGGGGTCCGTGCCCTTTTGCCTGGCGGGCATGGTCTATACCCTGTTTCTCACCGGCCTGCCCGTGGGCGCCACAGTGATCATCGGCGTCCTCATCGTGGTGGCCGCCACCGTCAATGAAGGGGTGCTGCTCCTGACCTTTGCCGAAGAGTTGAGGCAGAAAGGAAAATTGAAGCCCCTGGAGGCGGTGGTTGAAGCCGCCAAGATTCGCTTGCGTCCCCGCCTGATGATCGCCCTGGCCATCATCTTCGGGTTCATCCCCCTGGCCCTCAATCTGGAGGAAGGGGGTGAGATGCTCCAGCCCATGGCCGCCGGAGCCATCGGCGGCCTGGCCCTGGGCCTGTTCGTGGCCCTGTTCCTGATGCCTTGCTTTTATGTGCTCTTCCAGCGCCGGGAGCGGCCCGAACCGGTGCCTGCAAGCGAAGTCGCCAAATAAAACCGAGGAGAAAAAAGTGATTTCCAGACAATGTTTGGCAAATTGTCCGCAGGAGCAGCACCTGTGAAGAATCGGTTAACCTTGCGGCAGGAAATGGCTATGGCTATCTGCTTTTTAAGCCTGGCCGTGATTCTGGGGTTCATGGTCCATTGGCCCCTTGTG
>JAQTXE010000127.1:0-5589 GCA_028688935.1 Syntrophales bacterium
AGGCACCGGTCTGGGTCTGTCCGTGAGCTATGGCATTATCACCAAATTCGGGGGCAATATCATCTTCACCAGTTACCCCGCGGCTGAATACCCGGAAAAGCACGGCACCACTTTCACTGTTTATCTTCCCGTAGTCACGGAAACAGAAGCGGAGGCGGCCGCTCCCCAGGAAGAGGAAGAGCCTTCCCCCATATCGACTTTAGCCTTATAAGATACCAGGCCAGGAGGAGCAGATGGCGGAGCAGTTATTAGTAGTAGACGATGAACCCAATATGCTGAGATTGCTGAAAACCATCCTCATGGACAAGACCGGTTATGAGGTGACCACCACCAACAATCCGTTGGAAGTCAGCAAACTGCTGCAGGAAAAGCCCTACGACCTGGTGGTCACCGACCTGAAGATGCCCCTGGTGGACGGCATGGATTTGATCGATATTATTAAAAAGATCGATGCCCAGATACCCGTTATCATTATTACCGCTTACGGCACCATGGAGACCGCGGAAGAGGCCGTGCAAAAGGGAGCCTACGATTTCATCACCAAGCCTTTCCGCAAAGAGACCATCCTGATTACCATCAAACGGGGCCTGGAATGGAAGAAGATGCAGAAGGAGCTGGCCGCGCTCAAGAAACAGTAGCCAGTGGCCACTGACCACTAAATATGATTTTTAGATTCCTCCGCCGTTTCCTGAAAGAAGAAATCGATGAGCCGACGCGCCTGAAGCTGAAATTCGAGCATTTCCGCCATCTGCTGGAAAACAACACCCGGGCCCTGGAGATCATGGCGGATATGGAGGAAAAGCTCTCCGGGGACTTCCTTTTTGACACCGCCTATCTCCAGACCCAGGCGGAGCGCCTGGGAGACAACGTCTGCCACCTGGTAACCGAGCTCAACCTTCTGACTGAAAACCGCTACCCCGAACTGCGGTCCATCTGCCAGCAGCTCCGGGAAGATATCCTGCGGGAACTCACCGCCACTCCCTCCATCCCCCCCACCCCCTACGTGCTGCCTCTGGCCGGCCTGTCCCGGGAGATGGCCGCCAGTGTGGGGGCCAAAATGGCCAACCTGGGGGAAATGGGCAATAGGTTGGGCCTGCGGGTGCCTGAAGGTTTTGCCGTCACCGCTTCGGCCTATAAGCGGTTTTTGGAAGCTTCGGGCCTGGAGGGGGAACTGGCGAAGCATCTCTCCCAGGCCCGGATTGACGACCTGGAGAGTCTGGAGGCCACCAGCCGGGAAATTCAGACCCTGGTGCGCCAGGCGCCGCTGCCTCCGGATTTGGAAGCGGCCCTGCTGGAGGCGGGGAGAGCCTTTCAGGGCCGGCCCCTGGCGGTGCGTTCCAGCGCCGTGGGCGAAGATACGGAACTCTCCTTTGCCGGCCAGTTTGCCACCCTCCTCAATGTGGACGCGGCGGACCTCCCGGCCCATTACCAAGAGATTATCGCCAGCAAATTCACCTCCCGGGCCATTTTTTATTGGAAATACCAACATTTCTCCGCGGATGAGCTGCCCATGGCCGTGGGTTGTGTGACCCTGATTCCGGCCCGGGCCAGTGGCGTCATGTTCTCCCTGGACCCCCACGCGCCGGAGAGTAACACCGTCCTCATCAGCGCGGTCTGGGGCCTGGGCAAGTACGCGGTGGACGGCCACATCACCCCCGATCTCTACCGGGTCTCCCGGGAGCCGGATCAGCAGATAACGGAACAGCGGGTGGCGGCAAAGCCCGTGGCCCTGGCGCCCCGTCCGGAGGGAGGCACCGAGGAGGTGGCCCTGGACCCGGAGCAGGCCCGGACCCCATGTCTAACTCCGGAGCAGATCCAAAGCCTGGCGGCCATCGCCCTGAAGCTGGAAAAGCATTTCGGCCACCCCCAGGACATTGAATGGGCCCTGGACGCCAGCGGCGAAATTTATCTCCTCCAATCCCGCCCCTTGCGGGTCAGCGCCCCCAGGTTCGCCGCGGAGGAAAAGGAAAGCACCTGGGAGCCGGTCCCCCCCCTGCTCCGGTTCGGCATCCGGGCCGTGGGGGGCGCGGCCGCGGGCCGGGTTTTTTTGTATATGCGGGATGAGGATGTCGCGAACATTCCCCCGGGCGCGGTGGTGGTGGCCCGGCAGCCCGCGGCCAAGCTGGTGCTGGTCATGGACCGCATCGCCGCCATCCTCACGGAAGCGGGCAGCCCCACGGACCACATGTCCATTCTGGCCCGGGAATTTAAGGTCCCCACCCTGGTGGAGGTGGGGGGGGCCACCCGGGTGCTCCACAACGGCCAGGTGGTCACCGTGGACGCGGACGCGGCCCGGGTCTATCCGGGCCTGGTCTCCGAACTCCTGGAAGCCCGCCCCCGGGCCGACGAAGATTTGACCGCCAATTCCCTCTTCCAAAAACTGCGACGCATCTTGAAAATGGCGACGCCCTTAAACCTATTGGATCCGGGGAGCCCGGAATTCGAGGCCCGGAACTGCCGCACCCTCCACGACATCACCCGTTTCGCCCACGAAAAGGCCATGGACGCCATGTTCGCCCTGGACGCGGATCAATCTTTGGAGCCCCGGGGCTGCTCCCGGCTGCGAACCGATCTGCCCCTCACCCTCTTCGTCCTGGACCTGGGCGGGGGCCTTAGGACTCCGGGCCGGGCCTGGATCAGCGAAGACGACATCCTCTCCCGGCCCTTCCGGGCCTTGCTCCGGGGTTTTCATCATCCCCAAATCAGATGGGCCGGACAGGTAGCCCCTGACCTCAAGGGGTTCATCTCCGTGTTCGCCAACACCAGGTACGATATGGGCAAGGCCGAAAAGGGTCTGGGCGGCAAAAGTTTCGCCGTGATTACTGATAATTATCTCAATTTCAATTCCCGCCTGGGCTACCACTTTGCCATTCTGGACGCCTATGTCTCCGAAGAAAAGAACGATAATTACATCAGTTTTCAGTTCAAAGGCGGGGCCGCGGGGGTGGAACGCCGGGAGCGCCGGGCCCGGCTGCTAAGCGAAATCCTGGACGACCTGGGGTTCAAAGTGCAGGTGACGGGGGATATGGTGCAGGCCCGGATGGTGAAGTACTCGCTCCTGGAAACGGAGCAAACCCTGGAGCTGGTGGGGTTATTGTCGGCCTTCGCCCGGCAACTGGACCTGGCCCTGACCAGCGAAACCGTGGCGGCCCGCTGCTTCCAGGCCTTCAAAGACGCGGACTACCAGCTGAGCTTCCTCCACCCGGAAGAAAGCGCCACTTAAGCCAGGGCGACCTCTAGAGCCGCCCTGGCTGGTTTGGTGGGTAACGTCCACCATATTTTTGGCCTAGCTTTATTGGAGCAATAATGGTAACCCGGGGATGGCTGCCGCATTCGTAGGCCCACTGGTTTTAGTAAGCGTCCCGGTGTCATAAGAATGCCCAAACGGGGGGGAAAAGGCTGGGTTGTACCAATTTGTCACCATCCATATAGAGCCGTTATAGGTGGTTGGATCGACGCTTATCTGCAAGGTCGTGGCGTTATGATACGTGCCGCCACTGTTCGTCTCCACCTGGGTCGACACCGCGCTGAGCATCAAAGTGCCTCCCACCAAGGCTCCGCCCCCGGCGAAAATAACCGTCCCGTCGGGTAGAGCCGCTTGCCCCTGCACTTCATAATAGGAACCGCCGGCCTTGCTGATGCCGGCCTTGATGGTGCCGCCGCCTGAATAGTCCCAGGTAACCTCCCCCAGATATTGGGAGGCTCCGAGAGGAGAGACGCTCATCCCCCAAATCATGAATGCCGCCACCGCTATTGAGATCGAAAATGCTTTCACTTTCATTACAGCCTCCTGTGCCCCCTAGGGGCTCTTCCGGGGTTACCTCCAATCCAAAACCTCTAACTCCTCTTTGCCTTATTGCCGGTAATACCGATTATCACGCTAAGATATTACTTCTTGTCATTAAGGGCGTTTTCCAACTTTTGTCAATAAAAAAGGGCGGCCCCTGGAGTCGCCCTTTGTGTTCTGCGATTGGCAGGCCGCTCACGGCAAAGCTGCCGGGCCTCCTTTAATTGAGCAGCAAAAATTGCTGGGGCACGGTAGTCGCACTTAAAGGAATGGGAGATCCGGCCAGGGCCAGGGTGCCGGCGGTATACCTTTGATCAAACGCCCTCGAACCCGCATCTATATTGAAGTCGTGCCCTATATCGTAAAAGGTGCCGCCCTGGGTGGTCTTATCAATTTCAACATGCATCACCCCACCATCGCGCCAGGTGTCGGTGTGCTTCTGGGACTCGCACAGGGTGAAAATCAGGGTGGTCCCCATCATGAATCCCGATCCGGATATAACAAACGGACCATCGGAGCCCTGGGTGACGTAGCCCTGGAACAGATAGAATTCATCGCCAACCTTACTGATGCCGCCGGTAATGGTGAAGCTGGCGCCTATATTCTCGGGTTTGGTGTCATCAGTGATGGTCGCGATCCAGGTGCTCTTTCCCAGATAGGTGACCGAACTGGCGGCCAAGGCATTGCCGATGCTCAGTCCCAGGAGAAGCAACATGGCCAGCCCCAGGACAAAAAATTTCCCTTTCATCTTTACTCTCCTATTATTTTCTTTAACTTTTCCTCTTAACCAAGGTGTTCGGTCCCTGAACATTTCCACAACGGCTTCAACCTCAGTTAAGGTGAATCATATCAGATCGACTCAGGGATGTTAACCTGAATTTCTCTTCTAGTTATTTAGTAAATATAATAGTTTACAAGATAAGCGGGAAATGAAAAGAAGCGGGGATAAGGGGAGTTCCAGTCACCGGTTCGGGTCTACCGGGGTACCACCAGCACCGGGCACGGCGCATGGCCGATGACCTTTTCGGCGACGCTGCCCATAAGCAGCCGTTTCAGGCCGGTGTGGCCGTGGGAGCCCATGACGATGAGATCGATTTGCTCTTGGGCGGCCAGGGCGGTGATGGACTTATACGGCGTGCCCATAAGGACCAGGCCCCGGGCGGAGATATTACGGGATTTTGCCTCCTGGGCGATTTCTTCCGCATGCTCTTGCAGCGGGTCCATCCCGGCAACCGCAGCCAGGCCGGTTTCTCCATTTTTCTGACCCAGGCCCTCCCGGACCGTCAACACCGTCAGCTCGCTGCCGTAGTCCTGGGCCAGGTCCAAGGCCCGGGCCTCGGCCCTTTTCCCGGGTTGGGAGCCGTCCGTGGCCAAAAGAATCTTGCTCCAGCCCACCTGAGCTTTAAGGGGTACCACCAGGACGTCCACCGGGCTGTAACCGATGACCCTGCGGGTAACGCTGCCCAGGAGAGCCCGTTCCACAAAGCTCTGCCCCTTGGCCCCCATGACGATGAGGTCCCGGCTCCCCTTAGCGGCCAGTTCGACGATCCGCTCATGGGGCGCGCCCACGGCACAGACTTTGTTGATTACCGCGCCGGCCTCGTCCGCCAGTTCCTGGGCCTCCTCCAAGGCCGTGTTGCAAGGCTCGGTCAACAATGCCTGGGGGTTGGCCACCCCCACCAAGCGCAGGTCCCCTTTGTAAAAAGGGGCCACTGCAACCACAGTGACCCAGGAACCGCTCAATTTGCAGGACTCCCGGAAGGCGTGGAGGCTCGCGGCCGAGCCGTCCACGCCCACCAGGA
>JAQTXE010000127.1:5599-11238 GCA_028688935.1 Syntrophales bacterium
CCCAGGAGGCGGTTATACTTTCCCATAACTCTTTTCTAAGGCCACTGCCGCTTCCTTGGCTTCGGCTCTCTTGGCCCTCCACATGGCGCCCAGGATGATGAGGGCGCCCATCCCCAAAGCGAAGCACATGCTGAGGAAGCTGGCGGTCATGAGCGTCTTGTTGGTGGAGTCGGCGACAGTTATGAGTTCCAGGTCCTTCAGGTAGGTGGGGATAGCCAGAGCACGGCTCACGGCGACG
This sequence comes from Syntrophales bacterium, assembly GCA_028688935.1. Classification (GTDB taxonomy): domain Bacteria; phylum Desulfobacterota; class Desulfobaccia; order Desulfobaccales; family 0-14-0-80-60-11; genus SURF-52. The sequence goes on from JAQTXE010000127.1 coordinate 5,838, forward strand.
ATGAGCATGATGGAGCCCATGACCACCTTGATCATGTGTTCTTTCACGTAAGTGGTGCCAATGGCCCCCAACTGCACTCCGAAGAGGGAACCGGCCAGGATGAGCAGGGTGAGGCGGATGTCCACCATACCGCTCATGGCCCACTTAATGGAGCCGCCGAAGCCCATAACAAAGGCGATGACCAGTTCCGAGGCCGATGCCACCAAGCCCGAGACGCCCAAGACATAGATCATGCCGGGCACGCCGATGAAGCCGCCCACCGCAATGGTGGCCGCCAGCATGCCGGTGGCGAAGCCGATGGGAAGGGTGAACCACATGGAGATGCGGATATTGGCGGTCTTGAAGTGCATCATGGGCGGCAGGTTAATGGACTGCAGCCACTGGGCCAGGGCGCAGACCTTCTCTTCACCCCCGGTCCTGGCGGTCTTCCAGGCGTCATAGAAGACATAGCCGCCCACCACTACCAGGATGATCACAAAGGAGAGGCTCACGTAGAGGTTGGAGCCGGCCTCCCCCCATTGATTCAGAATCCACTGTTGAATATTTATCCCCACCCAGACTCCGCCCCCGGCGGAGGCCGCCATAACTAAACCCAGTTTGATATCCACCTGGCCGTACTTAAACCTCTTATATGCTCCCACCATGGCTTTGGGGAACTTGTGGCACATGTTGCTGGCCACCGCCACCGTCCCGGGCACTCCCAGGCTCATCATCCCCGGGGTCAGGACGAAGGCGCCGCCGGAGCCGATGAAGCCGCTCACCAGGCCGCCGATAAAGCCGACGATAACCAGGAACAAGATGTTCGCCGTATTCAGATCGATAAATTTAACGGTTTCTGCGGCTACGTCATGCATTACTAATTCCTCCTCTCAGGTATGCCGGTATCCGTACTTGATCGTCAAAGGGTGATCTCTTAAGTGTCGATCCGCAACTGGGGACGAGGCCGCTTTCTGGCCACCGGCCGCTTCGCCGCCGTCGGTCTGGGCTGCGCCTTCTTGGTGGCTTCAATGCCCATCAGGGACCAAAATTGGGAAGCAAAAGCGCCGTGGACAAAAGAAAAAATGAACACTGTGGCCACGGGCAGAGCCGCGTACCAGGCCCCCTTGGTGAAATACTTCATTACCGTATCGGTATTTAAAAAGACTGCGGCATACAGAGCCGCCGCCGCGAGGCCTAACCCTACCGTTTTACCAATCATCTTGGTTCTGCTGCTGTCAGCTGCTTTAGCCATGGTTCTCTCTCCTTGGTAGCCGGTAATACTGAAAACGGGGAGATTGATTTCCCCACTGACTTCCGTTTCCTTGACTCCGTCTTGGGTGATCACGAACTCAATCCGCTTCATCTGCCGGTTGACTTCGGCCACCGCTTGCCCCACATCGCCGAATTTCACTAACTGTTCAACGTTGATGCCTTTCAAAGCCAATTTCTTTTGCAGGGATTCCCCCGCGGCTTTGGCCTTCTGGGTGAACTTCTCCCGCAGGAGCTGCTTGTAGGGGGAGAATACCCTACCTTTGGAGCCCAGAGTGGGATTGACGCTCAGGGCGATAATGTCGTAACCCAGACGCTCGGCCAGGTTAACGGCATAATCGATGGCCTCGGCGTCCAGGGTTTCGCCCTTGCCCACCACCAGGATCTTCCGGGAGACCTCGTCCTTGGTAACAGCTTCCCGGCCTTCCGGGGTCCGGACGTTCCCCTCCCGGAGGGCTTCCTGCTGCCGGGCCTTTTCCTTTTCCTGGATTTTTTTCATGAAACTCATCATGGCTTGCTTATCCTTCGGGTGTTCTTTCCTTAACCCAGGCCAGATGGCCGTTTCCTTTGGCTATCTTATATTCAAGATCCTTGCCAAACAGTTAACATACTGTATTAATTAATTAAGTTAGATTACCACCTTTATCTTGAACCCCTGCTGACCGTTGCATTGTGCAATGCTTCACAAGTGATTTTTTTAATACATAATATTTTCAGGCATTTAATTACTGTTACACTTCCTTGTGCAACAGATTGCATAATGCAACACAACTGTTATCTCTTCAGGCCTCGTAAAAAATTACAAAGAAAATCAAAAAATTAAAAAATGAGGTGGGGGCAACGGTAATTGCCCCCACCTAAGTTTTTCTTTATACTGAGCCAGGGGTATGATACTGATTAACTAGAAGAGAATTCGCTAAAAAGCGGTTCGCGAGTGAGGGCTTAAGGACCCGGATACAGGCTTCCCGGCCTGGGACGGCCTTAGCCGGCCCCTCCTTTTAGACCGCTTCTGTCAAGCTTTTAGAAGGGTTTGCTGCCATGGTTTTTTTCCGAAAAAGCGAAGAGGAAAGGCCCAAGAGCGGGCAAGAGTTGGCGGACCTGCGCACGGCCATCAACAAGGCCCAGCTCCCCCCGGAAGTGCTGGCCGTGGCCCTGAAAGAATTGGAGCGAGTCGACAAGACCGATCCTTCGGTGGCCGAATATTCCATTGGCCTGAATTATCTGGATTACCTCATCTCTCTCCCCTGGAACCGCTTTACCGAGGACAACCTGGACTTGAAAAGGGCCGAGCGTTTGCTGGAATCCCAGCACTACGGCCTGAAGCACGTTAAGGAACGCATCCTGGAATACCTGGCGGTGCGCACCCTCTGCAGCCTGCAGAGTGCCCGGGTCCTGGTGGTGGATGACGAAGAGATCGCCCGCACCAATTTGGAGTACATCCTCCGGAAAGAGGGCCACCAGGTCAATGGCGCGGCCAACGGCGCCAAAGCCCTGGAGATGATCAAGGCCCAGGAGTACGACCTGATTCTCACGGACTTGAAGATGGAGAAGATGGACGGCCTGCAACTCCTGGAATCTGCCAAGCAACTGGCTCCTCACACGGAAATCATCATGGTCACGGGTTATGCCACGGTCTCCACCGCGGTGGACGCCTTGAAGAAAGGCGCGGCCCATTACCTCTCCAAGCCCATCAAGATAGATGAACTCCGGGAGACGGTCCGGGACATCATCGACAAGAAAAGGCACATGCAGATGAGCCGGGGCCCCATCCTTTGTTTTGCCGGCCCTCCGGGCACCGGTAAGACCTCCACGGGTAAGGCCATCGCCGAGGCCCTGGAGCGCAAGTTTGTGCGCATGTCCCTGGCGGGGCTCCGGGATGAAGCGGAACTCCGGGGCCACCGCCGTACCTACGTGGGGGCCATGCCCGGCAGGATCATCAATGAAATCCGGCGCATCGGCTTAAAAAACCCGGTTTTTATGCTGGACGAGATCGACAAGATCGGCCAGGACTTCCGGGGGGACCCGGCCTCCGTGCTCCTGGAGATCCTGGACCCGGAGCAGAACAGCCATTTTGTGGATCATTATGTGGACGTGCCCTTCGATCTTTCCGGGGTGATGTTCATCACCACCGCCAACGTGGTGGAGAGCCTGCCCCACCCCCTCCTGGACCGCCTGGAGGTCATCAATTTTCCCGGCTACACCGAGAGCGAAAAGAAGAATATCGCCAAGAAATATCTGATCCCTAAGCAGCTCCGGGAGCATGGCCTGACCCATCTGACTCCGGATTTCACCAACGCCGGTATCTCCAAGATCATCAACGATTACACCCAGGAAGCGGGCCTGCGCAACCTGGACCGGGAGATTGCCACCATCTGCCGCAAACTGGCGCGCATCTGCCTCCAGGCCAAAGGCGGGGCCTGCGCCCTCACCGTGGACGAAGTCCTGGTGGAAAAGCTCCTGGGCCCCCGGAAGTACAGCCACGCGGTGGCGGAAGCGGGCAACCGCGTCGGCGTCACCACCGGCCTGGTGTGGACCGAATTCGGCGGCGAACTGATCTTTGTGGAGGCCTCCCAGATGCGGGGCCACCAGCAACTGATCCTCACCGGCTCCCTGGGGACCGTGCTCCAGGAATCCGCCCAGACCGCCTTGAGCTTTCTCCGCAGCCATGCCTCGGATTTTGGCTTAGACCCCGACTTCTTCATGGGTAAAGATATTCATATCCATATGCCCTCCGGGGCCATTCCCAAGGATGGGCCCTCCGCCGGCGCCACCATCGCCCTGGCGCTGCTTTCCTTGCTCACCGGCCGCCCGGCCCGGCGGGACATCGCCTTGACCGGGGAACTGACCCTCACCGGCCGCATCCTGCCGGTGAGCGGCATCCGGGAAAAGATCCTGGCCGCGCAACGGGCCGGCGTCAAAGTGGTGGTCTTCCCCAAACTCAATGAAGTGGATATCAACAACCTGGAACCGGAAGTAAAAGAAGGCATGGAAATCTTCCTGACGGAAGAGATCAAACCTTTAGTCGATTTGGTGCTGCTGCCGCAATGATTTATCAGTTAGTGACGGAAGACGCGGTTAGAAGCATGCGTACTTATAAAAAGGCCTGGCTAAAAAGGGAACGGTCGATGAGTTAATGAAGGACCTGGAAATTGATAAAAGCTTTATAAGGACTATCAAAAACAATTAAGCAGAAAATAGAGGATGCATACCCCATGGAAAGAGGAATAGATAAAGATTTGCTGGGCAAGTTTAAAGCCGTGGCTCAAGGCCCGGACGCCGATCTATTGAGGGAGTTCCTAGACATGCTCTATTACCGGCATGAGGAACACCGTGAACCTCTGAGCGCGGAGGATTGGGCTGCCATTAAAGAAGGAAAGGAAGCTATAAAACGCGGTGAATTTGTGACCCTGGAAGAGTTGGAAAAAGACCTTGGTCTATGAGTTATTCCCTGCAAATTGATAAAACCGCCGCCAAGATCATCAAGTCCCTGGATCGGACAACCATCAAGCGCATTCATAGAAGACTGCAAGAATTGGCAAAAGATCCGCTGGACCCCCGCATATCAAGTGCGGTGGAGATGGGCCAAGAGGAGCGCAAATACAGGGTGGGTAACTGGCGAATCTTTTACGAAATCGACGAAGATGCCCGCCAAGTTAACATCACCGCAGTCAGACCCCGAGGAAGAGCCTACCGCAAATTTTAGAAAGGGATTGTCTAGGCCCTAATGTAGTTTCTCCCCTACCCCGTATCCTGCCTTTTCAGCTTCCGCCATAAGGAGACCCGGTCGATCCCTAGGATTTCCGCGGCCTTGGTCTTGTTGCCGCCCATCTGTTGCAGGACCCAGGCGATGTATTCCTGTTCGTTTTCCTCCAGGGTGAGGAATTCCTTTTTCTGGCGGCGCTGCACCTGGAAGCCGGGCTGCTGGAAGTCCTGGGGCAGGTGGCTTACTTCAATGGTGGGGCCGGAGGCCAGGGTCACCGCCCGTTCCATGATATTTTCCAGTTCCCGGATGTTACCGGGGAACTCATAGTCCAGAAGGATTTCCATTACTTCGTCGGCAATCTGGTCGATCTGCTTGCCCTGGGCCTCGGCAAACTTCTGGAGGAAGTGGCGGCAGAGCAAAGGGATGTCGTCTTTGCGCTCCGCCAGGGTG
>JAQTXE010000128.1 GCA_028688935.1 Syntrophales bacterium
TGCTGGCTGAGGCCACCCAGAACCTGGTGGGGGAAACCAGGCAACAAACCCTGGCAGTATCCGGGCATCTACAGTCCATCCATACCGCGGCCCGCCAATTATCCGCCGATCAAGGCAAGGGTGAGGCCCAGGCGGAGGTGGATGTGGCCGTCCTGGTCACGAATCTGGGATCGGTCTTAAAAACCCTGGGCAGTCTCAACGAGAATGCCATCTCCGGGTTAACCCAGGTGGACCACCAAGGCAAAAGCCTTTCGGCCGACCTTACCCGGGCCGGGGGAGAAATCACGGTGCACGAATATGCCGGGGAAGTGCTCGACCAGGTTATTGCCGGCCTGGGGGAATTGGCCGGGCAATTTCAAGCGCATCTGCCGGAAAAGCATGAGTTGACGGGATTGGACGATGAGGAACTGGAAAGTCTCAAAGCCCAATACACCATGGTGGATGAGCGCCAGGTGCATGAGCAAATCCTCATATCTGCCCCCGCCACCGTGGAAATGTTCGCCCCGGATCATATGGAGGAGAACACCGATGCTGCCCAGGCCACAGACGACGGCGCCGATCTTGGCGATAACGTGGAGCTCTTTTAAAGATCGAGGTTGGGCCCATGAAAAATAAGAAAAAAGCATCACCAAACCACGAGGTCTTAAAATTCGCCGGCGATCTCACCATTGACAACGCCCAAGAACTGCACCGGGTATTACTGGCAGCCTTGGATAACGCCACAGAAATATCCTTAACGTTTGCAGAAGTGACGGCAGTAGACCTCTCTTTTGTGCAACTGCTCTGCGCCGCCCATCGAACTGCCGTTAGAGCCGACAAAACCTTGAAGTTGGCGGACCCGCGGCCGGAGGTCCTGAAAGCAGCGGTGCGGGAGACCGGATTTATCCGGGAGAGGGGTTGTAACCTCGATTCCCAGGGAAGTTGTCTCTGGAAGGAAGGGTGGGAGTAATGGCCAAAGTTATCATGACGGTGGACGATTCCGCCAGTGTGCGCCAGATGGTGAGCTTCACCCTGAAAGCCGCGGGCTATGAGGTGATTACCGCGGTGGACGGCCGGGATGCCCTGGGGAAGCTGAACGGGAGCGCTCTGCACCTGGTGATTACCGATCTGAATATGCCCAACCTGGACGGCATCGGCCTGATCCGGCAATTGCGGGCTGATGCCAGGTATAAGTTTTTGCCCATCATCATGCTCACCACCGAATCCCAGGCGGAGAAAAAGCAGGAAGGCAAAGCCGCCGGCGCCACGGGGTGGATTGTCAAGCCCTTTTCCCCGGAGCAATTGGTGGCGGTGGCCAAGAAGGTTCTGGGATGAAAGATAAAAACCAGGAAGCCTATCGGGAAGAGGCCCAGGAACTCCTGGCGGAGCTGGAAGAGTCTTTGCTGGCCCTGGAGCAGTCTCCGGAAGATGACGGCTTGATCGGCCGGGTTTTCCGGGCCCTGCATACCATCAAGGGCTCCGGGGCCATGTTCGGCTTCGAGGATATCGCCTCCTTCACCCATGAAGTGGAAACCGTCTTTGACCTGGTGCGGGATGGCAAGATGGCGGTGACCAGGGAGCTGGTGGACTTGAGCCTGGCGGCCCGGGATGAAATCCGGGCCATGCTGGACGGGAGCGGACCGGAGGAGGCGCCGACAAAACAAGAGATCATCGCGGCCCTGCGGGCTTTACTCCCCCAGGCCGCTATCGAGGCCGGATTTGTTCTGCCGCCGCCTCCCCCCCAAGATAACTCCGGCGCCGGCGCGGCGGTCACTTATAGAATCCGCTTTCGTCCTGCCGCCGATATCTTCCTCACCGGCGCCACCCCCTTACACTTATTGAACGAATTGCGGCAACTGGGAGATTTTAACGTCGTCGCCCAGACCGAGGCTATTCCGTTATTGGCGGATATCAACCCGGAACACTGCCACACCTCCTGGGATATTTTCTTAACCACCTCCCGGGGCTTCGATGCCATTGCCGATGTCTTTATCTTTGTGGCGGACGATAGCGAGCTGGATATTCAGGTGATCGATGACGGCTCGGAAGCCGGGGGCGATTATAAAAGGTTGGGCGAAATTCTGGTGGAACGGGGCGATCTGGACGTAGACAGTCTCAATCGCCTATTGGCCCAGCGCCAGTTGATCGGCGAGGCCCTGATCGGCACCGGTTTGGTCGGCGGCGATCAGGTGCATTCCGCCCTGGTGGAACAGCGTCATGTCCGGGCCGCGCAAAAGAAGAGACTGGAGACCGAGGCCTCGGCCAGCATCCGGGTGCCTTCGGCCAAGCTGGATCAACTGGTGGACCTGGTGGGTGAATTAGTCACCGTCCAGGCCCGCCTCAGCCAGACCGCCATTAATTTCCAGGACCCGCAATTGCTGGCCATCGCCGAAGAAGTGGAGCGGCTCACCGGTGATTTACGGGACAACGCCTTAAATATCCGCATGTTGCCCATCGGCACCATCTTCAGTAAATTTCAGCGCCTGGTCCGGGATCTGGCCGCCGAACTGGGCCGGGACGTGGACCTGATTACCGCGGGCGCGGAAACGGAACTGGATAAAACCGTGCTGGAACGCCTGAACGATCCTTTGGTGCATCTGCTCCGCAACAGTATCGATCACGGTATCGAACCCCCGGAGGCGCGTCTGCAAGCCGGCAAGCCCAAACGGGGCAGGATCAGTCTCACCGCCTCCCACTCCGGGGCCCAGGTGCTCATCCGGGTGCATGACGATGGCGGGGGCCTGGACCGGGAAGCCATCCGGGCCAAGGCGGTGGACCTCGGGTGTCTGGCGCCGGACGTAGAAATACCGGATAAGGAGCTTTTTTCCTTAATTATGTCTCCCGGCTTTTCCACCGCCAAAGAGATCACCAATGTCTCGGGCCGGGGAGTGGGCATGGACGTGGTGAAGAAGGCCATCGAGGCCTTGCGGGGCACCATCGAGATCGACAGTCAAAAGGGCGCCGGAACCACCATCACCATCAAGTTGCCCCTGACTCTGGCGATTATTGAAGGTCTGCTGGTGACCATCGAGAACGATTATTTTGTCGTGCCCCTGTCGGTGGTGACGGAATGCGTGGAACTGACCCGGGCCGACGTGGCCCGGGCTAACGGCCACAAAATCGCCCGGGTCCGGAACGAAATCGTGCCCTATATCCATTTGCGGGAGCGCTTCGACATCGAAGGACACCCCCCCGCCATCGAGCAGATCGTCATTACGGAGATGAACGGCAGCAGAGTCGGCCTGGTGGTGGACCAGGTCATCGGGGAACAGCAAACCGTCATTAAATCTCTGAGCCGGGTCTACCGGAGCGTGGCAGGCATCTCCGGGGCCACGCTCTTGGGTGACGGTACGGTGGCCCTTATTCTGGACGCCCCGCAACTGGTGCAGGGCCAGGCCGCGGAGTTGGCGAATTAACCCGGTAACCTGAGCCAGGCAGCAGGAAGACGGATATCTAAGCCAAAATGGTGAAACCCGGGTTCTAAACTATCAATCATGCTAAGTTGCCGTCTTTTGCCTGCTCCAACTTCTGGCCTGGTTATTCAAGCGACATGGAGATGCGTCTTTTACATAAATTTATCCAACATTTACTCAACGATGCCAAAGGGAGAACGACATGTTTAAGAACATGAAAATCGGTTTACGCCTGGGTTTGGGATTCGGAGTGGTGATCGTATTAATGCTGGTTCTGGGTTTATTGGCGATTAACCGCTTAGCCCACATCGATGCCTCTCTGACCAATATTGTCAAAGACAAATATCCCAAAACGGTTTTGGCCAACGAGATCCATGGCCAGGTCAATGTGGTGGCCCGGGCCTTGCGTAATGCCCTGCTGGCGCAAGACCCCCGGGCCGCCAGCCAGGAATTGCAGCGGGTGGCGCAAAGCCAGGCGCTGGTCAGCAAAAAGATTGGCGAGCTCACCAAAGTAACGAACACCGAGGGAGGGAAAGCCCGGTTACAGGCCCTGGTCGAAGCCCAGTCCCGGTATGCGCCGGTGGAGCAGGATTTAATCAAAGCAGTCGAAGCCGGAAAAAAGGACGAGGCCCAGAAAGCTCTCATCACCAAACTGAGGCCGGTGCAAGCCAAATATCTCACCGCCCTGGAGGACTTGAGCGCTTATCAAGCCGAACTGATGGCGCAAGCCAGTCAGGACGCGGCAGCCTCTTATAGTCAAACCCGGATGCTGACCATCACTATTTTAATCCTTTCCATCATCTTAGCCTGCGTGATCGTCTTTCTGGTAAACCGCAGCATTACCAAACCTCTCAATGAGGCAGTCAGGATTAACAACCAAATGGCCGAAGGCGACCTGAGCATGTCCATCGAGGTGAACCGCCGGGATGAGACCGGCCAGATACTGGCGGCCATGCAGAAATTGATCGAGAGAATTCGGGCCATCACCGCCGACCTGAATATGCTCACTGCCGCCACGGTGGAAGGCAATCTGACTTTCCGGGCCGATACCGCCAAGCACCAGGGCGATTTCCGGAAAATCATTGAAGGAGTAAACTACGCTTTCGATGCCATCGTCGGCCACCTTGATTCCATGCCGGCCCCGGCCTTGATCGTCGACCGGGAATTCAACTTGAAATACATCAACCGGGTGGGCGCCAGCCTGACCGGGCTTGCCGCCGAAGCCCTCATCGGCACCAAATGTTACGACCATTTCAAGACCTCGCACTGCCGTACCGACAAATGCGCCACGGGGCAGTGCATGCGGCTGGGCCAGGAAGCCACGGCCGAGACGGATGCCCACCCCCAGGGGCTCAATTTTGATATTGCCTATACCGGCGTTCCTGTCAAGGATCAAGACGGCAAGATCATCGGCGCCCTGGAAATCATCACCGATTTGACGGCCATCAAAAAGGCGGCCCGCCTGGCGGAAAAACAGGCCGCATACCAGGCGGTGGAAGTGGAAAAACTGGTGGTCAACCTGGGCAAAGTGGCCGCCGGCGACCTGAATATCGATACCGCCACTGCGGCCACGGATGAGGACACCCAGGCTGTGGGGGAAAATTTCCAGAAAATCAACGCCGGGTTGGAAGGCACCATTAAAGCCATCGGGAATCTGGTTCAAGACGCCAACCTCTTGGCGCAGGCCGCGGTGGCAGGCAACCTGGGCACCCGGGCCGACGCCAGCCGGCATGGCGGCGACTATGCCAAAATCATCGAAGGCGTCAACCGCACCCTGGATGCGGTAATCGAACCCTTAAAAGTGGCGGCGGATTATGTGGAGCGCATCAGCAAAGGCGATATCCCGCCCCATATCACCGCGGAATATAAGGGAGACTTCAACGCTATCAAGAACAACCTCAATATTCTCATTAACGCCATGAACGAAGTCACCCAGGTGGCCACCGAACTGGCCAACGGCAACCTCACCGCCAAAGTGGTGGAACGGTCGGCCCAGGACAAGCTGATGCAGGCTCTGGCCAAAATGGTGAGCGGTCTCTCCGAGGTCGTGGCCGGCATCCAAAGTGCCGCCTGGCAGGTCACCGCCGGCAGCCAGGAAATGAGCTCCAGCGCCCAGCAGCTTTCCCAGGGGGCCACGGAACAGTCGGCTTCCATCGAAGAGGTCTCCTCGGCCATGGAGGAAATGGCAGCCAATATCAAACAAAACTCCGACAATGCCCAGCAGACCGAGAAGATCGCCCTGAAAGCCGCGGAGGACACCAAAGAGGGGGGCAATGCGGTCACCGAGACCGTCACCGCCATGAAGGAGATCGCCAGCAAGATCTCCATCATTGAAGAGATCGCCCGCCAAACCAATCTCTTGGCCTTAAACGCCGCCATCGAGGCGGCCCGGGCCGGGGAGCACGGCAAAGGGTTTGCGGTGGTGGCCTCCGAGGTGCGCAAGCTGGCGGAACGCAGCCAGACGGCCGCGGGCGAGATCAACAAATTATCGGCCTCCAGCGTGGAAGTGGCGGAGCGGGCCGGCGAGATGCTGGAGAGAATCGTGCCCGACATCCAGAAAACCGCGGACTTAGTCCAGGAGATCAATGCCGCCAGCAACGAACAACGCTCCGGCGCCAATCAGATCAATATGGCCATCCAGCAACTGGACCAGGTCATCCAACAGAATGCCGCGGCCTCCGAAGAGATGGCCTCCACCTCCGAGGAATTGCTGAGCCAGGCCGAGCAACTGCAAACCACCATCGGTTTCTTCAGGATCGCCGACAACGGCGGCTCCCTGGCTGCCAGGCCCCACGCCCCCGGCGCCCAGCAGAAGAAGTTGCTCCACCCCCTGGAACCTGGGGACTCTCCACCTCGAGAGTTGAAAAAGTTGGATAAAGGCAAAAAGGCGAAGGCCCTCACCCACCCGGGAAATGGTGGCGAAGAGGCAGGCCAGGTCAAAGGCATCACCCTGGACCTGCTGGGCCAGGACACCAAGGGTAACGGCGAAGACCTGGAATTCGAAAGATACTAGGAGGAAAGACTCATGAGTGCCGCCTCAATCACGGAAACCGGCCAGTACTTGACCTTCCAGCTGGATGAGGAAGTCTTTGCCCTGGATATCTCCACGGTCAGGGAGGTTTTGGATTTCACCAAGATAACCAAAGTCCCCCAGACTCCTGATTTCATGCTGGGGGTCATCAACCTGCGGGGCAGCGTCATGCCCGTGGTGGATATGCGTCTGAAATTCGGGTTGAGCAAAACCGAACCCACGGTAAATACCTGCATCATCATCGTGGAGATCGAATTGGACGGCGAAATCACCATGCTGGGGGCCCTGGTGGATTCGGTGCAGGAGGTAATGGAGCTGGACGCCGACCAGATCGAACCTCCGCCCCGGATCGGCACCCGCTTAAACACCAGGTTCATCAAGGGCATGGGCAAACAAGACGACAGGTTTCTCATCATCATCGAGATCGATAAGGTTTTCTCGGTGGAGGAACTGGCCATCGCCCAGGAGATGGGCGGGGAGCAGATGGACCTGGCGGAAAACGCGTAAACTTATCTAATTGTCACTTTTGGTAATTTCACCAACCCGGGAATCAGGGAAGCAGGCAAAGGTTTACCCCCTCACCCTGACCCCTCCAGGGAGGGAGAGGGCCGGGGTGAGGGGAGTAAGCCTTAAAGAAGCTTAGTACCCCCACAATTTTTAAAATCTAGATTTTAATCGGCTGGCGCAAATCTTATGGGCCCCACGACCAACAATCTTCATGCCGAGGTGATGTCCCCCGGCGACTTTGACCTTTTAAGCGGCTTTATCAGCAGCCGCTGCGGCATAAAATTACCGCCCGCCAAAAAAACCATGCTGGAGGGACGGTTGCGCAAGCGCCTGCGTTCCTTGGGTTTGGACAACTTCGCCGCCTACTGTGACTACCTGTTCAGCCAGGGAGGTCTGGAAGACGAAGGGGTCCATATGGTGGATATGGTTACCACCAACAAAACCGATTTTTTCCGGGAACCCCAACACTTTCACTTTCTTACTCAAAAAGCACTACCGGAGTTGACCCAAAAACTGGGCTGGGGGAGCCGGGAAAAACGGTTAAAGGTGTGGAGCGCCGGCTGTGCCACCGGCGAAGAACCGTATACCCTGGCCATGTTTCTCCGGGAATTTGGAGGCGCCTCCGCCGACTTTCATTTTTCCATCCTGGCCACGGATATTTCCACCAGGGCTCTGGAAAAGGCCCGGCTCGCCATCTATGAACATGAAGCCATTGAGCCGGTGCCCCTGCCCTGGCGGAAAAAATACCTTTTACGCAGCAAAGATAAGGATAAGAACTTGATCCGCATCGCCCCGGAGCTGCGGTCCCTGGTGCATTTTCGCACCCTCAATTTTATGGACGACAACTACCGCATCCGGGAGCCCCAGGAGATCATTTTCTGCCGCAATGTGTTGATTTACTTTAACAGGCCGACGCAGTTGGCGGTGCTTAAGCGGCTCTGCCGGCATTTGCGTCCGGGGGGCTACCTCTTCATCGGCCACTCTGAAACTTTGCACGGCCTGGATTTGCCCCTGGGGCAATGCGCGCCCACCATCTACCGGAAAACCTGATGCATCCCCTGCATACGGATTTGCCCGTCATCTATTTAAAGCCCGGAGAATTATACCTGGCGGAACAGCCCACGGTGGTGGTCACCACCCTGGGTTCCTGCGTGTCCATGATCTTCTTCCACCAACCCCAACAACTCGGGGCCATCTGTCATGCCCTGCTACCCACCGATCATCACCAGGAAAAAAGCTTTCGCTTTGTCGATCGCACCTTTTATTGGATGCTGAAGCAATTTCAGTCCCGGGGCATCGATCCAAGCGAAATCCAGGGCAAACTCTTTGGCGGCGCCGATGTCCTGGAATGTATCCAGGGCAAATGCCGGAAGGCCACCGTAGGGCAACAAAATATCCACCGGGCCCTGGAGCTCTTTAAGGCTCACGGCCTCCAGGTCCAGGCTTCCAGCCTGGGCGGAACTTGGGGCCGGAAAATATTTTTCTTCACCCACACCGGCGAAGTGTTGCAGAAACGCCTGGAAAAACTATGTTGGTTGGCTTCCAAACAGTGGGAGAGCTAATCACCACCACTTTTCCTGATGGTCCGCCGCCCCGGAGAGATTCCTCCATGAACAGAAACGACAGGGGTTTTTAGGAAAACCGGCATGCCTCGAAAAATCAAGGTGCTCATCGTGGATGACTCGGCCCTGGTCAGACAGACTTTGAGCGATATCTTCTCCTCCGACCCGGACATCGAAGTAATGGATACCGCGTCCGATCCCTTCATCGCCGCGGTTAAACTGCGCCAGGCCGTCCCGGACGTCATCACCCTGGATATCGAGATGCCCCGCATGGACGGCCTCACTTTCCTGAAGAAACTGATGAGCCAGCACCCCCTGCCGGTAGTCATCTGTTCCAGTATTGCCCAAAACAATTCCGACACCACCTTGAAGGCCCTGGAATACGGCGCGGTGGAGATTATCCAGAAACCCCGCCTGGGCACCAAAAAATTCCTGGAAGAAGCGAAAGTAAGCATCTGTGATGCCGTCAAAGCCGCATCATTAGCCAAGCTCAGGCGTTATGAAAAACATGGCAGAGTCGAGCCCAAGCTTACCGCCGATGCCATTATTGACAGACCCACCAGTAAAGCGATGATCCAAACCACCGAAAAGGTGGTGGTGGTGGGGGCCTCCACCGGCGGCACTGAAGCTTTACGGATTTTTTTAGAAACTTTTCCCGCCGACGCCCCCGGGATAGTCATCGTTCAGCATATGCCGGAACATTTCACCGCGGCCTTCGCCCGCCGGCTGGACGGGCTTTGTCGTCTTGACGTCAAGGAGGCCGAGGATAATGATACCGTGATCCGGGGCCGCGCCCTGATCGCTCCCGGCAACCGCCATCTGTTATTGAAGCGCAGTGGGGCCCGCTACTACGTGGAGATCAAAGACGGGCCGCTGGTTTGCCGGCACCGCCCCTCGGTGGATGTCTTGTTCCGCTCCGCGGCCCGTTATGCCGGGAAAAATGCCGTGGGCGTGATTATGACCGGCATGGGAGACGACGGCGCCAGGGGCATGATGGAGATGAAAGAAGCGGGGGCCATGACCATGGCTCAGGATGAAAATTCCTGCGTGGTCTTCGGCATGCCCCAGGAAGCCATTAAAAAAGGAGGTGTAGATAAAGTCCTCTCCCTCGAGAGCATGCCGCTGGAAGTCCTAAGAGCTTGCCATCAGCCATAAAGCTTCGCCTCATTCCAGGCCCTAAATTCAAAGAGGCGACCCTGTGGTATCAATGCCGCCTGGTCGCCTCTTTCGTCCCGGTGAACCTTGAACTTTGAACTTCGAACTTATCTACGGCGTCACAATGTTGAACCAGAAATCGAACTTGTCCATCAGGGAGAAGAGTTCCCCCGGCGCTTTCGGGTTGCCCGTGATTTTGATGGCGCCGTCCTTGGTTTCCTTTTCCACGGTGGACTGTCCCAGGATGATCCGGTTCAACGCCGCCCGGGTGATGGTGATGGTGGCATCCGCCTTAGGCGCCTGCCGGCCCTGGGTGTGGCTTAAAACGCCGTTTTCCAGGGTCAGGAGGTATTCTTCCTTGATGTCGGGGAATTTCATATTGAGGGTGATCTGCTTGCCCCCGGCCTTGGGGCCGTTCAGCCTGATCCCCAAATAATCGAAAAAGAGGTCCAGGGGCATAACCTTGATGATATCGGCGCTGGAGGTGCCGGGGGTGGGTAGTTTTTGCACGCCCTGGCGCAACTCTTGCGCGGCGGTGAGATAAAAATTGCGCCAGGGACCCGACTCCGCCCGGTAGCCGAGCTGTTCCAGGACGTCGGCCTGAAGCCGCCGGGCCGCCTGGTTGGTAGGATCGGCAAAGACCACGTGGTTCACCACTTCGGCCACCCAACGGTAATCGCCTTTCCCATAAGCCTCCTGGGCCTTTTTCAGGACCGCGTCCGCGCCCCCCATAAATTCCACGTACTTCTTACTCGCCTCCACCGGCGGCAGCACGTGCAGGGTGGCCGGATTGCCGTCAAACCAGCCCAGATACTTGACGTAAGTGGCTTTGACATTGTGATTAAGCGTCCCGTAGTAGCCCCGCAGGGCAAAATGCTGGGCCAGGTCCTGGGGAAACTCCAGCATCTCGGCGATCTCCACCATGGTATAGCCCTGGTTGGCCAGCCTCAAGGTCTGGTCGTTGATGAAACGGTAACCGTCCCGGCCCTTCCCCAGCATCTCCAGAACCCGGGCGTTGCCCCACACCGGCCAATGGTGCATGCCGTACATCACCTCTGATTTGTCCCCCCAGAGATCGATGGTCTCCTGCAAATACTTGGACCAGGCCAGGGGGTCCCGAATCTTGGCGCCCCGGAGGGAATAGGTGTTGTGCAGTGTGTGGCAGCAGTTCTCCGCGGCGGTAACCGCCTTGAATTGTTTGATATACCAATGCATCTCCGCGGGGGCTTCGGTGTCCGGGGCCAGCATGAACTCAAAGTCCAGGCCCGCGATTCTCATCTTCTGGCCGGTCTTGGTAATCAGGTGGGTGGGGGGTATCAAGGTTACCGTGCCGGTGGAGGTGGTTACCCCCAGGCCCGCGCCCACCTGTCCCTTGGGGCCCGGCGGCAGCAGGTTGCCATACATATAAGAAGCCCGGCGGCTCATGGCGTTGCCGGCCAGGACGTTTTCGGCTATGGCCGCCTCCAGGAAGCCCACCGGCGCCAC
>JAQTXE010000374.1 GCA_028688935.1 Syntrophales bacterium
TCTCTCCTTCGCCGGCCCTCTCACCTATCCCCAGGCCAAAGCCTTACGGGAAGTGGTGAAAGAATTGCCCCTGGACCGCATCCTGGTGGAAACCGACTGTCCCTATCTGCCCCCCCAACCCTGGCGGGGTAAACGCAACGAACCGGCCTACGTGACGGCCACCGCCCGGCAGCTGGCGGAACTGCGGGGCCTCAGTCTGGAGGAGACAGCCCGGGCCACCTGGGAGAATAGCCTCAGAGCCTTTGGGTTGGAAGAAAAAGATTTTTTGGGATAGGGTGGCGCTGCCAATGGTGGAATGGATTTCAACCTTGGGGAATGCCCACGGAGCATTAACTGCAAGCTCTCAGTTTTAAGGTAGGATCTTTAGCTGAAAGCTGAGCTGATTGCTATCCTATGAGCCAAATCGCCCGTAACCTCGAAGAAGTGCAAGCCCGGCTGACGGCCGCGGCCCGCCGGGGCGGCCGGGACCCGGCCGCGGTCAAGCTGGTGGCGGTGAGTAAGACCGTGGACGTGGGTCGTATCCAGGAGGCCCTGGCCGCAGGCCAAAAAATTTTCGGGGAAAATTATCTCCAGGAGGCCAGGACCAAGATCGCAGCCCTGGGGGCAGGGCCAAGCTGGCATTTTATCGGCCATCTCCAGACCAATAAGGCCAGGGCCGCGGTGGAGCTTTTTCAACTCATCCACTCCGTGGACCGCCTCCATCTGGCCCAGGCCCTGGAGAAGGCCGCGGCCCGCCTGGATAAAGTGCAGGAGATCCTGGTGCAGGTAAACCTGGCCGGGGAGGCCAGCAAATCAGGAGCCCCCCCGGAGGCCGTCCCGGAGCTTTACCGGGCCATCGCCGGGCTCCCCCACCTGCGGGTGGTGGGCCTGATGACCATGCCTCCCTGGTTCGACGACCCGGAAGTGGTGCGCCCCTATTTCCGGGCCTTAAGAGAACTGAGGGACCGGCTGCGGCAACTGGATCTGGGCCCCTTGCCGGAATTATCCATGGGCATGTCCGGGGACTTCGAAGCGGCCGTGGAAGAAGGGGCCACCCTGGTGCGCGTCGGCACCGCGATTTTCGGGCAAAGGTAATTTGCGGGAGGAAAATGGCAGGATAGTGATCACTGATCACTGAATACTGATTACTTATTACTTCAAGACTTCCATGAACCCCAACCTAAACGACCGTCCTTACCGCCTCCAAGCCCTGGTATTTTCCCTGGTGGTGGCGGCCTTCAGCACCGTTTACATCACCCAGCCGGTGTTGCCGGTGCTCACCACGGAATTCGGAGTCAGCGAATTCATGGCGTCCCTCTCCGTGTCCGCGGTGATTTTAGGGATGGCCCTGGCCAACCTGCCCTGGGGGCGTCTGGCGGATCGTACCAGGGTGCGTCCCATCCTCCTGGCGGGGGGCGTGGTGATTACTCTGTGCGGTTTCTTTTCCGCGTCCACCACCAGTTTCCGGCTCCTGATCCTGGCCCGGTTTATCCAGGGGTTATTCATCCCCACCCTGTCCACCTGCGTGGTAGTCTATCTGGCCCGGAACCTGCCCCTGGAGCGCCTTAACGTGGTGATGGGCACCTATGTTTCGGCCACGGTGGCCGGGGGGCTGAGCGGCCGGCTGTTGGGGGGCTGGATCCATCCGCCCTTGCACTGGCGCTACGCCTTTGTCACCACCTCCATCTTGCTGTTCGCCGCCACCCTGGCGGCGCTGCGCTGGCTGCCGCCGGAAACCGGCAAAATAGAGATTCCCGAGGAGGAAGCCGGGTTTATTCACCTTCTCTCCCGCCGGGATGTATGGCGTATGCTGCTGGTGCCTTTTGGGGCCTTTTTCGTCTTTTCTTCTATTTTTAATTACTTGCCCTTCTATCTGGCCGCACCGCCCTTTAATGCTCCCACCCAGATCATCACTTTGATGTACCTCTCCTACCTCCTGGGGGTGGTAATCGGCCCGGTGGCGGGAAACCTCAGCAACCGCTTCGGCAACGGCGCCATCATGGTGGGGGGAGCGCTGGTCTTCGTCCTGGCCATCTGCACCACCCTGATCCCTTCCATCTGGGCCGTGGCCTTGAGCCTGGCCGGAGTCTGCCTGGGATTTTTCTTTATCCACGCCGCGGCTGCGGGTCTGTTAAACCGCCGGCTCACCGTCAGCCGGGGCCGGGCCAACTCCCTCTACATCCTATTCTATTACCTGGGAGGCTCCCTAGGCATTACCGTCAGCGGCCTGGCCTATGAGCGGGGCGGGTGGCTGGGAGTGGCCGCCTTGGGGATCGTCATGTTATCCATCCCTTTCAGCATCGGCTGGCGGGAGAGGAAGGAAAAACAATGAAAAGGCACATCTATTTGCGTATGGAGTCTCCGGAAAAGGCCCGGGAGATTTTCCTGTCCAGGTTTAATCTGGACGTCATGTTGCCTCCCGAGGAAATCCCCACGGTCGCGGCCTTGGGCAGGGTCACCGCCATGCCGGCCATCGCCCGCTGGTCTTCCCCCGCAGTGCACCAGGCCGCCATGGACGGCTTTGCCGTGGCTGCCGCGGCCACCTTCGGGGCCACCCCCGAGGTTCCCCGGTTGCTGGCCGTCGGGCGGGAGGCTTTCCCCGTCAATACCGGCCACGCTCTGCCTCCCCGGACCGACGCGGTGATCATGGTGGAGCAGATTCCGGACCCGGAGGCGGACCCCATAATCGTGGAGGCCCCCACTTTTCCCTGGCAGCACGTGCGGCGGGTGGGTGAAGACCTGGTGGCCGGGGAGATGGTCCTGCCGGAGGGCAGCCGCATCACTCCTTGGG
>JAQTXE010000129.1 GCA_028688935.1 Syntrophales bacterium
GGGGGGGGTGGGGGGAGGGGCAGGTGTTGAACTAATGTTCAGGTGTCAGTAGTCAGGGACCGGGGGTCAGGGATTAGGGGTTAGGGATTAGGGGTTAGGGGTCGGGGAGCAGTAGGGGACAGGGGAGGCAGAGGCCAGGGGGCTATTGCCTTGCGGTTCAAAGCCACTATCAACCGAGACCTCCGGTAAAGCCTCTTGTCATTCTGAACGGAGCGAAGCGGAGAGAAGAATCTCGTATTTTGTCCGGTGTTCAGTGTAGAGATTGGCCCGCGCTTTTAGGTTTGGTTCAGGAGTTTTTGGGGAATATGGACAAAATGCGGGAATTTGTTCAGTTTTCTATATCTATGGTTTCTTAGCGTCACGCTTTTCGATCTGTTTTTTCTTGGATTCAGGTACAAGACCTTCATACATGTCATTCACATGTTTTGGGTGACTGATCATTTGTTCGGCAATCAAATTGACTAAACGAAAAAGTTTGGACGCTGTATCCCTATCATCTCGGAGGTCTATGATTCCTGGATGCACTGCTTCATTTCCAACAACCCGTACAACATCCAGAGACTTTTGAATAATAGGACTAAGTCCTTTCCGAACGAGGCTCGCTATGTCATCATTAATATTATTTCCACTTTCTCCTAAATATTTGCATAGTTTTTGAATTGCCAAGCGCAATAATGCGGCTGCTCCTCTATGAGATAAATTTAAAATACTGCGAGCTTCTTCATAATCTAGTAATATATCATCAGGAATGTCTATATTCGGTTCTTCCCCATGAAGCTCTGGCGGGAAAAGTAATCTATCGTATATCCATACAGCTAATTTTTTACAATTAAAGCAGCGACTAATTGAAAGATTGACTGCTTCAGTTCTACTATAACAAGCACTTTCGTGTTCATCTAAGAATACAAGTCCTTTAATCCGTTCATTTATGGTTTGGAGCCACCTTTCTTTATGTTCTGGTTGGAGATCCGGGTGATTGTGTACTTTCTCCACGAACGAGGCGTCTGGAATAAATGGTATCCCACTATCCGCAATGGTTTGCACAAACGTCTTAAACCAAACCTGAGAAGTTAAAGCCCCACAATGTGGGCAATTGAAGGCGGTTTCTCTGATTGAAGGTGGCACATGTTTTTTCTTCATTCCCTGTTTCCTCTCTCTGAAGTAAACCGTTTAGTCCAAAGGTTGCTTGGGTCAAATGGTCGGGTAAACGATTTTTTCATTCCGCTCCCCGGAATCATCAGACCAAATTAGCCGGATCGGGTGCTTTGCTCTTGTGCCAGAGTGAACAGCAGCTATTAATTCAACAGATTGAAAGGTGTCTAGTGATTCAAGCGGAAATTTTTCATCAATATCCCCCTGTATAAAAGCCTCATTGCCTTCGGGAAACTCGATCCGCACGTTACGGGCGCTCACCTTGCCCTTGTTCCAGATTTTTAGCCGGTAATTGCTGCTTCCAATTTTAATAAAGGATGCACCTAAATCAGCCTGCTTCTTCTTAAAGGCTTCGCCTCTCTCTTTCGCCATGAGTAAATTATTAAGTTTGACGGTTTTCCATGTGGCGTATCCCGATAAGATTAGCGCCAGCCAAGCTATAATGGTACCGGCATTAATTTCCATCTATTTTACCTTGATAAAGTCGCTGCCTTTAAAGGCATCTTTGAGCATTTGTTTAATCTCCTTGGCGGCGTCTTTTAGCGCTTCTTGGCCGATTTCTTCCATGTGGGCAGAGATATTTTCGCTGTTCTCGCGCATCAATTCATCTTTCGTCATTTCTCGCTCACAGCACGCGCACCTCACAACCTGGATTGTCTCATCAACTCCCTTTTCATATTGAAATTGATCGCCGCCGCATGTCGGGCAGACCATAGCCAATTTTCGAGTATATTTTTCAGCATCCACTATTTTCAGCCTCCTTTTATTTAAAAAATAATGGACACGATAGCACGAATTTACCAGTTCTACAAAAGCAATATTAGCTGGGATTCGGTACCACTGACCTCTGATTACTGATCACTGGCTACTACCGCCTCATCGCCCCACCATCCGCTTCCCCAAAACCTTCGCCCAGGCCCCGCCTTCCCGGAGCAGCATTTTCGTAAGGCGCAGGAAGCGGCGGCGCTGCCAGTAGTCCCGGAGGAGGCCCGGGTAGGGGAGGGGATGGAGGGAGTGGAGGTGGGTTGCGGCTTGCCGCCGGAAGAGGTAATGGGCCCGGCGCATGTGCAGGTGGTCGGTGACCAGGCCCACCCGCTTGAGTCCCAGTTTTTGCAGGAGGGCTAAGACGTTTATGGCTGAGGCCTGGGTATTACGGGACGCCTCTTCCAACACCAGGAGGGGAGCCAGATGTTCCCGGGTCTCGACGCCCCAGTTTTCCGCCACCCAGTTAAGGGACCAGTCCGCCATGGCCCGGGCCTCGGAAACGCAAGCGCCCCGGGTGCGCCCGCCGCTTAAGAGCAGATAGGCTTGGGGATGCTGCTCCCGCCAGAGGCTGAGGGCATGAATCAGGCGCAGCCGGGTGGGCCTTCCCGGGTAGCCGTCCGCCCCCACCCGCCCCCCTAAAACAATGATGGCTTCTAAGGCCGGGGGGCGGTAATTTCCATGATCGCCCATATTCTCATAAGTCCGCCGACCCAAACTCCCCCTCCCCCTGCGAGGGGGGAGGACCGGGGTGGGGGTGGCGTCTTGGGCCCCTTTCGCCACTTACCATCAGGAGGTGCAACTACTTGACGCCCCCCTCACCCAACCCTCTCCCCCCAGGGGAGAGGGAATTTTTGGTCGTTAACTCGTTCCCAAGTTGTACTTGGGAACGCAGGTAGACAGCAAGCTAAGCTTGCCCAGTACCTGCGTTCCCAGGCCAAGCCTGGGAACGAGAAGTAAGGGGTGTGCACACGATCTCATTTCCCCTTCTTTCCCCGGTCTTTCCGGAAGGCCCGGGCCCCTTTTTTCCATTCCGGCTCATCCCTCTTTTTCCTTTTGGCCGGTTGGCCGCTGAACATCTGACGCAGGTCCAATTCCACCGTGCCCGGCGTGGGCCGGGCCTTGGGCTTGGGGACCGGTTTGGCGGGAAGCGGCTCTTTCGGGGGCGCCGGGAGTTGCAGAAACTCCCGGGGGATGGTTGCACTCACCAGATAAAGCTCCTCCCCATAAGCCTGAAACACCAGGCCCCCCCGGGCCGCGGCCTGGGCGTGAATGGTCACCAGGATAGGGTCGTTGGCCCGGCGCTTCCCCAGACGCCGGGCCATCTCGGGAGTGCGGGCCAGGACCAGCTCCCGGCCCGGCGGGGGCTTAAGACCCTGGTCCCACACCGGCGCGTGGATTTTAGGGGAAATAGCGAAATAAAGGGCCGAAGGCGGCGTCTCCCCGGGGTCCCGGCGCATCTCCGGGGGCTCAGGGTCCAGGCTGCGGATGCGCTCACCTTCCACTTCCAGCCGGGGGGGAGTCACAAGGGCCGCCAGACGCTCCAGGTCGGCGCCGCGCACCCGGCTAAACCCCGGTTCTGCGTGCAGGGCCTGGAGCAGTTGTTTTACCGGCAGCCAGCCGCCTTCTCCCAGCACCAGGCCGAACTCATCGGGGCGGCGGCCCAGGACATAGGCCAGCATCTTGTTCAGTTGTTCCAGTTCCCGGGGCAGACGGGGCATGAGGTTCTCCGCTAGAGCATTAAGAAACTACCCCCGATTATAGTCATAAAATTAAAAGGATGGGGCATTGAAATACTACCTGGTGGCCCCAATAGAGGCCTTTTATCCCTAATTTCCTAGCATCAGCATAGGTATACTAGGGGTGAATGAAATAAAGACATTCGAACTGCCCGTATGTCTTAGATCATGGCGGAACATCGGCCAGGTAGAACCGGCCAGGCCCAGGGAATCTCCGTAAACGGCATAGAGGGTCTCACCGGCCCCTACGTAAACCGTGCCATCAGTGCCTATCGCCGGGGAAGATTCCTGCACCTCTCCCCCAGACTCAAAAGCCCATTTCTGGGAGCCATCGGGCTTGATGGCATAGAGTTTGTGGTCACGCGAGCCCACATAAATAGTACCATCCGCGCCCACCGCCGGGGAAGAATATACATAGTCTCCGGTAGTGAAGGTCCACTTCTGGGTGCCGTCTCTCTTGATAGCATAGATCTTGCCGTTAAGGTCGCCGACGTAGATGGTGCCGTCTGCGCCCAGGGCCGGCGAGGAGTGGGCCAGATAACCCACCGTAGTGAAGGCCCACCTCTGGCTGCCGCTGCGATTGACGGCGTAGAGCTTTTTGCTCAGAAACGTGCCCACGTAAATGGTGCCGTCTGGGCCCAAGGCCGGGGAGGAGCCGATACTGTCTGCCGTGTCGAAGGTCCACTTTTGGTTGCCGTGGGCGTCGACGGCATAGAGCTTGCCGTCATTAGAGCCCACATAAATGGTACCATCCGGGCCCACTGCCGGAGAGGACCAGACCTGATCTCCCGTAGAGAAAACCCACTTCTGGCTGCCATCGGGATTGACGGCATAGAGTTTGTGGTCTAATGAGCCTACGTAAATGGTGCCATCCGGGCCCACGGCCGGAGAGGACCAAACAGTTTGGCCCGTGGGGAAGGCCCACTTTTGGGTGCCGTCGGGCTTGACGGCATAGAGATTCCAATCGTGCGAGCCCACGTAGATGGTGCCATCGGCACCCACCGCCGGGGAGGAGTACACCGAATCCTTCGCATCAAAGGCCCACTTCTGGCTGCCGTTGGGATTGACGGCATAGAGCATGTGGTCTAACGAGCCCACGTAAATGGTGCCGTCCGTGCCCACGGCTGGGGAGGACTGCGCCACACCTCCCGCGGTGAAGGCCCATTTCTGGGTACCGGCGGTTTGAGCCCCGGCCGATCCGGCAGTCAGGATCAGGCACACCATAGCCAAGATGCTCCAAAGCGT
Source organism: Syntrophales bacterium (assembly GCA_028688935.1). GTDB lineage: Bacteria > Desulfobacterota > Desulfobaccia > Desulfobaccales > 0-14-0-80-60-11 > SURF-52. The sequence goes on from JAQTXE010000129.1 coordinate 4,899, forward strand.
ACTTTTTCGCAAAGCTTTTCCTCCGATAATCATTCATTCGGGATAGGGAGAATAAGAGGCGCCTGTGCAATAGGAAATCGATGGGCATCTAGAGTGATTCTGGCGCCAGGAAGATCTTTCATGATTACCCGAAAAAATCAAGAGATTCTCTCCCTTTGCTTTTTACAGCTGTCAAGCATCCTTTAGTTGCTAATCGTTCCTTCTTATATGACATAGATATAAAAATTTCTGAACAAATTTTATGGCAGAATCTAGCTTATGGGAGAGGTGTGGAGGCAGGAGCTTAGTTAGCGGTGCGGAGTTCGCAGTGAGAAGAAAAAACGAACCTTGCGGCTGTTTTTTGTATTCCTTACTGCTTATCAGTGGGTCCCTCTATCACATATTTCTCCTTTATTCTTTTAAAAAACGTCAATTGACAAGGCAATTAATCGTGATAATATTATAAGGTTAAAGAGTCATGGATCATTCTCTTTTCCACCAGCACCATAAAGAGGTTCTTCGGGAGGCGGCCAGCATCGCCGAGGAGATGACCTCCGACTTTTTTAAGCTGACGCCCAATTGTTGGCGCCGGGCCCGTTATGACATCCTTACTTTGGAGGGTCTGGAACAGGCGGAGATTTCGCCCCACGCCCTGGCCCTGGTGGCCAAGTACCATGGCTGCCATCGGGATCGGGTTTTGAAGTCCGCGATCTTTGATTTTTACCGCATCTGCCTCCAGGATCACAATATCCTCAAAGCCCTGGATACCTGCCCGGACTTGAGCCTGTTGCCCCTGTTCCTCTATATTTTAACCCACGAACTGGTGCACGTGGTGCGTTTCAGCCAGTTTCAGGCGCTCTTTGAAGCTCCTGAGGAGCAGAGGCGGGAGGAAGAGAAGCAGGTGCACCTGTTGACCCAAAAAATCTTGACTCCTCTCAATTTCCCGGAACTTCCCCGGGTAATTCGCTACTATGAAGACAACTGGCAAGGAGGTTGGCAGTATGCCCATCTATGAGTATCAATGCACCGCTTGCGGGCATGTCCTGGAGCGGTGGCAGAAATTCTCGGATGAACCCTTAACCGTTTGCCCCCAATGCGGTGGCAGTCTGGAAAAACTCATCAGCTCCTGCGCTTTCCATCTGAAAGGCAGCGGCTGGTACGTCAGTGATTACGGTGGCAAGAATCCCAGCCACGGCGCGGCCGAACCGGCCAAAGAGGCCGCTGATGCCGCGCCTGCCAAGGATAGCAAAAAGACCGAGGCTACCCCTTCCCCGAAATTTAAATGAAAAACCTGCTGAATCTCCCCGGGAGGGAGAGAAAGGAAGACGGCGTTGGCTGAAATCAAAAGCGCCATGGAGTTGGCCTTAGAAAAGGCGGAGCGGTATGGCCGGGCCACCAAGGAAGAGTTGACCCAGGGCCAATTTCGCGACCAGGGCCGCCAACTGGCGGTCAATTTTCTCAAAGATGGAGAAAACCTGGAGACCGGGCTGGAGGGTCTGCCGGCCGAAGCCCAGGCAGAGGCCCGCAAAGCGGCCAAAGAAGTGCTGCTCAGGAACATTACCTTGCCCCGGGACGGAGAAATGGACCCCCGGCTGACCCAAATCCTGGAAGGCCTGTTCCTGGTGGCCCGGGACAAGAAGGCCATGGCCCGTCAGAAAGCGGAACTGGAGCAGATTCTGCAAAACTATTTGCAGGTGCGCAACAGCGCCTATCAGCAGCTCAAGGCCAGGTTCGGGGCCAATATCGGCCAGATGCAACGGGCCCTGGAAGCCCAGATGCGCCAGCGGGTGAATCTGGAGGTGGAGCATCTCCCCCAGTTCCAAGAGGAATGGCGCCGCTTTCTCGGCAATCTGACGGACCAGTTCGAGCCTATGCTGGAGGCCTGGAAGGAAAGGATGCTGAATCTTTAAAGACCGTTTTCCGTTTCCCGTTTTCCGCAAAAGAGGCGATCCTACGGGTCGCCTCCTTTTCCGGGTAAGGATCAGAATACAGGGATTAATCATTAAAGAAGTCTAATTTAACCGCATTTTTTGCGGAAAACGGAAAACCGAAAACGGAAAACGATCACTGCCGCCGGCATAAACGTCGAAAATTATCCCCTAAAATAGCCTGCGTTTGGGCCTCCGGCAGGTCCAGGGACATGATTTTCGCCAGTTCCGTGTCCGGCCGGCTGAAGGGGTAGTCGCTGCCGAACATCAAGCGCTGGCTGCCATAACGTTGGAGATAGTCTTTAATTTCCGCTATTCCGGCCACAGCCATATCCGCCCAGACCAGCTCCCGGCCCCAGACTCCGGCCGAGTCCAGGGCCCGGTAGCCGCCGTTTAAGGCACCCAGGTGGGGGATGATCACCGGCAAATCCGGGGCCATTTTATCTAAAAAGTACAGGGTGTTCTCCAGGGACTCCTCCAGGAGGATGGGCAAGCCCTTCTCCCGGACCTGCTCCAGGAACTCCCGGCACTTGGGAGAGCCATAGTCATACACCGGCTCATCCGGGTGGCGGTGCCACTTGATGGCCACGTATTCGGGCCTCAGGTTCTCCCAGGCAAAGTCGTTCCACACGAAAAAATAGGGAAAAACCTGGATTTCCGGGTCATTTAAGCCTAGGAGATATTGATGCGCCCGGCGGCGGCAGTCCTGCCAGGCGGGGGTATCGGTAAAATCAGGGTCGTAGCGGTCGTAAACGTCTTCCACCGGGGGGATGGCCCCCGCGCCGGTGATGCCCGCGGCCAGGAGCAAGGACCGGATGTCTTCCCAGCGCCAGTTGACGTTCTGGATGCCGCTGTGGAGATGGCTGTCGATGATCATAATCAGCAGGTCAAATGCAGCGCCGCGGCCCAGCGGCGGGTCGGGGGCATTTGGTTAATGACCACGCAGGCTTCCCGGGTGGGTTTAACCACCAGGTCGATACTCTTTTCCCGCAGATGAGCCGCCAGAGACGGGTCCACCTGCATACGCCCGGGCTGCCCGGAACCCACCACCAGAAGCTGGATATCCGCGGCCAGGGCCTCAAAGACATCGGGGATCTGCAGCAGATGGGCCTCGCCCCGCCACCAGTCGCTTTTAATCTGCCCGGAAAAGATCAGCAGGTCCTGGCTGTAAGTCCGGCCGTCAATAACGATTCGCCCGAAGTCGTAGCTGTCAATGTGCATCGTGACCTCTAATGTCTGCCACTACCTCTCCAGGGGTCCCAGTAAGGCGGTGTAAACCAGTATTCCAGGTTCGGGTCGTTACCATACCATTCCGGCGGCACTGGATAGTACCATTTTTCCCAGACCGGGGGGGCGTTAAAGACCACTTCTTTGGCCTTCAGCAACGGAAAACCGTGCTTGCGGCCCACCACTGTCCCTGCTAACTTCACCGTGCTCTTGGGCTGATAAGTGGCGGGGCGGAGATACCGGTCGCTCTCCACCACCAAGGTGCCCCCGGAGGGGGCTCCCGTGGGATTGCCCAGCATACTCAGTGGCTGTTGATTGACGGTCATCAGGCTCCCCTGGCCCAGGGGTTCCACTTTCATGACCTCTCCCCCCAGGATCACCAACCGGCCTTGATACTGCTCGGGGTGAGCGCTGAGCGCGGCAAAATCCACCGGCGGTCCGGCCTGCTGCTGGAGACTGGGGGCAATCGCCGTGGCGCAGCCGGTGAGCATGACCAACAGCAAAACCACTGGCCAGAAGGGCTTCATTTCCATCTCCTTTAATAGGGCCTGGCAGCGATGGGGCCATGATAGCCAGGCGTCTCCAGCCTAAACCGTTCCCCCGGGATATTGCCCCAAAATCTCAAACCTTCGTATTAAAGATAACATTCTCTCTGCGGCTGGCAAGGGGAGTGGTGAGTTTGCCGTCGCCGCAGTTTGTGCTACATTGTGGTCATGGATAAGAAGAAACGCCGGAGTGCGGCGGCCCGGGTGCGTCGGGAGAAGGTGGCCGTGGTCCTCTTTAAGCCCCGGCGGCCGGAAAAAATCGGTTCCGCGGCCCGGGGCGCCTGCAACATGGGCCTCAGCCGCCTGGTGGTGGTGGCGCCCCAGGACCTGGACCGCCAGCGCATGGAGATGATGGCCACCGGTACCGCCGCCCACCTCCTGGATGAGATGGAGGTCTATGACGACCTGGCCACGGCCCTGGCCCCGTTTCAATACATCGTGGGCACCACCGCCCGGTTGGGCGGGGTGCGCCTGGTATATACCACCCCCCGGGAGATGGCGGCCCGCCTGGTGGATATTTCGCAGCACAACGAGGTGGCCCTGCTCTTCGGCCCGGAGAATTTTGGTCTGACCAACGAGGAACTCCCCTTTTGCCACGCCCTGGTGCACATCCCCACCGGTGATTGTTCGTCTTTGAACCTGGCCCAGGCGGTGATGGTCCTGGCCTACGAGATCTTCACCGCCGCCAGCGACAAATCCCACTTCGTGCCCCGCCTGGCCAACTCCCGGGAACTGGAATCCATGTACGCCATGCTCCAGGAAACCCTGGTGAAGATCAACTTCATCTCCCACCAGAACCCGGAACACTGGATGTTCAATGTGCGGAGGCTCTTTAGCCGCCACGGCCTCCGGGCGAGGGAGGCCCAGGTGATTAAAGGCATCTGCCGGCAGATCGACTGGTACGTGGGGAAGCGGCTGGAGGGGAAGGGGGTGAAGAAGTAATCAGTAATCAGTGGTTAGTATCCAGTGGTTAAGGTCCAGTTCTTCTATCCGGCCTGCTTCCAACTCCGCTATAGCCTCCAGGATGTCTTCAATTTCCCCGACGGTCAGTTCCGGATTTTGCAAGGCAATCTGCTCCGCCAGAATGTCATTATACAAAATGGTTTTTCCGATCATTGCCGCGCCAGCAATAAAATTGTTAAGTATTTAGAATAAGACATAGATATAAATCCAATCTTGTTGGTTCAAAACTGATTACTGATTACTGATCACTGACAACTAAGGCTTGTAATACATCAACCTCTGGGCAAAAGGCGCCACTGCGTCTTCCAAGGCCTTCCGTTCCTCCGGGCTCATGGGCGTGAAGTTGGCCGCGGCGTGGGCCAGGGCCTTGACCTGCCCCGGGGTGTCGCCGCCGATGACCACCAGGCTCACGGGCTGGCTTAAGGCATAGGCCACCAGATCGAAGGTCAATCGCCCCGGCTCTTCCGCCATCCGGGGGAGAAGCCCCCGGCAAAGCACCTTCATGCCAATGACCCCCAGCCCCCGTTCCCGGGCGTCGGCAGCCAGGGGCAGGAAGGAGCGGTCCTGGGGTTCCGCGGGGTTCACCGGCAGCAGCACCGTGTCGAAATCATAGAGGTCCAGGGCCCGGCGCAGGATCTCCGGGTCGTGGTGGCCGGTGACGCCGATGAAGCGGGTCCAGCCCTTTTCCTTGGCCTCCCGGAAAGCTTCCAGGATGCCGCCGGGCATGGTGATGGCCTCCAGGTCTTCTGCCGTGCGTACATCGTGGATCTGCCACAGGTCCAGGTAGTCGGTGTCCAACTTTTTCAGGGTAATGGATAAATGGGCCATGGCTTCTTTATAGGACCGGCCATGGGACTTGCTGGTCAAAAAAATCTTCTGCCGATGGCCCTTTAATCCTTTACCCAGATAATCCTCGCTGCCTGAGTAAGCCCGGGCTGATTCGAAATACCTGATGCCCGCGGCCAGGGCCGCCTCGATCACTGCCTGGGCCTTTTTCTCTTCTCCATAAGTCCGTAAGATGCCTTCGCCGCCCAGGCCCAGAATGGTGGCCTGATGTCCGGTGCGGCCCAGGGGCCGTGTCGCAATGGTCATGTATCGCCTCCGTGGTGTAATTATACCAGCCTTGATAAGGCAAAAGCCGCCTGTTATTCTAATGATAAGATGTCAGCATCCAAAGTAAAGCCCGTTTCTCCTTATCCGGGGTTGGCGGAGGCCATGGCCGAGGCGCCCCGGTCCTGCGGCGTCTATCTCTTTAAGGAGGCCGGAGGCCGGGTCTTGTACGTGGGTAAAGCGGTGAATTTGCGTAACCGCCTCCGGTCCTATCTCCAGAACCAGGGGCGCCACGATCCCAAGACGGATATGATGTTGAAAAAGGCGGCCCGGGTGGACTTTTTCCTCACCGCCACCGAGCGGGAGGCCTTGATCCTGGAGCGTAACCTCATCAAGGAGAACCGGCCCCGCTTCAACGTCATGCTCCGGGACGACAAGAATTTTCTCTGTCTCCGGCTGAACCTGAAAGAGGAATACCCGGCTTTGCGCTTTGTGCGGCGCTTTCA
>JAQTXE010000375.1 GCA_028688935.1 Syntrophales bacterium
CTGGATGCCGTGGAGGATCGCCTGGTGGAAGCGTTGGTCGCCCTGGAAAACGATAAAGAATTGGTCTCCTCCACCACAGGCTTCGATTGGATCATTAATTGTCTATAGACTGCAACTTGGTATTAGTGATGGACAGGAGGGGCCAGACTTCTTCCCGGCTTAGCCCTGCTTCCAATAGGGTCTTGGTGACTAACTGCGGGTCAAGGTCGTAAGAAACCGCTTGGTTCGGCCCATAGATCATATTCCCGATTGAAACGGGGCCGTTTGCTTTGACCCATTCCTTTAGCCGGGTGGCCAATTCCTTTTCCATCTGCTGGAGGGTCAAAAGCAAGGAAGCTGCTTGCTCGGCATCTTTTCGGGTTGATGGGGCCAAGACCTCCACCGGCACCAGGGCTTGGGCCATGGTGGGGCAATGGGCTGTAATTCCGCAAAGACCACAGAAGGAGCCGAGGGTTGGATTGAATTCCTGGTCTTGCTCAATGACCTTGATTTTGTCAATCAGGACTTCCGGCACTCCATCAAGGTCCTGGGGTTCCAGGAGCACTTCCCGCTCCTTGCTATAGCGAAGGAAGTGGAGACGCAAGAGAATTTCTTGGACTTCCGGGTAGACCGCCTGCTTTAGGCCCCACCCATAAATGCGCAGTTGCAGGTCCTTATCGATCTTCTCGGGAACTGCCCGGTTGCTTTTCCAGTCCAATATCACCGCCAAGTCCCCTTGCCGGAAATGAAAATCGACTATCATCCGAAAGTAAGCGTCTGCGGAGGAAAACTCGCAGGGCTGCCAGTTGCGGTCAAAGGCCAACTGGTGCTCCACCCCATAGACTTCCAGGGCGGGTGGCAGGATGAACGAGTTATAAAACCTCTGCCAGATTTCCAGGACATCGGGCGAAGCATCTTTGGGGGCAGCCCCTTCCGCCCATTCCCAGTCGGTCTGCTGCTTTTTGCTGATGAGCCGCAGCAGATAATCGGCGATCAGGGCATGGAGCATCTTCCCGGTGACCATGGCTTCGTTGGATGCCCGGGGGATTCCATCCAGGAATATTTTCTTATAGGCCCAGGGACATTTATCATAAAGGTCCAGGCGTGAAAAAGAATATTGTTTCATCTTTTTGGGCGGCATTGTTTTATCTCCTTGATAAAGACCATCATTGGGGGGCCGGCAAAGGTTCCCCGGAATGATGGTTTAGATTCTCGAAGGCTCACCTGGCGCTTAGACTCGGGGCGAATAGGGTTTTTATTGGAGAACCCATAATCGCCCCATGAATCGCTTTAAGCCTTGTCGTTCGGGGTCAAAAGAGGGTGGGTTTACCTTCTTCCGTTATCTCGCCTGGCGGCGTGGGCCGAGGCGGGGCCGGAGCCTTTCCGCTCTTGTTGGCTTTGGGATTCGGGGAGGGTCGGGGTTGTACAGGAGGCGCATCCCAAGATACGGGCACCTGCTCTTCCCCAGATACCGGCTCAGGGGAGGGGAGTGTTTCTTCAATTAGTTCCGGTTTCTCATCCGTCGCAGGAGGGCTGGCTTCGGAAGCCGGTTCTGCCGGGGGCCCTTCCCCCGGTTCCGCTTCAGACTCCGGCGCCGCCTCTGGCTGCACCTCGATGGTCACCCCTTCGGGATAGAACTCTTCCTGCACCTCCCGCATTTCTTCCGGGGTCTCTTCCAGATGCTCCAGGGCCTTCCGGGCCTCGGCCTCAATCAGGTCCATCTTGGCCTTGTGGTCGGCCCGGCGCTTGGCGATGTCGTAGCCGATTTTGGCCAGTTCTTGCTCGGTCCCGGAGAATTCCAGGCTGACGACATAGACAATCATGTTTTGTCCGGTCCCGGGGATCGTGACCGTCTTCGGACTGAGGACCAGCTTAAGGGGAATGCCCGCCAGGACCCCACCGGTAATGGCCTGGATCAGCTTCAAGGAGGACATGATTGAGTTAACACTATTCCAACTGGTCGTGCGGAATTTCCAGACCCCACCTATGCGATCGACACCTTGCAGGAGCACCTGTAAGGTCCCATTGGGTTTGCATTTATCTTTGCCGGTGTAGTTGGCCTCCAGGCGCAAACAAGGGCAAGGGACCGGTTGATATTTGCCATCCTGCTCCAAGCGCTGAGCATCTTCCCCGTTCCCGCAGCACCAAAGGCGGTTGCCGATATAGCAAGCATACCGAGTCTGGAAATTGATGTCCGGGTCATTATAAAGAAGCATCACCGGCAGTTCTTTCAGCTTGCCGCCCTGCGGGGACAATTTGCGCATCAACTCCAGGTCCGGGAGCAACCGGCCGGCCGCGTCCCGCTGCATGGTGCTCACCACGAAATGATCCAATTTCTTTGGCTGCGAGAATTGTTTACCCTGCTGCGAGGTCCTAATCTCGCCGCGCTCCCCAATCTTTATCTTTCCCCGTTCAGCCAACCGGGGTACCAGGTTTTTGATAGCCATAGATTCCTCCTGAATAGAATGGGGGAGGCGACATTCATCGCCTCCCCCGGTTGATAAAATGGGTTTTTACCCTTAAAGGCTCATTGGCATCACGAGGCTGAAATAGTGGGCATCTCCCGGTTCCGTGATCCGGCAGGGGTGATCCCGGTCATTGATCTCCAGGAAGATCGTGTCGCTGGTCATGACCTGGAGAGGCTCAAGAAGATACCGGGCGTTGAAACCTACTTCCAGGGGAAGCTGGTCTGCGTCACCCTCCTCCAGGGCCACCGGCAGCAGTTCCCGCCCTTCACCCACGTCCGGGTTGGCGAAGGTGACTTCTGCGGAGCCCGCGGTTAGGTT
>JAQTXE010000130.1 GCA_028688935.1 Syntrophales bacterium
TTCTGTTGATCCCCTCGGCCAAAGACATACACCAGGCTTTCACCCGTGTTTATGAAGACCTCAAGGGGCCGCAAGTGGCCCCCCTGGTAGGCAACCATTTCGTCATCGATCCCCAGGTCCAGGAGGCGATCCTGGTGGCCACCCGTTCCCAGCAGGGGAAACCCATAGGTTTGGAAACCCCCAAGGGAGGAAAATTGGGTCCGGCTAGCAAAGGGATCCGTTGGTTTTCCGCCCCCACCTTTGACATGGTGACCCTGCCCAAACCCGAGCCCGGCAGGTGGACCGTGTCCGGTCACAAAGAGGGGGAGGGGAAGATTATCTTGATGACGGACCTGAAACTGGAGTGTCCCCATGCACCCGTGGAGGTGGGCGCGGATGAGGCCCTGATCGCCGGGGCCTTGCTGAAAAATAAAAACCAGCCGGTGACCAGCCCGGAAGTCCTGAATCAAACGATTTTTACGGCGGAACTGCAGAAAGAAGGGGGCAAGCCGGTGACCCTACCCTTGGGGGCTCCAGCGGCGGGACAGAAAGACCACTGGCCTCCGGGCGTCCGGGTGGCGCAGTTTCCCCCGTTCAGCTCGCCCGGTGTCTGGAATCTGAGGATCCGGGCTTTGGGCAAGACCTTCCAGCGGGAAAGGAATATTTCCCTGAAAGTCTCTCGTCCCTGGTATGAGGCCCAGGTACTGAACACCGGCGGACCCGTCCAGGTGGAATTCGTGCCCGGCCCGGGCCGGAAAGCTGCCCGATTAGCGGGCTGGATCAGCCTCAGCTCTCCGGTGGGGGGGGTTGCCGGCAAATTCGTTGACCCCGGGCCGGGAAAGAGCTTCCGCTTTGCTCTGCCCCCTGGCCTTTCCGGGTCCTACCTGGTCAGCCTGGAATTTAGAGGGCTGACGGCCTCCGGCCGGCCCCTGGTGCTGCAGCCGCCGCCTTTGCGGCTGAATTTGACTCCCGGCGGACCGGCCTCGCTCATGGGACCGAAGAGTGCGGTGGCGGCCCCGGGAAAGGGGGGGAAAGACAGCGCGGCAACTCCGGTTAAAGACCCGAAAGACCCGGCCCTGACCCCCGAAAAAGGGGCAAAAACCAGAGCCGCGGTCTTATCCCCCGAGGCGGCAGCGGCTGCGGCCAAACGGCGCAAATGGCTGTGGATTGCAGGTCTGGCCCTGGCGGGCCTGGTAATTTTACTGGGCACCGCGGTCTATCTCTTCCGGCCCCAGGTCCTACGCCTGGTTTTTTTAAGGACTTTCAAGAAGAACGCCGCGGTCCTCTCCACTGAAGATATGGACCCGGAAAAGCTCAACCTGCTGCTTAAGGCTCAGGTGGAAACATTGCAAAAAGAGAAGGGCAAGTTATTGGCCGATATGGGAGAAATGCGCCAGCAGCTGGAAAAACTCGTGTCGGCCAAAGAGGAATTAGAAGCCAGGCTGGGGGAGCCTTCCAAGGAATATCAGCAAAAGTCCAAGGTCATCAAGGAACTGGAGCAAAGGCTGGAGGAGGCGGAAAAAGAAGCCAAATCCGTCCAGGAAGAATACATGGCCCTATATGCCCGTAGCCAGAAAGAAAAACAGGTCATCAAAAAGAACTGATACTAAGTTGCATGACTTTTCTGTGTTTTGCCCCTTTCCTGCTAATCACACCTTATTTAACTTGTAGCCGATGCCATAGACCGTTTTGATAATTTCTTGGCCCGGCAGGATGGCGTCTATTTTTTTGCGCAGATTCTTGACGTGGGTGTCGATGGTGCGGTCGTAGCCCTCAAAATTATAGCCTTGTACCTGGGCCGATAATTCCCCCCGGGAGAAGACCCGGTGGGGATGGGCCAGCAGTACCTTTAAGATGCCGAACTCGCTGGGGGTCAGGCTTAATTCCCGCCCGGCAATCAATACCTGGTGCCGTTGCTCGTCCAGGCTTAAGGGGCCGGCTACCAGTTTCTCCTGAAGGGGCGGGGCCGCCAGGCGCCGGAGCACGCTCTTAATCCGGGCCACCACCTCTCTGGGGCTGAACGGTTTGCAGATATAATCATCCGCCCCCAATTCCAGGCCGAGAACCCGCTCGAGTTCCTCCACCCTGGCGGTGAGCATAATGATGGGCACCTGGGAGAATTTTCTGATTTCCCGGCAGAGTTCCAGGCCGTCTTTGCCCGGCAGCATGAGGTCCAGGAGGATCAGATCGGGGGAGTCCTGTTTCACCAGAGGAAGGACTTTATCCCCCCGGTCCAGCCAAGCTACCCGAAAGCCCGCTTTCTCCAGATAATCCCGGAGTACCTGGGCAATCTTCCCTTCATCTTCGACAATCAGGATATTCTGGTTGCTCATGGCGTTCCCTGCCCCGAACTTTGGGGCTCCAAAAGAGGGAAGCGAATCTCCATCCACAACCCCCCAGAAGGGGCTTCCCGGGCCTCAATCTCGCCGCCTTGGGCCTCCACCAGGCTTTTACAGATGGCCAGGCCCAAACCGCTGCCGCCTTCCCGGCGGCTGCGGGAGCGGTCCACCCGGTAAAGCCGGTCAAAGAGCCGGCCCAAGGCTTCTGCCGGCACTCCCGGGCCGGAATCCAGAAAATTTAAGGATAGTTTACCATCTGTAACTTTCTGGCGGATTTGCACAATACCCGGACTAGCCACATAACACCAGGCGTTTTCCAGGAGATTGCCAAAGATTTGTTTCAGGCGGTCCGGGTCCCCGGCCATCAGGAGATGATCCGGTGCGGCCGGAAACTCCTCCTGAATGGTGAGGCCCCGGGTGGCAAACCTGGTGCCGAAGGCCCTGAGGGTCTCTTTTAAAACCTCCACCGGGTCCACCGGCTCCTTCAGGATGCTGAGCCGGCCGGCGTCGGCCAAGGATAATTCATGAAGATCATTGACTATTTTGCTGAGATGGATAACCTCCCCATGCAGGGAATCCAGGGTCTCCCGGTCGGGGACGCGAATCCCGTCCTGCAAGGCCTCGATTTCCGCCCGCAGGATGGATAAAGGCGTCCTTAATTCGTGGGAAATATCCGAAATCCATTGCTGGCGCAATTGCTCATATTTTTCTATGGCTTGCGCCATCTGGTTAAAAGCCGCGGCGAGTTCCCCTAATTCATCTCCTGAGTCAACTTCTATCCGGGTGTCAAAGCGGCGGGAAGACAAGGCCCGGGTTCCCGCCATCAATTTTTTGATGGGGGCCAAAAGATGCCGGGAGAGAATAAGAGAAACAAGAATAGCCACCAATAAGACGATCCCGCCCACGAAATAGAAGGCCCGGACCTGGCGCTGGGCAAATTCCACGTCCAGGGGATGTGACAATTGTTCCAGTTTCTTGATCCCCAGCCAGCCCACTATTTTTCCCTCCACGAGAATGGGTTGGAGATAATGATCCCGGGTGTCGGAGGCCCGGCCCACCAGGGGGTGTTTCCCGGCGTCGAAGAGGGAAATCCTGGGCCCCGGATTAAAGGGGTCCTGACCCGGAGGCGGCGGCGGGGGCGGGGGTGGTCTGTGGTTGTCACTCCACGGCGGCGGGGGCGGCGGCGGTTCCAGACCTAAGTGGTGGTCCCGTCCGGGGAAACGATCGGGAGGTTCGGGTGGAAAAGGCTCTCCCCTGAAGGGCCGGGGGCGCATAAATTCCAGCCAGTAGGGCAAGTTATGGCGCAAATGCTCCCACCCTCCGTCCCGCTGGTAGGCCGCGGCTAATTCCCGGGCCAGGACCTCCAACCTTTCCATCTCCATTTTATGGACGTAATCCGCAAAATTGCGGGAGGCGTAATATTGCATGACCGCGACCATGATGACCACGATCATCAAGCTGGTTAACAGCAGGGTGGCAAATAGTTTATAGGAGAGCTTTATCCTCACGCCTCGACTCCGGCTCTCTGGGTTGGGCGCATCGTTTCAACCGCCGGTCTAAGACGGCCCCACTTTTATTGTAATAGATTCCTGCCGTCCTAGTCATCATCTCCACCTTCATTACATGCTTTCTCCATAATATCTCCATAATTAATTGTTAGACCATAATCCAGAGGCTTGGGGCCATAAAGGCAGCCTAACCCTGGATCAGATAAAGGAGGGACAGTGGCTATCATCCTGCAAAACGAGTCAGATTTCCGGATTTATCTCACCGGGCAGCATAATGCCAAGGCTCCCCGAACCGGTAGGAAGGTGCCTTTAGTTATCAAGGCGCAAATTCTCTATGTGGGGGAAGACCGGCAGACGGTGGAGTTGGGACGAAACCTCCTGGAAGATTTGGGCTACCGGGTCACAGCTTTGACCAACATCTTTAGGGCCTGGGAAGAGTTCTGCAGCCGTTCCCAGGAGTTCGACCTGGTGGTCACCGACCTGAACATGCCCCTGTTGACGGGGGTGGAACTGGCCACCGAAATGGTGAAGATTCGCCCCGATCTCTCCATCATTATCTGCCTGGGCCGTGAGGAATCGGTGCCCCCGGAGATCGCCCGGAAACTGAATGTCCGGGAATTACTGAGGAAACCGGCGGGGATTACTGATTTCATCGGGGCCATCCGCCGGGCCCTGAATTGCCCAAGGGAAGAGCAGAGCCAGATAATTGGCAGCTGACTCTCTCCTTTGACATGCCAACCAGCCACTCTCATCCGTGGAGCTGCCAGGATGAGTCCCAAATTGATAGGGATATAGGAGGGAAAGTGACTAGTAATCCGAGTAATGGTTCAGCCCTCAAGGTCCATCTTCCCAGCCTGGACGGTAATAGGACTCTCCGGACCCAAACGGCGGCTCCCATTAACCTGCTCCCCGTGCGCATTCTCTTTGTGGATGACGAACCGCAGGTGGTGGAGGCGGCCGCCAGGCTCTTAAAGCGCCTGGGCTACCGGGTCACTGCCTGTGCCAGCAGTCTCCAGGCCCGTCAGGTTTTTTACGATGACCCTCATGAATTCGACCTGGTCATTACCGACATGTCCATGCCCCTGATGTCCGGGTTGGAACTGGCGGCTGATTTGGTGAAGTTGCGCCCCGATTTACCCATCATCCTCTGCTCCGGCGGTGGTGGGCCGATCTCCCTGGAAGCCGCCCGGCAAGCAGGGGTCAAGGAGATTCTTCTGAAACCGGCGAATATCCTGGAGTTAGCCAAATCCATTCACCGGGTGCTGGATTACCAGGAGAAATGAGACCCGGGGGAAGAGGACCGGAGTATTAAGAAGGAGCCTGATCTTATCCGGCTCTCATAACCTCCTGGCCCCGTCATGGGCGGTAAGGACGGTCATTAACTTTTATCATGGTAAAGGAGGAAAAAATGAAGCTGCGTCGAGTGCTAGTCATGGTGGTATTGTTTCTTTTGTGTGCGTCAGTGGTGGGGGGGTTGGCCCAGCAGAGCACGCCTTCCCAACCGCCGTTCGGTCACCATATGGGCCCGCCGCCGCTGCCGGCGGTGTGCACCGACGGCAAGTACCTCTTTGTGGTGCTGGGCCCGAAGATTCATGTTTATAGCGTACCCGATTTAACCCTGCAGAATACCGCGGAACTGCCCCGGCCGGCGCCGCCTGCGAATAAATAACCGGGTTCAGCAACCCCAGGGAAGAACGGGGGGCCGGAGAAAGACTGGTCATCGGAAAAAGCCGGGATGATGCCGGCTCTAAATCAAGAATTACGCACCTGCCAAACCCCAGGGGGCCGGAAAAGATCCGGCCCCCTGGCAATTGGAGAAGCCGGGGCCCAGTGGCTGATCTATTCAACTTTGGGGAACTAGAGATATCGCAGGATAAAGCAGGCGAGAGTTTTAAAAAAGCATGTCCAGGAAGTGATTGTGGTATTCTTTCAGTTCCTTGTGGCATTCGCCGCAGAAGAGACGCACTTCCCCTTGGATCTCCGAATCGTCGCTCACCGCGGAAAAGCTGCCATCTTCATTTTGCACATAGAAAGTGGTGATGGTCACGCCTTCGGCCACTTCGTAGAAATCGGTGTCGTTGCCGCAATAAGGGCAGGAAATCTTCATCTACTGCTCTTGCCGGATGATTTGCTTTAACTTCTGGCGGTAGGTGGGATTGTTGGGGGCCAGTTTACGGGACTGCTCGATTTCGATGGCGGCCCGATTGAATTGATGACGGGCGAGTTTCGTCTTTCCCTGTTTCTGGTAGATTTCTCCCTGGTGGGTAAAGAGCAGGGCCATATAAAAATGGGTACGGGCGTCCCGGGGATTCAGCTCATTGGAGTGCTGGAGTTCCTGGCGGGCTTTTTTGTATTTGCCTTGGTGGTAATGGATGATCCCCAGATTGCGGAGGAGGGCCGGACGTTGCCGCTTATCGGGGGACTTCAAGGCCTTCAGCAACAGAATTTCCAGGCGGGCCATGGTCTTTGGGTTGTCGAGCGCGGAATTCCCTGCCGCCAGCAGCCGGTCGCTGAGTTCCACCACCTCCGCGTCGCTCATAGCCCGGCCTCGCAGGGCTTCCTCCAGGATAATCTGGTCGGGTTGGCGGACGGACGGCGGGGGCGGCGGCGGCGGTGGTTGGGTTTCGACCATGGGGGCCATGGGCGCGCCCAGACAGCCGGCCAGGGTTAACAACAGCAGCAGGAGCAGCCAGGGTTTCCATCTCAACACGCGCAGGTATCCTCGCCTAGAAGGAGTCAAGGCATTATTATGCCATCCCCGGCAGTCCAGTCAACCCTTTTAACTGCCGCGAGTCTCCGGACAGCTTTTATTTATTCTCGGGAAAATTGGAAACCCTTGCGCACTACCTGACGGCTGACGCGGCTCGGGTGCAATCTTCGGAGGAACTCGTCGGCCAGAGAATCGGCCTGTTTCTGCTCGCCGCAAGTGAAAATATCCAGGACCAGATAGCCATACTCCGGCCAGGTATGCAGGGATATATGGGATTGGGCCAGGAGAGTAAATCCGGTGACCCCTTGGGGATCGAACTGATGGAAACGGGAACCCAGATTGGTCAGACCGGCTTTTTTTACTGCGTTTTTAACGAGGAGATGTAGAAATTTACGGGAATTAATCTTTTCCTGCTCGCAGCCGAAAAGCTCCATCATCAGGTGATATCCGTCCGGCCGCGGGTTCTGGACCAAGAGATCCCGTCTCATGGGCGTCCCTCCTTGGAATGGAAATGTTAGGCGAGTCAGGGAGTTGCCTCCCTAGGTCATGCCACCCCCCTGGGTACCAGGAATGAGAATTTACTATTTTAAAGGGAAAATCTAATAATTGTCAAACAAAAACCTGGCACTGGAGCCCGGCCACTGGCTCCGGAGCCTCTAACGACGAGGGTTAAGGGACCTGGCCCAACCGGGGCGGCCCCAGCAAACCTCGATCTTTCAGAAGGGGCCGGGGGTTCACCAGATGCCGGATGAACCACCCTTGGCAATCCTTGGCGCCCAGGGCCAGGGCTAGGATCTCCGAGAAGTGGAAAATGGGGAGCCTTTTAGCCGCGGTACACCGGACTTCCAGGTTGAGCTGGCACATGGCGCAGGTGGTGACCAGGCAGTCCGCACCCGCGGCCACGGCGCTGCCGATGATGTCATTGACCAAAGAAGTGACCAATTCGGGCTTCACGGCCGACAGGAAGCTGCCGCAACAGCGTTGGTTGTAAGTGCGGGTTACAGCTACCCCTCCCAGGGCGGTGAGAATATTTTCCACTTCCGCCTGGTAATATTTCTGGCGTCTCAAGGCCGGCGGGCGGAACAGGGTGCAGCCGTAATAGGGCACGAACTTCAAGCCGTTAAGGTTGCGGGCCGCCCCCTTTTTCAGGCGGTCCAGGCCGAACCTGATGAGGGCCTCCAGAAAGTGGACGATTTCCAGGTCCGGGGAAATGGGGCGGCCCCAACGCCGCTCCTGGGCCCGGCGCTTCCGGGGGTCTTGTTGCATCTCCAGGTGGGTGTGGCGGAGATGATGGAGGCAGCGGGGGCACATCACCAGCAAAGGACGGTCCCCGGGGGCCAGGGAGAGATTACGGGCCGACAGGTTAAAACCTAACTCCGGATCAACGCTGTAGGCCGAGGAAGAACCGCAGCAGTTCCAATCCTCCAGTTCCTGGAGGTCCAGACCCAGGAGGCGGCAGACCTGCATCAGGGAATGATTGCTCTCCGCGGCCGTGGTGGCCACGGAGCAGCCCGGATAATAGGAGAACTTGAGGCTTTCTTCAGGGTTCATCGGGGTTTTACTCGCCAGTAGGGGAGAAAAAGACGGTTAATTTCGTCCATGGCCCTAACCTTGGAGGCCACGAGATCCAACTTGCGTTTAGTCAGCATCCTCAGGCCCACGTCCACATCTTTGAACCATTGGCCGGTGAGAAGCTTATGCCGCAGCATGATCCCCAGCTTATGGGTGCGGCCGTAGCGTTCGATGGAGTGCAGGACTTCCAGGTGAAAGGCCAGGATCTCCTTGTTGCCGATGACCGCCCTTTCCTCCAGGGCCATACTGCGCAGGGTGTCCATGATAGCGGCGATGTCGATGGAGTTGGGGCACTGGCTGGAACAGGTATGGCAACTGACGCAGACCCAAATGGTGGCGCACTCCAGGGCTTTTTGCCGCATTCCGAACTGCACCAGGCGAATTACCCCGTACGGCGGGTAATCCATGGCCTCCACGAAAGGGCAGCCGTTGCCGCAGGTGCGGCATTGATAACAGCGCTTCAGGTCCGCCTGGCTGCGGCGATCCACCTCGGTGGCAAAATGATGGTCCAGTTCGCTGATATTAATCACTTCCGTAGTCTTAGCGGGCATAGGCTGTGAGTTCATGAGTGGAGGCGCCTTGGTTCAGGGGATTTGATATTAAGCTCTAGATATTATAATGACTACAATCAAAATATATCATTTCAGTATAATTAATCTACATTCTTACCTCCAGGAAATATGCAGGCGCGGGCCGTCTTGACAGACCCCTGCCCCTCAGGTAACTATTGAATAACCATTAAGCGGATAAGCAGCATTGATTTTAGTCAAATAAGGGAAGGCGAAAATAATGGAATCAGTATTTCGGCCCCGGCGGCTCAGAAGGTCTGAGACTATACGGCGGATGGTGCAGGAGACCCGGCTGCGCTTAGATGATCTGATCTTTCCCATGTTCGTGGCTCCGGGCAAGGGTGTGCGCCAGGAAATCCCCTCCATGCCCGGGATTTTCCGGTTTTCCGTGGAAAATCTGGCGGAAGAGGCCAAGGCCATGGCAGACCTAGGGATTCCCGCGGTCCTCCTCTTCGGCCTGCCCCGGAAAAAGGACGACATCGGCTCTGAAGCCGCGTCCCCCAAAGGTACGGTGCAACAGGCCGTGCGCCGGCTCAAAAAAGACGTTCCCGGCTTGGTGGTGATCACCGACGTCTGTCTCTGCGGCTATACCAGCCACGGGCACTGCGGCCTGCTGCGTCCGGGGGGGGAAGTGGACAACGACGCCTCCCTGGAGGTTTTGGCCCAGGTGGCGGTATCCCATGCCCAGGCGGGCGCGGATATCGTCGCACCCTCGGACATGATGGACGGCCGGGTGGGGGCCATCCGGGAGGCCCTGGATGAAACGGGCCTGGAAATGACCGCCATTCTCTCCTACGCGGTGAAATACGCCTCCAGCTTCTACGGTCCTTTCCGGGACGCAGCGGAATCCGCGCCCCAATTCGGCGACCGCCGGGCCTACCAGATGGACCCGGCCAACGCCCGGGAAGCCCTTCGGGAAGCCACCCTGGATGTGGAAGAAGGCGCGGATATCCTCATGGTCAAGCCCGCTATGCCTTACCTCGACATCCTGGCCCGGCTCCGCCCGGAATTTGATTTGCCCCTGGCCGCCTACCAGGTGAGCGGCGAATACTCCATGCTCAAGGCCGCGGCAGGGAAGGGCTGGCTGGACGAAACCGCAGTGATGCTGGAATCCCTGCTCTCCATCAAACGGGCCGGAGCGGATTTGATCCTCACCTACTTTGCAAAGCAGGCCGCGAAACTGTTGGAAAAGTAAGAGAGTGATGGCTCAAAAGCCAAAACCAGATAAAGCAAAAAGTCCTGGTGGCACAGGCTTCCAGCCTGTGCAGTCTTTTCATATCACCAGGAGAAACTTGCCTCACTGGCAAGACGAAGGAAGAGTGTATTTTATTACCTGGCGCTGTAAACAGGGACGAACCTTAAATCCGGAAGACCGGACTATAGTTATGGAGGCCCTGCGCCATTGGGATGGGTTGAAATGGAAGATTTACGCAGCGGTGGTTTTAATAGACCATGTGCATGTTCTAGCCAAATCTCTTTCAAATGGCAAAGACGGAGCCTTCAACCTGGCCGAAATCCTTCATAGCGTTAAAAGCTTCAGTTCCCAGAAAATTAACCGGCTTGGAGGATATTCCGGCTCTTTGTGGCAGGATGAACGTTACGACCGCATTGTCCGGGATGAGAGAGAATTTTTAGATACATGGGAATATATCAGAGACAACCCCTCAAAAGAAGGATGGAACCGGGAACCTGAGGAATATCCCTGGCTTTATGAGATGGGTGTTTGAGCACAGGCTGGAAGCCTGTGCCACAAGGAGTTTGTTTTAAATTGTAGTTAATGGCAGGATAGACGGTCCCCTTTATTAAATCTCCCAACCAAAAAACCGGGCAGGAATCCTGCCCGGTTTTTTTATGGCGGTTGAAGCCCATTATTCACGGGCTCTGCGGCTTGGCGGAAGACCCCGTGCCTAGGCCCGCGCTTACTGCTTTTTCACTTCCCTGGGGGTCTTAGGCGCCGGGCCTTCGGCCTTTTTCACCTTTTTTCCGGTCTTGCCGGCTTTCTTGGCGGTTTCCTTGCCCTTTTCCTTTACCCCGGATTTCGTTACTTCTTTGGCCCCGGGTTTAGCCATCTTGGCGGGTTGGTCCGCGGCCTTAGGGGCTGTCTGGGCTTGGGGCGCCTTGGTTTCCGCTTTGACGGGCGGTTTTACTGTTTCTTTGCCCACATTTTGCGCCATCCCGGCCCCGGCCAGCCCCAGGGCAAAGGCCACGGCGGTTAAGGTGGTAATGACTTTTTTCATGGTTTTTCTCCTGATGTCGAATGAGTAAATCGCCCAGGGCGATTGCTGCTTTGTCTATATGCATCAGCCTTGCCAAAAGCCAATCATTCTAAAAAAATATGAACATATTGAAATAATTGCATAATTAAATAGAGCTCGCATGGGCGCAATCGGAGAAAAAATTCGTAATC
>JAQTXE010000131.1 GCA_028688935.1 Syntrophales bacterium
CCCTCCGACATCCACCTTAAAGAACCGTGCCGGTCGCCGCTGATCTGCCCCTGAAAATGATGGACCATCTCATGGCAGAGGACGAAGAGCTGGGGAAAATTACCGCGCAGTTCTCCCAGGTTGACAATCAGGGTGCCCTGGCTTTGCAAACCTTTAGAGTTTTGGGCATGAAAGTTGGCCTGGGCCTCACCCAGACCGTACCAGTTCTGGATGGCCTTTTTGTAGTTGAGTTTGTCGCAGGAGAATTTAATACGCATATCTCTCTCTAAGGCCACGCCGTAATTGCTCTGAAAAGAATCGATGATGCCGTTTACTGCCGCCCGGCCTTGGTCTTCGGCATCTTTCTCGATTCCGTGATCCACTACCACATCAATCCGGGCTCCCTGGACCGGGGGGGTAAGGCCGAGGTTCAGGCACCCCAGACAGATAGCCAGGGTCATAACCAGAGGTTTGGCGCGCATACGGTTCCCTTTCTGATAACCATCAGTGTTTACGCCTTTAAAATCGGCATTTTTAGGGGGAAACTTGATTCTGGCCGGGGTATTAAAAGGGGTGGATTTCATACCTTGCAAATGCCGAATAATGAGGAAGATAGGGGAAATTGGGGAGAAACAGCGGCAAAACCTGTTTTTCTGTCATCCTGAACGCAGTGAAGGATCTCAAAGAGTTCGAAAATACGAGATTCTTCGCGGCGCTCAGGATGACAATTTAGGAGGAAATTGAGGTCTTAAAACGACTTCTAAATCCCCCGGGCCATCTTCTCCCAGAAGGCCCAGGACTTGAGGTGGCGGCCCAGGTGGTGGCGCAGGAATTTTTGTAATACGGCCAGGCTCTGGTCCCGTTGAGCCGGGGGGAAACGGAGGCGGGTGAGTTTTGCCAGCGGCAAGGTGGCGGCCAGGCGCAGCAGCTTCCAGACCCCGGGATTAAGGGGCAGCAAAGGGCCGGACGCGCCCTGGCGGCAAGACTCACAGATGATCCCGCCCTGGGGAATGCTGAAGTAAAAAGGGGGGGCAGGCTCCCGGCCGCACTCCCGGCAGCACTCCCACCGGGGGCCGTAGCCCCCTAACTGCAAGAGATGCAGCAAAAAAGGCGGCAGCAGGGAATCCGGGTCGGCGCCCGCATCCAGATGCTCCAGAGCCGTATTTAAGGTCCGGAAGATGGCCGCGGTGGTCTCCGGGGGGGTGGAGAGCTCTCCGGCCAGTTCGGCCAGCACCGCGGCCGCGGCCAGGCGCCGCAGGTCCCGGCGGAGATTGGCGAATGGGTTGACCAACTCCCCTTGCTGAATAAATTCCAAATCCCCCCGGGGCCGGGGAGAGAGGTGGAGAATCACCCGGTTCAAAGGCTCCAGGCAGTTGGCAAAGCGGCGGCGGCTCTTTTTGGCGTGTTTGGCTATGCCGGAGACCCGGCCCGCGTCCGGGGTGAGAAAATTCACCAGCCGGTCGGCTTCACCGTAATCGCGGACCTGGAGGACAATAGCGGGGGTTTGGCGGGCGGTCATGGTCTAAGAATCGTATAGCTCTAAATAATATCAATCGGCCTGGAGCAATGGGAAAATGGGAGAAATAATATTGTTGGCAAAGAGCCTCTGCACGGTCTTAGGTATACCCCCCTTTGGGGAGAGGCTTTTCTTGTCGGCCTGTAATTCGTAAATTCCGAACCATTCTTCAGGATCATTATCCTCATGAGAAAGTTCATCGTCAACGTCGCCTGTCTTCCACCACTCATCCATGAACTCGAACCACGCCAATCCATTTATGGTTCTTGAACCTTTGGCGGTTCTCACGTCCCTCCACACCTGGGCATAAACGGAGGCGACCTTCTGATAATCATTCCCCCCAAATTCAGGAATCCCAGGGTTGGGGACAATGGGGGAAGTGGATAGCCCCACTTGGGTAATGATTATCGGCTTTGATGAAATCGCAATAAGGTCTTCGAGATAACCCTGATAGGTAGTACCGGTAACTGAGCCTGGCGGAGACGAAATTACGCCGCGGGCGTAGGTATAAATATTCATACAAATAATGTCCCCAAAATCAGGAAAAAAGATAGAGTCCTCGGAAACTTCCAGGTCCGGACGCTTAACCGGGCCGATGTGGGTCCAGCTTGTATGGCAATAAAGGTGCTTAACTCCGTAGGTCTGAAGTTCATAAGTAATGGCAGCATCAATTAATTTGGCAATTGCCACCTCCGAAGGAGTACGGTCGGTCAAGTTAATGTAGTTGCCATTAAAATTTCTTACGGTGGGATGCCTCGTGTCGGTGCGATAGATGGTTCCCGCGTTTATTTCGTCTCCCACGGAGAAAAAAACCAACCGTTCTGGCCGTCCAAGAGCATGGGTATGATCAATTACTTTTTTTATGTGGGTAATGGTGTCGCTCTGGAAAGTGTCATCCAAAATATCATCCGCGTATCCATTCACATAGATATCCTGAGCATAAAATAAATCTGTCTGGTCCAAAGCCGTAAAGAAATTTTCCGGCATGAATTGAGGAAAGGCATGCACAAAATTGCAATTAAGGCCCTTAATTATTTGGAGGTGATCTGCATACCTTTGATCATTCGGCAAATTTGCTCCCCATACAGGAGTTTCCCCTGGAAGAAATGGTGAATACCCTATGCCCTTGAGGAAGATGCGGTTTCCGGCAGGGGTATAAATGAGATTAGTGCCGCTAACCGAGAAGTTGTTTCCATGTCCTGGGGTTGAGAAGGAAGAAGAGGATAAAGTCATGATTACCCAAATGGCAATAAACGACACCTTGCAAAAAGTTCCAATGACTTTCATTATCCTGCTCCAGAGATTCACAGAGGAATTCTTTTTTGGTCCCTGGCACAACCAGAGACCAAAAGAAAATCTTTGTGCCCGTCTGTGTCCTCCGCGTCTCCGTGGTTAAGGCTTTTCAGGCGAATCCAGCGCTTCCCGGACTTTTTGCACCAGGGCGATCATTTTGAAGGGTTTTTCCAGCAAAGGGACTCCCACCGCCAACAAGCTTTGCAGGGCCGCAGTATCTGCGGTATAACCGGACATGAACAGCACCTTCATCTTCCGGCCCAAAGGGGATAGCCGTTCCATCAATTCCCCGCCGTTCATTCCGGGCATCACCACGTCGGTCAAAATCAAATGAATCGGCCCCCGATGACGCCCACAGACCAAAATAGCTTCCTGGCCATGGCGGGCCTCCAACACCGTATAGCCATAGGAGCGCAGGGTATGGCAGATAACGCTGCGCAACTGCTCGTCATCTTCCGCCACCAGGATAGTTTCCGCACCCCGCAGTGAAGCGGCTGGTGCGGCCACGGGATGGAGGGGCAGGGCGGGCTCTTTGGCCCGGGGCAGGTAGATTTTGAAGGTGGTCCCTATTCCGGGTTCGCTGCTAAACCAGAGATGTCCGCCATTCTGCTGGACGATGCCAAATACCGTGCTCAAGCCGAGTCCCGTGCCCTTGCCCGGCTCCTTAGTGGTGAAAAACGGCTCAAAGATGTGGGCCTGGGTGGCGGCGTCCATGCCACTGCCGGTGTCGCTGACGGTGAGCAGCACATAGGGACCGGGGACGGCCTCCAAATGCTCCCGGGCATAGGCTTCATCCAGCAAGACGTTTTCCGTTTCAATGGTGAGTCTGCCTCCCCGGGGCATGGCATCCCGGGCGTTCACCGCCAAGTTGATAATCACCTGGTCCATCTGGCCGGGATCGGCTTTGACCGCGCCCAGAGCCGGGTCCAGGAGGGTAATCAGATCGAGGTCTTCCCCCAGGAGCCGCCGCAGCATTTTTTCCATATCGGCCACCAGCTCATTGAGATTGATGAGCCGGGGCTGTGTCAGCTGCTTACGGCTGAAGGCCAATAGCTGCCGGGTCAAGGCCGAGGCGTGTTCCGCCGTGTTGATGATCTCCGCGGCGTATTGGCGCCGGGGGTCGTTCTCCGGTAACTCCAAAAACAGCATCTCGCTGTAACCCAGGATGGCTGTCAGCAGGTTATTGAAGTCGTGGGCCACCCCTCCTGCCAGCCTCCCTACCGCTTCCATCTTTTGCGCTTGCACCAGCTGGGCTTCGAGTTGCTGGCGCTCAGTGATTTCTCTGGCCACCACCACGGCATAAAGCGTATCCGCAAACAACACCAGGCGCACCGTCATCTCCACCGGAATTTCATCTCCCGCACGGCCGCGCAGATTGGTGACAATAGTCTCCTGGGTGGCGCTGCCGGGCTGCCCGGTGGAGAAAATTTCCTTAATTTCCCCGGCCGCGGATGAGTCCACTAGATCATAGATGGACATCCGGCTCAGTTCATCGGGAGAATAGTGGAGGTGGCGGGCGACAAAATCATTGACATCGGTGAAGTGTCCGGAAGGCACCTGCAGCAGAAAAATCGCGTCATTGCTTTGATCCAGCAGGGCTCTGAATCTTTCTAAATCGGCCAGGCGTTGCTGTAATTCAGGATAATAACTCTTCCTGAGGGAACGCTCACCTAGCCGATGATTTTTTCCCGCAGGGAATCCCAGTTTTCCGGGAGATCAGATCGCTTCTTCAAAAATAACCTCAATATCGCGTTGCCCGGGGCGTCGCGGATTGGTGACGATGCAGGGGTCATTGATAGCTTTCTGGGAAAGTTCCGGGACATCAGTACGGTGCACTCCTTTTTGCCCCAAGGATTGCTCGATACCCACAGCTTTCCTTAACCGCGTGACCTCCGCCAGGATCGCCGCTTTTTTCTCAGTAATGCTCTTTTTTGCCAGTGCCAAGCCCATGGCCTTGCCGATGTGCAAGAAGCGCTCGCTGACTTCGGGAAAATTAAAGGACATGACATGTTCTAATAAAATGGCATTGCACTCACCATGGGGAAGATCCAACAACCCTCCCAAGCTATGGGCCATGGCATGCACCGCACCCAGGGAGGCATTGGAGAAGGCCAACCCGGCCTCCAGGCTGCCCAGCATCACCTGGCTGCGCAGGTGCAAATTATCGGGATCGGCCAGGGAGGGCAGAAGATTGGCGGACAGCAAACGAATGGCCGCGAGGGCATGGAGGTCGGTAATGGGCGAGTGGGCCAGGGAAACATAGGCCTCAATAGCATGGACCAGAGCGTCTATCCCCGTGCAAGCGGCCAGATAGGGATCCATGGTGGTCAGGGTGACAGGATCAATCAAGGCCACATCGGGTACGACTGCCTTACTAATAATGGCGATTTTAATCTTTCTGTGAATATTGCTGATAATGGCAAATTGAGAAACATCCGCGGAAGTACCCCCGGTGGTGGGAATACAGATCAACGGCGGCATGGGCACGGAAACCTGATCGACTCCTTCAAACTCCAGGATATGCTTTTTATTAGTGCTGACGATGCCGATCCCTTTGGCGCAGTCTATGGGACTGCCGCCACCCACCGCCAATATGAGGTTGCATCCGGCGCTTTTATAAACTTCCGCCCCCCTCATTACTTCTTCGGCCCGGGGATTGGGGGTCACTCCGGCAAAGATGACATAGGGCAGGTCTTCAAGTTCCAGATTTTCGATTACCCGATCAGTCCAGCCTGCCGCCATCACTCCCGGATCGGTGACGATCAAGATGCGGGAAGCCCCGAAGTTTTTGGCATAACGACCGGCAAGCTTTAATGCCCCTACGCCAAAAATAAACTCAGGAGCGACAAATTTCCGCAATTCTAGATCACGCTGCAAATCCATAGCCTCGCCCCTTCAAATTTAGTGAGCCGTAGAGTTTTTTGGTGATTTTATTAAACGTCGGTCTTTGCTTTTGGCCTCTTCCTCCTTCCAGGCCCCGATCCTTTGGGGTTATTAATCGGCTTAATGCCAATTATACTATAACTCATCGGAAATTCACAGAAAAATAGCTACATTAATTTAACTTGCCAGAGAGCAGGAAGACGGGCTGCAACAGTATTTTGAAGCAATGCCTGGGATTTTTATAAACGTGCCCCGGGCATCACTCTTGTTCGGGTTATGGAGGCGAGGTCACGGAGCTCTGCTCTCAGACCCTTATCCTAGATTTCACCCCAATTTATACTTCTCCCGCAGGCGGGCGGAGATGTCCTTAAGCCAGGCGTAGGCTTTGGTGACGGTCTTTTCCCGGTCCGGGTTGATAAGGCAGCAGGTGGCCGGGGTAATGAGGCTTTGGGCCAAGAGCCGGTCCCGGTCGATGCCGGCCTGCCCCAGAAAGGTCCACAGGTCTTCGAGGAAGTCCATCAGGCCTTCTGTGGTTTCCCCCGCGAAGACGTCGCAACCGGTGGGCACCAGGCCCCAGGAGAGGACCCCGCCTTTGTTGAGGAACCTCTTGATGCTGGGAACATAGGACTGAAAGATCTCCCGGTTGGTGTAGATGTCCATGGACAAGATATCCAGGTCCCGGTTCAACAAAAATTCCCAATCCGGGTTGCCGCAGAGATGGATGCCCCGGGGTCTCTCGATCTGGGCGAAAAAGCGGTCCAGGTCTTCTTTGGCCCTGATATCCGTATACCCGGAAATGGAGCTGAAAATGAACTGCATGCCCGGTTCATCAATGAACATGAAGGCTTTGGCGTTCTTCTCTTTCAGGCGCGCCAGTTGGCACTGGACCCGGCGGGCCATGAAGTCGATGAGCATGGACCGCACTTCGTCATTAAAGATCAGGGGCCGGTCGTTTTCATCCAGGATTTTCAGGCCGAAACTGACGGGGCCTTCGAGCTGCCCCCGGATGGCCGCATAGCCGCTTAAATCCAGCTCCAGAAAACGGTGATAGACCGCGGAATAGGCCGGGGAGATATCGAAGTAATTAAGGTCGTCCCAATGCTCCAGCAGATCCGGTAGTTCTTCATAGAATTTGCCGGTGTCGAAACGGATGCTCTCTTTTTCCGGGAAGAGCACAATGCCGGGGAAGTGCTCCGCGGCCTGGACGTACATGTCCTCATAGTAATTCAGGTGGGGCAGCTGCGGCCAGAAAGGGATATCCAGGGACAGAGCCAACTCCAGGGCGGGCTCCGCCTGGTCGTGGGGCAGAATGGCCATGGCCGTGGTCAGGAGATTGCCGGGAATCAGGGTAGCCATAGGGATAATATAAGGGTCCGGGGGAATTGAGGCAAGATGGAGGAAACTTCAATACTCCCGGTAAGGCCAGGGAAAAACCTCACCCCCAGACTCCGCCGGGCATATGGGAACATTAAGGGAATTTGTGTTTTCTTGGTGGTTTAAACCGGGCCGTAGGAAGAAAAAGGTCCCCAATTTGCCCTCAATAGCGGCTTGGGTCCCAGTAGGGCGCGGTGTACCAGTCTCTTAAAGTCGGGTCGTAGTCATAGAATGAGGGGTCTACATCCGTGATATAAGGGGTGTATTCTTCCTGGGATTGATAGGTTCCGCTCCCGGCGGCGCAGCCGAGACTCAAGGACAGTAACACCAGGGTCGCCAGCAGCAGCCGCAGCATGGTTTTCTCCCGTTTTTTCGCTTTATCAAAGTTCAAAGTATTGTGTCTGGCTTATCTCACGGCCTCTCATAGTCCCAATAGGGTGCGGTATACCAGTCCCGCAAAGTCGGATCGTAATCATAGTATGAGGGGGGCACGTCCGAGAAGGAGGGAGTATATGGTTCCCGATCTTCATAAGACCCACCCCCGGAGACGCAACCAAGGGTTAAGCCCAGCAGGGCCAGTGCTGCCAGTAGCAGGAGGGCCATATAATTTCCTCCATTTTCAACTCATGCTGATAGATGGAAACTTCTGCAGGAAAGATAAGCATCTTTCGGGGATTGTAAACCGGAGGCAAGGGTTTAAGGCGTGAGCGCGAGGACTTTGGGGATAATTAACATAGATTATTAAATATATAATGTAACTAATTATAATTACATAAATAATAATAGTAAATAATGATAATAATATACTGTTAGCCGAGGTTGCCTCCACCTCCCTCACTCAACCGGAAACTTCTGGGGCTTCACCTCGAAGTGCCATTTCCACAAGACATAGATGGACGGGTAAATGAACAGCTCTAACAGGAAGGAGGTGACCACTCCGCCCACCATGGGCGCGGCGATGCGTTTCATGGCTTCGGAGCCGGTGCCGTGGCCGTACATCAGGGGCAAGAGGCCCACCAAGATGGCCATCACCGTCATCAGCTTGGGCCGCAGGCGCTGCACCGCGCCATCGATGACCGCGTCCTCGGTGTCCCGGTAGGTGAGGAGGCGGCCCTCCTTTTGGGCCCGGTGGTAGGCAATGTCGAGATATAGCAGCATCACCACCCCGGTTTCCGCGTCCAGGCCCGCCAGGGCGATGATGCCCACCACCACCGCCAGGCTCAGGTGGTAGCCCAGGATATAGAGGAGCCAGATGGCCCCTACCAGGGAAAAGGGCACGGCCAGGAGGATGATGCAGACCTTGGTGATGGAGCCGGTATTGATATAGAGGATAAAGAAAATGATGGCCAGGGTGATGGGAATGATGACCTGGAGGTGCTTCCGGGCCTGCTCCATGGCCTCGAACTGGCCGCTCCAGATATAGTTGTAGCCCTCCGGCAACTTTAAATGGGACTTAAGGAGTTCCTGGGCCTTGTTGATGTAGGAGCCCACGTCGATATCCCGGATATCCACGAAAAGCCAGGCGGCCCGCCGCGCGTTCTCGCTTTTGATCATGGGCGGACCCTGGTGGATTCTGATATCCGCCAGTTGGTCCAAAGGAATCTGCGCCCCCATGGGGGTGGGCACCAGGACCCGGCGCAAGGCCGGCAGGTTTTCCCGGTAATCCTGGAAGTAACGCAGGTTCACGGGATAGCGTTCCAGGCCCTCCACCGTGTAGGTCAGATTCATCCCTCCCAGGGCGCTGGTGATGACGTCCTGGATATCCCCCACGGTGAGGCCGTAACGGGCCGCTTCCTTGCGTTTAATGTCAAAATCCAGGTAATAGCCGCCGGTGACCCGTTCGGCAAAGGCGCTGGAAGTTTCGGGAATGGTTTTAAAGAGAGCCTCCGCCTCGGTGGCCAGGCGGTTGAGGACGTCGAGATCGGGACCCAGGATCTTTAAGCCCACCGGGGTCTTGATGCCGGTGGAGAGCATATCGTTGCGGATCTTGATGGGATAACCCCAGGAATTGGCCAGTCCCGGGAATCTAACCGCCGCGTCCAGTTCCTTAATGAGGTCAGCGGTGGTGAGACCGGGGCGCCACTTACTCCGGTCTTTGAGGCGGATGGTGGTCTCGATCATGCTTAAAGGCGCGGGGTCGGTGGCGGTCTCGGCGCGCCCCACCTTGCCGAAGACGTATTCCACTTCCGGGAAGGTGCGGATAATCCGGTCCGTTTGCTGGAGGATATTCTTGGCTTCGGTGATGCCGAGACCCGGCATGGTGGTGGGCATGTATAAAAGATCCCCTTCATCCAGAGGCGGCATGAATTCGGAGCCCAGCTTGGAGAAGGGATAAATGGTGGCCAACACCAGGATTACCGCCAGGATAATGGCAAGTTTCGGGAAGCGCAGCACCGCCTCCAGGGCCGGGTGGTAGAGGCGCATGGTCAGGCGGTTCAAAGGATTGCGGGATTCCGACGGGATCTTTCCTCTCAAGAAAACGACCATCATCACCGGCACCAGGGTAATGGCCAGGAAGGAGGCCGCGGCCATGGCGAAGGTCTTGGTGTAGGCCAGAGGCTTAAAGAGGCGGCCGCTCTCCCCGGTGAGGACAAAGATGGGCAGGAAAGAGACGGTAATGACCAGCAGGGAGAAGAACAGCGACGGCCCTACCTCTTTGGCGGCCTCCAGGATCAACGGGGTTCGGGGCGCGTCCGGCGGCGCGTGCTCGATGTGCTTATGGGCGTTCTCGATCATGATCACCGCGGCGTCCACCATCACGCCGATGGCCAGGGCGATGCCGCCTAAGCTCATGATATTGGCGCTGATGTCGAACTGATACATGACGGCCAGGGAGATGAGCACCCCCAGGGGCAGGGAGACGATGGCCACCAGGGAACTGCGGAAATGGAGGAGGAAGATGATGCACACCAGGGCCACCACCACCATTTCCTCGATCAGTTTTTCTTTCAAATAATTAATGGCGCGCTGGATAAGATTGGTGCGGTCGTAAGCGGGGGTGATCACTACTCCCGGAGGCAAACCGGCTTTCAATTCCTCCAGTTTGGCCTTCACTTTCTGGATGACTTCCATGGCGTTCACGCCGAAGCGGGCCACGACGATGCCCCCCACGACTTCGCCCTCGCCGTTGGCCTCGGTCAAACCCCGGCGCAGGTCCGGCCCCAGACGCACCACTCCCACGTCTTTGATGAGCACCGGGGTGCCGTTCTTGTCGGCCCCCACCACAATATTTTCCACGTCCTTGATATTCTTGATATAGCCCAGGCCCCGGACCATGTATTCCGCTTCCGCCTTCTCGATAACCCGGGCGCCCACGTCGTTGTTGGAGCGCATGATGGCCTGCTTGACCTTGGCCAGGGGGAGGCGGTAGGAGGCCAGGGTGTTGGGGTCCACCACCACCTGGTACTGTTTGACAAAACCGCCCACGGAGGCCACCTCGGAGACCCCGGGGACCGCCTGCAACTGATAACGCAGGTACCAGTCCTGGATACTCCGGAGTTGGGCCAGGTCGTGTTTGCCAGTGGGGTCTTCCACCACGTACTCATAGACCCAACCTACGCCGGTGGCGTCGGGTCCCAGCGCCGGATTGACCTCCCGGGGCAGTTTGTTGCGCACAAAATTGAGGTATTCCAGGACCCGGGTCCGGGCCCAGTAGATATCGGTGCCGTCCTCAAAGATGACGTACACCAGGGAGAGGGCGAACATGGAGTAGCCCCGCACCGCCTTGGTCTTAGGGACGGACAGCATGGCGGTGGTGAGAGGGTAGGTCACCTGGTCTTCCACCACCTGGGGGGCCTGGCCGGGGTAGTCGGTGGCAATGATCACCTGGACGTCGGAGAGGTCCGGAATAGCATCCACCGGCAGGTTATAGGTGGCGTACGCGGCCCACATGGCGATGATCACGGTGCAGAGCACCACCATGAAACGGTTGTTGACGACGATATCGATAATCCGGGAGATCATGATGGAGGTTTTCCGTTTTCCGTTTTCCGTTTTCCGTAAAAGATTGCCATAA
>JAQTXE010000132.1 GCA_028688935.1 Syntrophales bacterium
ATATGCCGGGGCTTCAGCCGATCTGCCGTTTCCTGCTGTTTCCGCCAATTTTCATAGGGTGACAGCAGAAAAAGGGGCAAAAATGGCTATCCATTGAAATCTAAACTAAAAATCTCTTAAAAAAAATTGCCGGTCTGAAGAAGGTAGTTACCAGGAGGCCCAAGAAAGGTAAAGGCCGGCCACCAGAGGCTTTCATTTCGGCAGGTTATAATTAAAAAGAAAAATTAAAACTATCTGGGGATATGAGGTTGCAGGCCAACCCCCTTCCGGTTTAAAAAATAAGGGAATTCGGGGGAAGGAGACCGCCTAATGTATAAGCTCGTGTTGCTGCGGCATGGAGAAAGCGTGTGGAACAAGGAAAACCGCTTCACCGGCTGGATTGACGTAGGGCTCTCGGAGAAGGGCACCGAGGAGGCCAAGGAAGCTGGGCGGGTGTTGGCCCGGGAAGGTTTTGTCTTTGACGTGGCCTATACCAGCGTTCTCAAACGAGCCATCAAGACCCTGTGGCTGGCCCTGGAAGAGATGGACCTGATGTGGATCCCGATCCACCATAACTGGCGTTTGAACGAGCGCCACTACGGCGGGCTCCAGAGCCTCAACAAGACGGAGACCGTGGAGAAGCACGGCATGGAGCAGGTGAAGATCTGGCGGCGGAGCTACGATGTGCCCCCTCCGCCCCTGACACCGGACAGTCCCTACTATCCCGGGAAAGACCCCCGCTACGCCCAGGTCCCCAAGGATGAGCTGCCTTTGACGGAGTGCCTGAAAGACGTGGTGGCCCGCTTCCTGCCGTATTGGCACGAGACCCTGGCCCCGGCGGTCAAATCCGGCCAGAAGGTGATCATCGCCGCCCACGGCAACAGCCTCCGGGCCTTGGTGAAGTACTTGGATAATGTCTCGGACGCAGAGATCGTCTCCCTGAACATCCCCACGGGCATCCCTTTGGTTTATGAGCTGGATAAGGACCTGAAACCCCTGAAACATTACTACCTGGGGGACCCGGCAAGGGTGCAGGCGGCCATCCAGTCGGTGGCGGACCAGTTAAAGAAGAAATGACTTGGCGGGCGGGGGCCAGGGGGCAACCCTGGCTCCCGCCCCGATGACCATCCTTCAGCTTCCGTCCCACCACCGGGTCCCGCCCTTCCCTCCTCAAAATCTTATCATTACCCCCAAGTTTTTATCTTGTGGATATTACGAAATTATTTCCTCTCCCCTCGGGGGAAAGGGTAGGCTGAGGGGGGCGTAAAGTAAATGTCCGCCCTGATGGTAAGGGGCGAAGGGGACAAAAGACGCCACCCCTACCCCGGCCCTCCCCCCTCGCCGGGGGAGGGGGAAAAACTGTCAAGACTTTACGTGGATCATGATTAGATATTTACCTGTCAGCAACATGAAATTGCTTTAATGTCCGATTTACTCCATCCCTCCATTTTTGGGTAATGATGAGCCTCAAAATGTAGGGGTAAGGGCCTGATAGTTGCTGGCAATAACCCTGGTGCGCCACACTCTCTAGAAGTACCTAAATCTTAGGCCTGAATAAATACCCCCGACTTTACCTGCCTGCGGCAATTTTTTTCTTGACTGCGTTATTCTTTATATAATATAACGCCTGCCAACCCCTTCTCCGTGAGGGATCTTTTTTGGTTAACCGTTATACTCTATATAATATAGCGAAAAGAAAATAAGCCTTTCATCCCTCTGGTCCTATCCGAGAGGGTTCTTTTTGCTCCACCGCTATTTTTTTAAAAAAAAAGCGACGGCAAGTGCTGCCCGGCCACGGGGGTTAATAAGTATGGCAGTAAAATGGCTTTGTGAGATCGTCTTCTGGGCGTTTTTGGTTTTGGCCGCCTTGACCGCGGCCTCGGCCAGGTATCATCGGGCGCTCCTGGCCAGGGTCACGGGGGTCCTGGCCCTGTTGGCCGGCCTGATCCTGATGGGCGGCATGCACGCCCAGACCGGCCGGCCTCCCCTCAGCGGGGCCTACGAGTCCTTGTCCTTCATGGCCCTGATATTGTCTGGCCTGGCTCTGGCCTCCCAGTTCGGTAAAGAGGCCAGCCCTCTCCTGGCGGCGATAACCTGGGGCGCCGTAACCCTGTTGTTGGCGCTTCTGGGGATAATGCCCCGCCAGGTCTTCCCCGATTGGTTCATCTACCAATTCCCCTGGACCAGGGCCTTCTTTCTGTGCCGGGTCGCCGCCATGGCGCTCTTGTTCTATTCTTCCCTGACCGCCCTGGCCCGGCCCGGCGGCAATCTGGAAAACGAAACCCGGCGTGCTCTGATCACCAGATCCCGCCGTTTTCTCATTTTGGGCACCGCCCTGTTTCTGGTGGGCGAGGTGTCGGGGTTTTACTGGTGCCTCACTTGGCGGGGGGATTACTGGCGCTGGAACCGTAATTTTCTCGAATCCACCATGATCTTTCTTTTGGCCAGCGCCGCTCTGCACCTCCCCCCCAAGCTGGCCGTCAGGCCCAGGGCCTTGCGGATTGCCTATACCTTGCCCGGCTTTTTGGCCATAACCGCCTACCTCATCCATTTACTCACGGACAGAGCATGAAACGGCTATCCTCACTGGTCTTGACTCTTTATGCCTTAAGCGCAGTGGTGCTCTGCCTGGCGGTGGGCATAGTTCTGGCCCAGGCGCCGCCTTTTGCCGCGGCTATGACCCGGATGGATCACGGGCTGGTTTTAGATTGGCTGCTGGCGGCGAGGGCAGGGGCCTCCGCCTCGAAGGTGCTGGCCCTCTGGTTTGTGACGCTGTGCACGGCTGTGGCGATCCTGGTGGTCAACCTCTGCGCCTGCACCTGGACCAGGCTTCTACCCCGGCTGAAGAACGTCTCCCGCGTTAACTACTGGCTGCTGCTCCTGGCTCATGTGCTCATGATCCTGATTCTTTTGGGGCATCTTTCCCAGATGACCATGGGCTTCAAGGAAGAGGGCGTCAAGTTGCTGGCCGGCCAGAGCCAGACCTTTCCCGGAGACCTGCGCCTTACCGTGGAGCAGGTCGATTTCGTCAACGATCCCGGCATACTCAATCTCACTTACCGCCAAGCGCGGCGGGCCCATACCAGAAAGGCCT
This sequence comes from Syntrophales bacterium, assembly GCA_028688935.1. GTDB lineage: Bacteria > Desulfobacterota > Desulfobaccia > Desulfobaccales > 0-14-0-80-60-11 > SURF-52. The sequence goes on from JAQTXE010000132.1 coordinate 3,074, forward strand.
TCAACCGGACGGCAAACATGGTGCGCCTGGCCCTCTGGCGAGGCCCCCAAAGGCTGGCCGAGGGTGATCTGCGTATCCTGGAACCGCTGCTGGCAGGGAACATCCGGCTGACTCTATCCGACTTTTTCCGGGACGACTCCGGGGGTAAAAGCCGGGTGGGAGCAGTGCTGACGGTGGCCTATAACCCCCTGACCAATTTCTTTTTCGCAGCCTACCTGGCCTGGGTCGCGGTGTACCTGCTGCTGGCCGTCAAGGCCTTCTTCAGGGGGGAGAAGCCGTCCATCAATGATTTACCATCCGCTCCTCGCGGCTCACAAAAATAAGGAGGTTTCGCCATGAAAAATCTCATTCGCACCACCGCGCTGGCTGTCCTGTTGGGCCTTTGCCTCCCAGGAGCGGCGCGGGCCGGAGACAAAAAAGAGTCCCCGGAATATGAAGTCTTCAAGCTGGGGGAAATCGTGATTTCCGGACCCAAGGGCGCCGGCAACCAAACGGCCACCGTCAGCACCTTCACCGCCAAGAATATCAAGGAGACCCACAGCCTCACCGTGCCCGAAGCCCTGTCCTATATTCCCGGGGTCTCGGTGACCACCGGCTTCAAGAATGAACCGGACATCAGGATTCACGGCTTTCAACAATATGAAGCCCTCATCCTCATTGACGGCGTGCCTTACTATGAGTCCAATTACGGTAAGCTGAACCTGAACCAACTCCCCACGGACATGATCGCCCGCATCGACGTGGTCAAAGGTGCGCCTTCGGTGCTCTATGGGCCGGGGGCCATGGGGGGAGTGATCAATGTCATCACCAAGACCGCCGCGGACCGGGCGACCTTTACCGGCACCGGCGAGGCGGGCAGCAACGACGCCTATCACCTCTCCGCCAGCCACGGCAATAAAATAGGCAAGTTTAAGTATTGGCTGAACTTCAGCCGCCGGGGCATGGACAGCTGGCCCCTGGCCGCCAGCTTCGATCCCCGCTGGGGGGATATCGTCAGCAAGCCCGGAGGCACCACCAGGGCCGCCCTGGAAGACGGCGGCAAGCGCAACAACTCGGACCTGGAACAAACCAGCCTCTGGGGCAAGGTGGGGCTGGATCTGGGGCCTGAATCCAAAATATATCTCAGCTCCTATTTTTTGGATTCTTCCTGGGGTTTCCCCGTCTCCACCCGGGAAGTGATCATCTTCCCCAACCGGCCGGCCTTTTCCCGGTTCGCCCGCATGGACAAGTACCGGGATTTTGGCCTGGACGTAAATGGTGAGCACCGGATTAACAATGCTTTAAAGCTGCGGTCAAAGTTCTTCTACCACAATCACCTAGACGCCTTCGAATCCTTTGCCGACCTGCAAATGAGCCAACAGATAGCCACCAGCACCTACCAGGATTACATCCTCGGGGACTCCCTGTTCGCGGACCTGGACCTGGTATCCTGGGACACCCTGCGCGGCGCCTTCCATTTCCGGGGCGATTCCCACCAGGAACGGGACGACGCCTACCTGCCCTATGCGGCGTCCTTCTCCTACACCGGCTCGTTGGCGCTGGAGAACGAATTGCGTCCCCTGGACGGACTGTCGATCATTACCGGCGTGAGCTACGACTGGTTCAAGGTGGACAAGGCCGAGCACAACCTGACCGATAAAAACGGAAATTGGATAAGAACAGAAAGCCTGCCCACCGGCCCTACCAAGGACGCCTGGAATCCCATGGTGGGGGTCAGCTACTCCTTCACCGGCCAGACCAGGCTATACGGCTCGGTGGCCCGCAAGACCCGCTTTCCCACTTTGCAGCAATTGTACTCCTCTAAAGGCGGCAACCTGGACTTGAACCCGCAAAGGAGCCTCAACTACACTCTGGGGGTCTCCCGCCCCTTCGGCCAAGTGGCCTTTGGCGAGGCGTCGGTGTTCTGTTACGACATCAAAGACCGCATCAGCCGGGACGCGCCTTATCCGGACGCCATGTACCGCAACTATGCCAATGTCAGGATCTATGGTTTCGAAATTACGGGTAAGATTACTCCTTACCAAGACCTCAACCTGCGCCTGGGCTATACTTTAATGAATGCCAGAGACAAGAGTCCGGATCGGGTCATCAACTATGTGGTGGGGGTTCCCAAGCACAAGGTGGATCTGGGTGTCAATTACCGGGTGCCCCGGATCAACACCAAACTGCACCTGGAAGGACTGTTCCTGGCCGGGCGCTGGGATCAGCTGCCCACCCCGGCCACTCCCACCACCGTGGCCCTGAGGACCGGCAGCTTCTTTTTGGTCAACTTGCGGATCGCCCAACCCCTGGGCGATCATTTCGAAGCGGTCGCTTTTTTGAGTAACCTCTTTGACAAGAACTATGAAAGCCAGAGCGGCTTCCCCGGGCCGGGGCGCACTTTTTGGTTGGGGCTCAATGCCAAATACTGAGTTAAGTGCCGCCCGGCGGGTGGCCTCGGCACTGGCGGGATTACGGTTTAAGCCGCTCAAAAAGATCATTGCCGGCAAGACAGTGTGGGGGGAGAGGTGCCAACGTCATCAACCCCCTTGAGGGTTAGGCCGGACCTGACGGATAGCGCCCGTCTCCTTTGCAGTATGCCTCCATCCTCTCCCCCCCCCGGAGGGGAGAAAATCTAACCTGGTTCAGTTGACAATGTCCAGATTACCCACTAACATTTCAGTAAGTTTTTGAAAGTTGGGAAAAAGCCGTCATGGCCTCCAGGAAATCCAAATTTCCCAGGGGCTGCTAAACCACGGGGGCGGAAATGGAAACCTCACAAGAAAGGTGCCGGTAATGAAAAAAGTTATGGTGCGGTTGGCAATGACCCTGTTGGCTCTGGTCCTGGTTCTCGCCCTGGCCGGATGCGCGGCGGTGCAAGAGGTAAAAAAGAATGAGGCCGCGGATAAGGAGCAATTGCTCGCAGCCGCCGGCTTCAAGGTGAAGTTGGCCGATACTCCCCAAAAGATGACTAACTTACAGGCCCTGCCCCAACGGCAACTCTTTACCAAGGAGCGCCAAGGCAAGGTCTATTACCTGTATGCCGACGCCCTGAACTGTAAGTGCCTTTATGTGGGCGACCAGGCGGCCTATCAACGTTTCCAGGAGTTGCAGGTGGAGCGGCAGATTGCCGCCCAGCAGCGGATGGCGGCCGAGATGAACTATGAATCTCAGTTTGATTGGGACATGTACGGGCCCTGGGACCCCTGGTGGTAAGATTCGAGTTCCGAGTTCCAGGTTCCAAGTTCCAGGTTGAGGCTGAGCGTCAACTGCGCGGCGCTTGAGGGAAGCGGGCGAAGGATGCCCGCCCTCCGACTTTTTCTAACTTATTGGTGGTCCGAAAAAGTCCGGGAATGATTGTTTCGCGTTAGCAAAGGGGAAATGACATGACCGTTCCCGCTGAGGATACCTCGCCCAAATCCCTGCTGCCCGATATCCAGGGGTTAGCGAAAAAATGGAAGTGGTTGCTGGCGGTGGGGATTATCTCCATATTTGTCGGCGTTTTCGCCCTGGGCTCCTCGGTGCTGATGACCCTAGCCTCGGTGATCCTCTTCGGCTGGATTCTGCTGCTGGTGGGGGGCATCGAGATCGGGCATTCCTTCTACCAGAAGGAGTGGGGCGGCTTCTTACTGCACCTGGTGAACGGGATTCTGGCCATTGTGGTGGGTTTTCTGCTGGCCACCAACCCCGGCGCCAGTGCGGTGATGTTAACCCTGCTGTTGGCCATGTTCTTTATGGTGGGGGGGATTTTCCGCATTATCACCGCCCTGATGATGCGGTTCCCCAGTTGGGGCTGGCGCCTCTTAAACGGAGTCGTCGCCCTGGTGTTGGGTATTCTCATCTGGAACCAGTGGCCCTTATCCGGACTTTGGGTTATCGGCTTTTTTGTGGGGATCGACCTGATCTTCAGCGGCTGGGCCTCGGTGATGCTGGCCCTGGCGGCCCGGCGCGTTCAGGCCCCGGACGCCCCAAAGTCCGCGGCCCCGCAAAACCCCTGACTTCATAAATGAGCCTGTCACCCCTGCCGGTGGAGACAAGATTTTCCCCCTGACTGCCGGAAAAAGGCGTAACCATCCGGTGCAGTGAACCGGATAGTTACGCCAATAGAGGTCGCGGCTGGGTTCGCCCCGGGAAAGGTTCTATTTCTTGGCCGGGGCGGGGTGCTCAGGCTTGCCGGTTGTGGGGTGCTCAGGCTTGGCCGGTGCGGGAGCCGCAGGTTTGGCGGGGGCAGGTTTGGCCTCCGGCTTGGGAGCGGGGGTTGCCGCTTGCTTTTCCGGGGCTGCTTTGGAGGCCGCGGGTTTCTGGGCCTTGGCGGGTTCTTCCTTTTGCTGGCTGCAGGCCATCACCAGGAACAGCGCCAAACAAGTCATCCCCAACAGCATAACCAATCTTTTCATGAGCCATACCTCCTTAGTTTTTTTCCTAGCCAGTTTTCCGGAACACCGGAGTTACGCTCCCCGGCGATCCAGAACCAACCACGTATCTGCAAATAAATGATGCTTTTCGTATTTCTAAAGAGTTAAAAATCTCGGAGTTTTGCCGATGGCGGCAAAAGCGGTATAAAACGGCTGATAATTTTCACTTGCAGATAATAGGGTGGCCGGATTTCATTCCCCCCAGACCAGATCGTTGCGGACCCAGCCCAGCGGCTGATTTTCCAGGTAATAACCTATTCTTACCCAATCTCCCTTTTCCGCGAAGATCTTATAAATTTCACCACCCGCGGCCTTGCTGACCACCGGGTATTTCAGACCCGGGCCTTTGCGGATGTTGACGCTGTCCGGGAGCACCAACGCGGTTTGGACTTTCCTATTGATGAGGGGCCGGTAAATCCAGCCGCTATTGCCATCCCAATCTTCGATTTGCACCCAGGTGCCTTTGGTCTGTTGCACCTCCACCGGGAAGCCAAAGTGGATTTTAAACAGGATGTCAGCCTTAAGATTGGGAGCATTGCGGACATTAACGTTGTCTTTGCCGATGCTGGCCATGGAGGCCCAGGCGGGGCCCAGGGACATCAGCGTCAAGATGAGCATTAGGGATAAAGTTCTCAGCAGCGCCATAATCGCCCTCCTCATGGCATAATCTAGTCCTCCCCCGGGTTGGGTAAGGCTGTGTGTTGATTGACTCTAGGTTAAATGTTAGGCCGGCAAAAAGCTGATTGGGAGCCTGCCCGCCGGCGTCACAACTTGTTGATTATTCAGAAGGAAGGAAAATCACCGCTTGAAAAACACACCGGGAAATAACCGTGCAGCAGCAAGAACACTTTCGTTTTCCTAATCAAATTCATCCTACAAGCTTCAAAATGGCTTGTCAACCCCGGGTGTGGGGGGTAGTGTGGCTAACTCACTTAAATCATTGATTAATTTATATAATTTTTTCTTTAAATCGGTTGATAACGGTTTAATTGAGATATATTGATATAATTGGCAAAACGAGACACTTAGCGGCCCGAAAGAGTGAGGGAGAAGCCCCATTCCTAAAAAGACGCCTACTCATAAGGAGAAAAAAGCCCCCGGGGCCCGGGCTTTAGCTCTGGAAATCCTGGCCGGGGCCCAGAGGCGGGGGGAATCCGTGGAGGACCTGCTGAGCGCGGCGCTCCGGCGGCACCCCTTCCTGCCCCGGCAGGAGCGGGCCTTTCTCCTGGAGCTGGTCCAGGGAGTGAAACGCTGGGAAATCCGCCTGGACTACCTCCTGGCGGGCATGGCTTCTCTCCCCCTGAAAAAGATGCACCCCCTGGTCCGGCAAATCTTGCGGCTGGCCGCGTTCCAACTCTTATATCTGGATAAGGTGCCGGCCCGGGCGATCTTAAGTGAAGCGGGAAAACTGGCGAAGCAGCGGGGTCTGTCCCCGGCCCAGGTGGGTTTTATCAACGCGGTGCTGAGAAGGCTGGCTACCGGGGACCTGCCCCCGGAGCCGGACCCGGCGGTGGACCCGATCTTGGCCCTCAGCGTGGCCCACGCCCATCCTGAATGGCTGATCCGGCGCTGGCTGGCCCGCTACGGGCCGAAAGAAGCCGCGGCTCGCTTAGCCGCCAACAACCGCATTCCGCCTTTGACCATCCGGGTTAATACCCTGAAGACCGATCCGGAAAAATTGATCCACAGGCTGGCAGGGGAGGGCGCAGCCGCGAAGCCCTGCCTCTTTTCCCCCGTGGGCCTGCGCCTCACGGCCCTGGAGACCGCGCCTCTTAAGATGCCTTCCCACGGGGAGGGCCTGTGGCTCTTTCAGGACGAAGGCGCGCAACTGGTGACTTTTTTAAGCGCCGGGGCTCCGGGGCAAAGAATCGCCGAGATCGGTTGCGGCCGGGGGGGGAAGACCACTCACCTGGCGGAGATGCTGGCGGGTGAGGGGCTGCTGCTGGCCCTGGATTACCACCGCGGCCGTCTGCAAGACGCCCGGCTCAACCTGGAGCGCTGGGGCGCGAGCCGGACGCAACTCCTCCAGGCGGACGCCACCCGGCCTTTGCCGGTGAAAGAGAAGTTATTGGACGCGGTGGTGGTGGACGCGCCCTGCTCGGGGCTGGGGATTCTGCGCCGCCATCCGGAGATCAAGACCAGGTTAAAAGAAGAAGACTTGGCCACTTTCCCCCCCCGGCAACTGGCCATGCTACAGCAAGCCGCAGGCCTTCTTAAGCCCGGGGGCCGGCTCCTTTACGTCACCTGCACCACCGAACCGGCGGAGAATGAAGAAGTGATCGCCGCGTTCTTAAAAACCCACCCCGAATTTCGCCTGATAGCCGACCCTGGCCCACTGCCCCCGCCCGCCCGAAATTTTCTGCAACCCCGCGGCTTCTTCCAGACCTCCCCCGACACCACTAACCTTGACGGCTTCTTCGCCGCAGTGTTAATTAGGGAGTAATGCGTGACCTCTGCGACAGCGCCTTTTTCTTGTCATCCTGAGTGCAACGAAGGATCTCGCATTTTAGCGTCCAGGATTCCCCAAATGGGTGTAATTATCGGCGCGGCTTGGAAAAGCTGTGGCGCCAAAAACGAGATTCTTCTCTTCGCTGCTCTCCGTTCAGAATGACAGAAGAGGACTTTTGCAAGGTCTCAATACCGAATTGGCAGCCAAGAGGCCCCTACAAAAAATCCCTTTGATTACTAGTTGTTATAAGCAGTGAGCAGTAAAGAAAAGAACTGCCGATAAGTCTCACTGCTCACCGCTCACCGCTCCCTCCTTCAACCCCATATAAGCTACCGGCAGCAGGGCCAGGCTGATGCCTCCGGAGATGATCAAAGGCCAGGCGTAGCCGTAATCCGCGCCGATGGGGCCGAACATCAGGGAGCCGGCAAAGGTGCCCAGGGTGGTGGTCAGGGAAATGAGGCTGGCACTGCCGCCGATGCGGTCCACGTGGAAGAGCCGGGCGATGGTGGTGTAGGTTTCCATGAGGATGAGGCCGTCGCCGAAGCCGTGGATCAGGCGCCAGCCGAAAGACCAGGGTAGGGAAGGGTAGGTCATGAGGATATGCCCCGCCCCGGAGGTGATCAGGGCCACCGCCAGAAACTGTAGGGGTTTCAGGCGGCCGGCCCAGAAGCGGCCGTAGGCGTAAGCGGTGAGGCCCACCACCGCGAATTCCCCGGCCATATAGCAGCCGATGCCCCGGGTGCTGAGGCTCAGGTTGTTTTTGAGAAAAAGGGCCAGGCTGGTGGCCTCCGCGCCCCAATGCAGGGTGAAGAGAAAGAGCCAGGCCACGAAAAAGAGCACCGGTTTGCTGAGAAAATCCCGGCCGTATTGGAGCAAAGAGGTGCGGACGCCGGGGCTCCGGGGCAGCCTAGGGGTGAGGAAAAGCAGGACCAGCACTCCCAGGGCGAGAAGCTTCAAGGTCCGGGGAAAATCCAGGGAGTAGAGCAGCATCCCGCCCCCCAGAGCCCCCAACATCATGCCCCCCATACGCCAGGAGTTGTAATGTCCGAAGCGGCAGGAGGCGTTGTCATGGTTTTCCTTAAAGAGGAGACTGTCCAGGGAGAGGCGGAAGAATTGGAGGCTT
>JAQTXE010000376.1 GCA_028688935.1 Syntrophales bacterium
CTCACCGATTTTAAGGAGCAACTGGCCGAAGTCCTGGAACCGGGGAAAGAGTCGGTCTGCTACCACCGCCCCGAAGAGATCCCGGACCTGGTGCGCTTTTATCTGGAGCACCCGGAGGCCCGGCGGCAGATCGCCGCTCGGGGCCGGGCACGGGTTTTACGGGAACACACTTACCGTCATCGTCTTGAGGAGATGCTGGCGGTGCTGCGGAGGACCATGTGAACCCGTTAGAGGCCTGGATCAGAGATCAAGAAAGGTTGGCCCAGGAGCAGGCGGCTCCGGTTTCCTGCCTTAAGGGTCCCTGGGGCGAGCCTGTTCCCCAAAACATCCTGGTCTTGCAGTTGGCCCGGTTCGGGGATTTGGTGCAGACCTGGCCTCTGCTTACCCGTCTGCGCCAGGCTTATTCCGGGGCCCGGCTCACTTTGTTGACGGACCACCGCCTCCTGCCCTTGCAAGCCGCGGGACCTGAGGTGGACGAAGTCCTGGGTTTTGATTTTCTACGTCTGGGTTCCCTCACCGCCGGGGACTGGCCCGGGGCCTACCAACTGGTGGCGGATTTTCTCAAAAGTTTGCAGACCCGGCACTTCGATCTGGTCTTCAATCTCAACTTTTCCCGGCTCAGTCTCCTGTTGACCCATTTGTTAAGCGTACCGGCCAAAGGTTATCTGCCCGCCAAGGGCGGCCGGGAATTTTCCCGGGAGCCCTGGCTGGCCTGGATCTATAGCCTGGTCCACGCCCGGCGCTTCAACCGCTTCCACCTGACGGATGTCTTTCGCCATCTGGCTCCGGAACCGGCGGCAGTTCCCGCGGTATCACCGCTGGCGGCCCTCCAACAAAGCGAGCCGGTGATCGCCCTGCAACTGGCCACCCGGCACGAACGGCGCACCTGGCCTCTGGAACACTTTACCCGCCTGGCCGAACATCTTGTCAGCCGAATTCAGGCCCAGGTCATGTTAATGGGGACTCCAGCCGAACGTCCTCTGGGAGAAAAGCTTAAGGCCGCGCTGGCCCCGGCCCTCCGGGAACGGGTCCTTAATCTCCAAGGCGAAACCGGCCTGAAAGAATTGGCGGCGCAACTTCAGCAAGCGCATCTGGTGGTCAGCGGCGATACCGGCACCCTGCACCTGGCCGCGGCCCTTAAGGTGCCTGCAGTGGCCCTCTTCCTGGGTCCGGCCCTCTGCTTCGAGACCGGTCCTTACGGTTCCGGCCATTATGTCCTCCAGGCCGAGCCCCCCTGTCACCCGTGTACTGAGGTTGCCTCCCCCTGCCCGGAGGAAGGCCCCATTTGCCTGAAGATGCTGCCGCCCGAGGCCGTGGCCCGGCTTATTTCCGGCTGGCTGGAGACCGGCGCGGCGCCATCTGATCTTCCCTTGCCCGCGGGGTCCCGCCTCTACCGCAGCGAATTGGATAACTTCGGCGTGGGCTACCGCTACCTGGGAGAAGAGCCGCCCCGCTTCGAGGACCTGGTGGGAGAGGCCTACCGCCAAGCCGGGGCCTGGCTGGCGGCGAGGATGTACGAGGTTGGAGGAGGGGACCAGGGGCCGGTGGCCCCGGCATCTTCACTGGGGACCTGTTCAGGAGATTTGCAGAAGGTGGAAATACTCTTAGCTGCTTTACGCCGGGGGATGCAGGTGCCTCCGGAGTTCCCGGAAGTGGCGGCCGCGTTGCAGCCGCTTATTGCCTTTCAGGCGGAAATGCAACGTCAAGATAATCAAGATTTGTATATCGGCGTCAAAGAAGTCTTTAGCGCCCAACTGGAAAACGGTCTTTCTCTATCGAGGTGAACATAATGGATTTTTGGGAAAAAAACCTGGAAGTTTTGCAGCAGGTGAACCCCGATCTGGCCGCCACCCTGGCGGGAACCGGCGTTCCCGAGGATCACCAGGCCCGGCCCTCCCGGTCCGGTCCCCCTTATCTGCAGGTGGGCAAGCAGCGCCTGACCTCCTCCTATGATCCGGCGAAAGAAGGCCGGGATTGGGCCCAGGCCCTGGAAGGGGACGCGGCTACGCCCCTCATCGTCTTCGGCCTGGGGCTGGGGTATCATATATTGCCCCTCCTGGCCCAAGATCGGCCCCTGTGGGTGGTGGAGCCCTCGGCTCCGGTGGCCCGCTTGGCCCTGGAGCACCAGGACCTGACCAGGCTCCTGGCCAAAGACGGCCTGCGCCTGGGGCCGGACTTCACCGGGCTCCCCAAAGACGCCCGACTGGTGGAGCATACCCCCACCCGCCGGCTGCACCCCGGCCCCCATCGCCGGCTGACCCGTTTTCTGGCCGGGAAGGACACCGACCTGGGGCCTCTCCGCATCCTGGTGGTGGGTCCCCTCTACGGCGGCTCCCACCCCATTGCCCGCTACACCGCCCGGGGTTTCAAGGAATTGGGACATGTCACCGAGTTCCTGGACTTTGCCCCCTTCTTTGCCGGTTATCAGGCCCTGGCCGGGGTCACCAGGGACCAGCGGGCCGAACATAATTTAAAGCAGGAACTGCTGCGCCTGTTGGGGGACACCATTCTCGCCCGGGTCCGGGATTTCAAGCCCGATCTGGTCTTCGCCCTGGCCCAGTCGCCGGTGGCTCCGCCCTTGCTTCGGGCCCTGAAAGCGGAAGTCCCCCTGGTGGCCTACTGGTTCGTGGAGGACTTCCAGGTCCTCACTTCCTGGCAGGAACTGGCCCCGGAGGTGGACGTGTTCTTCACTCTCCAGAAGGAGCCGTTTTTTTCCGAACTTAAAAGCCGGGGGGTC
>JAQTXE010000377.1 GCA_028688935.1 Syntrophales bacterium
CCAAGAACCATTTACCCGAAATTTCAAACCAACTTACCCTCAGCCGGACCTTAAGACAATCGGCGAGAACTTGATTTTTGCCTCAGGGAATCCCTGATTTTTAATCCCTTATTAACAACGGCCACCCGACTTTGGACCTGACTTCGAGAAATGGTCTGCCAATCAACCACGGCGCCACCGGCAAGTACCGGGCAGTCAATCCTCCCTGCCGGATTGAGCCGGTATTTCCCAATTTAAAGTGAAAATTAAGACGTTAGCCCTTCGGTCTGGGGGGGCGGGACATGATGCTGGGAGCCCTAAGTCTGAGAGTGACCGGGATGCTGGAGGCGGTAGTGGTGGAGGCCATGTCCGCTTAACGGCATTATTTGGTGTTTCTTGGGAATGCTCAAACACTGGCGATAATTGGCTGAATTCTGGAACTCCTCTCTAACGCAGGTCTCGCGCCTGCCTCTTCTTGCCATCCGCCCTCCGGAGCCCGGAAGAAGAAGGAAATAATAATACAAAATAACAAGGGGCCTTAGGCGCTGTCCCTATCATTATTTAGTGCGTCAGAAACTGCATCATATAAGGCATTAGGGTCTCGGCGTAAAACTTGTAGCCCGCGGGGTTGAAATGTTCATCCCAAAGATAATACAGGCTTTCTTTCCGGCACTTGGCGCGAAAGCTATCCGTCACCTCCGCAAAGGCAGGCAATCCTGCTTTGAGGGCAGACTTTTTAATCAACTCATCCATATTTTTTTCGGCCAGCATCTGTTCATCTAATAAAAATCCTAATCCTTTAGCAAAAAGATAATCTTTGGGGCTGACAAAGACCGACGTAGGCACGGAACAGACTATTACCCTGGTCTGTTGGCGCTCCGCCAATTTTCTGATCCTGGTAAGCTGATGGGTCAGCATCCCGGTCAGCGTTTGCACCAAGGGACTTTTGGGGTCGAAGGTATCCCGGTACATCTGGGGATTCATCACTGCATGGACGATGATATAAGGATTGGTCTCTCCCCGCAGGAAGGCATTTTTTAGGGGCGCCTTTAGTCTCTTAAGCCTGGCTTGTTCTTGGTGATTAACTTTCTTTTGCAAATCCTGTGCCTCTTTTGCCCAATCTTCTCTGGTATGCTCCGCGGTAAAGACCTTGCCCCGGGATTTCCAGAGATTGCGGGATAGCCGCAGTTGTTTCAGGTTGGGAAAGAGATATTTCCAGAGAAAACCATTAGTCCAGGGGCGATCGAGATAATGCATCTTCAATTGCCACAGGTCCTCTGCCTGCAATACTGCCACGATAATGATATCCGGCTCAAGCAGGGGAATGGCGATTTCGGCTATCTCCGCATATTCCACCGGTGAGGCCCCGGGCCTGCCGAGATTGAGGATTTCCAGGGATAGTCCCCGGTCCTGGAGATTCTTTTCCAGGACTTTGGGCCATGAATCCTGCAAATTAACTCCCCAACCATAGGTAAACGAATCGCCGATGGCCACGAGGCGCAGCTTTTTCTTTTTGTCTGTGCCGACCTCCTTATCTCGAAAACCCAGGCTATTGATGGCGGCAAAACAATTGAATTCATGGGTCTGATAATAAATGCGCGATTGCGGCGGCATGAGGGTTAAGCCATAATCTTTATAGAGAAAAGGCAGCAAGAATCCTGAACAACGATCAATCAAAAGTAAAGAAAAGCAAACAATGACCAACCAGAGGAGGACCTTGCCGATATTTTTGACAACCTGGGACCCTGGCGGTAAAAATCTAAAGAAAGTTAACACTTGCTGGATTGAACCTTCCCATCGGAATGGCGTTCATTCTCCACTAACCTCTCAAATTGTCAAGGGAAATTTAGGATTGAGACCGGCGCCGGCCTGGGGCACTACGCCGCGCCCTCAGGGAAACCCCGCGACCCCGCAAGGACGCCGGGAGATGGGCTTCTGACATTTACCAGGGGCGCGCCAGCTGCCGGGGAAACTCGAGAATAAACTTGGCGCCCGTACCGGGCTGGCTCCAGGCCAACAGAAAAATGAAGCCGATAAACCCCCAAACCACCGCGCCGAACAGGGAGAAGTTCCAGAGATATTCAGCGCGGGAGAATAGCGGTTTTTTTTAAAATAATCACTGATTGTGGGCGGTCAATTGCCTCGCCCTACCACTGGAACCCGGAACTTCTCAATCCTGGGAAAATCCACCTCAGGCCCTCAGGCTCAATCTTTGGTCCCGGCGAGGATCTCGGCGTAAATTTCCACCGCGTGTTTGACCTGGACCCGGGCCCCGGCCTGGGAGAGCATGTCCGTGAGTTGCAGCATACAGGCCGGGCAGCCGGTGGCCACTATTTGGGCCCCGGACTTGAGCACGTGGTCCCGCTTACGCCGGCCGATGGCGGCGGAAATTTCGTATTGCTGCAGGTTGAAACTGCCGCCGCAGCCGCAGCACCAGTCCGCCTCGGCCATCTCCTTTAACTCATAGCGGCCATTGGCCCGAATCAAGGCCCGGGGCTGGCCCGCCACTCCCAGGGATTTTTTCAGGTGGCAGGGATCGTGATAGGTGATGGCTACCTTTTCTTTGCCGGATTTTTTGGATTTTTTGGATTTTTTGGAAAGGTCCCCTGCAGCCAAACCCACCTTCTCCACCAGAAACTGACTGACGTCCAGGACTTTGTCCGCCAGGAACGCGACCCGGGCCCGCTCTTCGGCGCTTCCTTCCTGGATCATCAAGGGCCACATCTTTTTGATGGTGGAAGTGCAGGTGGCGC
>JAQTXE010000378.1 GCA_028688935.1 Syntrophales bacterium
ATGACCTTCCTGGCCTTTAAGGAGCAGGCCGACGGCCCGGCCCAAGCAGACCTCAAGCCCTTTCCCCGGCTGATGACCTGGGTCTTATGGCCCTTAGCCGTCCTGGCGGTGGGTGATGGCTTTCTCAATTTTCCCGGGGGACCCGGGAAAGATTTTTTAGCCCGCTTCATGGCGGTGGTGCCCGGCAGCCGCCCCGACCTGGGGGCCTCTACCGCCCTGGAGTGGACCATGGGCCTGGGAAGCGGCGCCATCATTCTGGCCATGATGGCCCTGGCTTATTATCTCTATGGCCGGCCCGGTAAAGCCTGGGCCTGGCCGGGTGGGGAAGGTGTCCTGGCCTGGGGATTCTATCTGGATTATTTCTATCAACAAGTCCTGGTGAAACCTTATCAGGCCTTGGCCCGGATATTTTGGCAGGACGTGGACGAAGCTGGACTCGATCGCAGTTTCGGGGGGCTGGCCGCGGGCCTTTTAGCCCTTTCCGGCGGACTGGGCCGGTGGACCACCGGCAGGTTGTCCACCTATCTGGCCATGCTCTTTTTAGGTTTAACCCTGTTGGTTTCGGCCCTGGCGGTGAGCTGGTATCTCTGGTAGCGGAGAAGGCGCATGCCCCCTATTCCTCTGCTCTCCATCATCGTGCTGGTCCCCGTGGCGGGAGCGTTTTGCGCCCTGGCCGCCAGTCCTCGCCCCCGGCTCTGCCGCTGGCTCAGCCTGGGGTTCGCCATGGTGGAGCTGGCCCTGGTGGGCAGCCTCTTCTTCCTGCCCCTGGAGCCGCACTCTTACGGTCCCCTGGGCACCTGGCTGTTCCTGGAGGATTATACCTGGCTGCCGGGATTGGGGGCCCGTATCAGCCTGGGCCTGGACGGCCTGAGCCTGCTGCTGCTTCTCCTCACTTCCTTTGTCACTATCCTCTGTGTACTTATCTCCTGGCAGGCCATCACCACCAAAGTGGGCCCGTTTCACTTCTTCCTGCTCTTATTGGAAGGGACCCTGATGGGCCTCTTTATGGCCACGGACCTCCTGCTTTTTTATTTCTTCTGGGAGATCCAGATCCTGCCCATGTTCTTCCTGGTGGGTATCTGGGGCCACGAGAAGCGGATCTTCGCCGCGGTCAAGTTCATCCTCTTCACCCTGAGCGGCAGCCTGCTGATGCTCATCGCCCTCATCATTCTCTATATCCTGCACGGCCAGCAGACCGGAGTCTATACCTTCGCCCTGCACCAATTGCTGCAGACCCGCTTGAGCGCCACCGCCGAGGGTTGGCTGTACGCCGCTTTTCTCCTGGCCTTCGCCATCAAGATTCCCATTATCCCGGTGCATACCTGGCTGCCGGACACCCATACCGAAGCCCCCACCGCCGGGAGCGTGGACCTGGCCGGGCTGCTCTTAAAAACCGGGTTTTATGCCGTCTTCCGCTTCGCCTTTCCTCTTTTTCCCAACGCGGCTCAGGCCTCTGCCCCCCTTTTGCTGGGTCTGGGGTTGGCGGGCCTGTTCTATACCGGCTGGATCGCCCTGGCGCAGACCGACCTCAAGCGCCTGATCGCCTATTCCAGCATCGGCCATATGGCCATGATGGTCCTGGGCCTGGCCGTTCTCAATATTACGGCCATGAGCGGCTCCCTTCTGCAAATGATTAACCACGGTCTCTCCACTTCGGCCCTGTTTATCATGGTGGGTATGATCGATGAACGTTTGGGGACCAGGGATTTCCGGGCTCTGGGGGGGCTTTGGGGCAAGATGCCGGTCTTCAGCGCCTTTTTCCTGTTTTTCGCCCTGTCCTCCATGGGCCTGCCGGGGCTCAATAATTTCGTGGGCGAAATCCTGATACTGGTGGGTATCTTCCGGGAATATCCCCTGGTGGGCGTAGTGAGCTTCGGGGGCATGATTGTGGTGGCCATTTATATCTTGCGGATGGTCCAGGACACCGTCTTCGGGCCGCCCAAAACCGAGCAACCCCTGGAGGACGTCAATCCCCGGGAACTGTTCGTTCTGGTCATCCTGGCCCTGCCGGTACTCTATTTGGGTTTACATCCCGATCCGGCCCTGCGGCTTCTGGACCAGCCGGTGCAAAGGCTCCTGGGATACTTCATCCAGATGGCGGCCTTGCATCCCTGATATTGGTTTTAGATAGAAGATGATGTCAAATCAGACGAGAACCTAAAAATAGGCCGGACTTAAAGTCCCCCTTTTCTAAAGGGGGATTTAGGGGGATTTTCGAGACGTTATAAAATCCCCCCTACTCCCACTTTAGAGAAGGGAGGAAATAAAGCCGTTTCCAAATTTTTTCCGTGCATTGAGAATCATTTTTATTATGGACGAAGCATTGAGATGATGATGAAAAGTGATTGGCTGGCTCTCCTACCCTATCTCATCCTGGCCGCGGGCGGGACCCTGGTCTTTTGCCTGGGCGCGGTGGGCGGGAAGAGACCGGGGCTGAGCCGGGTTCTCTACCTGCTGGCCCTTCTGGCCGCTGCGGCCGCGGGAGTGTCGGTCCTGGCAACCCCCCCGGGAGCCCTGGTCTTGGGCGGTATGCTGGATAACAGTAGCTTCGCCAAATTTTTTATCTTCCTGCTGGGCGCCGTCACCGCCGGGGTTCTACTCTTCGGCTACCGCTACTCGCAGGTCCGGGGGTTCGCGGGAGATGAATACTATGGGGTGCTCCTCTTCGCGGCCTTAGGTATGTGCCTGGTGAGCGCCGCGGCCAGGTCGGAAGAGCGTCGG
>JAQTXE010000133.1 GCA_028688935.1 Syntrophales bacterium
CGCCTACAATTTAATTAAACGGCGCTTTGACGTCGGGATCGCGCCCGAACTGGACCTGCGCCAAGTGCAAACCCGGGTGGATGCGGCCCGGGTGGACGTCGCCAAGTATACCGACCTGGCCGCTCAGGATGAAAACGCCCTGAACCTGCTGGCCGGCTCAATAGTGCCGGCTGGCCTGTTGCCGGAGGAATTGAGCGTTGTCAAATCCTTGCCGGACGTTTCGCCCGGAATGTCCTCCGAAGTGCTCCTGAGTCGCCCTGATATTCTCCAGGCAGAGCACTTGCTCATGGCCGCCAACGCCAACATCGGTGCGGCCCGGGCGGCCTTTTTCCCCCGCATTTCCCTAACTTCCGCCATCGGCTCCGCCAGCGGCGAACTGTCAGGTCTTTTCAAATCCGGTACATTCATCTGGAGTTATGCTCCCCAGGTCGTTCTGCCGATCTTCGATGCCCGCACCTGGTCGGCGCTGAAAGTAACCAAGGTGGAGAAGGAAATTGCGGTGGCGCAGTTCGAGAAGGCGATCCAGTCGGCCTTCCGGGAGGTGGCCGATGCCCTGGCCAGAAGGGGAACCCTGGGGGACCAGATGGAGGCGCAGCAATCCCTGGTGGATGCCACCGCCAAAACCTACCGGCTCTCCAATGCCCGCTATGAAAAGGGGATCGACATCTACCTCAACGTGCTGGATGCCCAACGCTCTCTATATTCGGCGCAGCAGGGGCTCATTGCCATCCGTCTGGCGAAGCTCGCCAACCAGGTACGGCTTTATGCGGTGCTGGGCGGCGGCGCCGACTCAAGCACGACCCCTGAAGGGGGATAATGCCAGATTGCGCTTATGTCTCATTCTGCCCTGCCCTCCGCCTGCACAGGCTGGAATTCTAACCGGTTTTGACGACAGATTGGTATAATGGCACCCAGTAGCCGAAACCAGGATGTTGTGCGGTTTGATCCCAGGCGCACCTTAGACTATTCAGACTACACCTCAAACGGGGAATAAACGGGATGACAGGTCCAAGCAGGGCAACGTGGATACGGGCCGCATGGGCTGGCGCAATCGTGGTGATCGCCGCTCTGCTGGTCTGGCAATTCCTTATCAGGGGTAAAGGGGAAAGCAAATACATCGCCAGCGCCAATGGACGCATCGAAGCCACTGAGATCGATGTGGCGGCCAAGTATGCAGGCCGGATAAAGACCATTCTCGTCGATGAAGGGGACTTCGTGACCGCCGGGCAAGTGGTGGCACGGATGGATACTGAAGTGCTCCAGGCGCAACTGCGTCAGGCCGAAGCCCAAGCCCAGCAAGCACAAAGCGCCATAGCCACCGCCCGCAGCAAGCTGGCCCAGCGTGAGAGCGAAAAAGCTGCGGCCCAGGCCACGGTGATGCAGCGCCAGGCGGAGCTCGACGTCGCCAGGAAGCGCTCGGCCCGTTCCTCGGCGCTGGCCCTGAAAGCCGCAGTTTCGCAACAGGAAGCGGATGACGACCAGGCTCGCGTCCGAGCTTACGAGGCCGCCATCAGTGCGGCCCAGGCGCAAGTGGCGGCGGCCACAGCGACCATTGCCACGGCCCGCTCGGGGGTGCTCGAGGCCCAGTCGTCCTTTGAGGCGGCAGGGGCCACCGTTGAGCGTATCAAGGCCGACATCGACGACAGCGACCTGAAGGCGCCCCGGGACGGACGCATTCAGTACCGGGTAGCCCAGCCACTGGAGGTGGTGGGAGCTGGCGGGCGGGTGCTGAACATGATCGATTTGCACGATGTCTATATGACTTTTTTCCTGCCCACCGCAGAGGCCGGGCGGGTCACGCTGGGCTCCGAAGTGCGCCTGGTGCTGGATGCCGCGCCTGAATATGTAATTCCGGCAAAGGTGACATTCGTAGCCGATGTGGCGCAGTTCACCCCCAAGACGGTAGAAACCGCCAGCGAGCGCGAAAAGCTGATGTTTCGTATCAAGGCGCATATCCCCATTGATCTGCTTCGCAAATATGTCAAGCAGGCGAAAACCGGGCTCCCCGGCATGGCTTACGTGAAGTTGGACCGGCAGGCCGAATGGCCGGCCCACTTACAGGTGAAACTGCCGCAATGACCGATTCTCAAACTGATGCCGTCCGGCCGGACAACGGGGCCGGCAACACCGACTCCGCGCCGGTGGTCCGCTTGACGGAAGTAAGCCTGCGCTACGGCAAAACGCAGGCGCTGGATGCGGTCAGCCTGGACATCCCGGCCGGCAAAATGATCGGCCTGATCGGCCCGGACGGAGTGGGCAAGTCCAGCCTGTTTGCGCTGATTGGCGGCGCCCGGAAGATTCAAACCGGGCGCATCGAAGTGCTGGGCGGCGACATGGCCGATGAGGCGCATCGCCGACTGGTCTGCCCGCGCGTGGCCTACATGCCCCAGGGGCTGGGCAAAAATCTCTATCCCACTCTTTCGGTGTTCGAGAACACCGAGTTTTTTGCCCGTCTGTTCGGCCATGGCCGCCTTGAACGGGAGCGGCGTATCGCCGAGCTTTTGGAAGCCACCGGTCTGGCCCCCTTTGCAGACCGGCCCGCGGGCAAGCTCTCCGGGGGCATGAAACAGAAACTCGGTCTGTGCTGCGCCCTGATCCACGACCCAGCCCTCCTGATCCTGGACGAGCCCACCACCGGGGTCGATCCCTTGTCGCGCCGCCAGTTCTGGGAGCTCATCGACCGCATCCGGGTTGCCCAGCCCGGCATGAGCGTGCTGGTCGCCACGGCCTATATGGAAGAAGCCATGCTCTTTGATTGGCTGGTGGCGATGGAAGATGGCCGGGTGCTGGCCACCGGCAAGCCGCAGGAGCTGCTTCGCCAGACCGGCTCCGCCACACTGGAAGAGGCCTTTATCGCCCTGCTCCCGCAGGAAAAACGCGAAGGCTACCAACCGGTGCGCATTCCTCCCCGGGAAGAGGGCGCGGCGGCCGAGATAGCCATCCAGGCGCAGGATCTCACCAAGCGTTTCGGTGATTTCGTCGCGGTGGATCATGTGAGCTTCCAAATCAGCCGGGGCGAAATTTTCGGGTTTCTTGGCTCCAATGGCTGCGGCAAGACCACGACCATGAAGATGCTAACCGGCCTGTTGCCGCCCAGCGAAGGGAAGGCCTGGCTGTTCGGCCACCCGGTTGACCCCCACGATATCGACACCCGGCGCCGGGTGGGCTACATGTCGCAGTCCTTTTCCCTTTACACGGAGCTCACGGTCCGGCAAAACCTGGAGCTGCATGCCCGGCTGTTCCGCCTGCCCATTGACAGAATTCCCGCCCGGGTGCGCGAGATGTCCGGAAGCTTCGACCTGACAGAAGTTATGGATGCCCTGCCCGATGCTTTGCCGCTCGGTATCCGCCAGCGGCTGTCGTTGGCTGTGGCGATGATCCACGGCCCGGAGATGCTGATTCTGGATGAGCCGACCTCAGGCGTCGATCCGGTGGCGCGGGATGCCTTCTGGCAGATCATGATCGGCCTGGCGCGCCGCGACAAAGTCACCATCTTCATTTCCACCCACTTCATGAACGAAGCGGAGCGTTGCGACCGCATCTCCCTGATGCATGCCGGACGCGTGCTGGTAAGCGACACTCCGGCGCGTCTGAAGGCAGAGCGGGGCACGGAAACCTTAAATGAGGCCTTCATCTCCTACCTGGAAGAAGCCGCGGCCGAAGATCAGGCGCCCCAGTTAGCGGCCTCGCCCCCACCCTCTCCCGCCGCGGCGGTGACACAGTCTCCTGAGCAGGGGGGCGAATCAGTCAAGCACCAGTGGGTAGATCTGCGCCGCTTGTTCAGCTACACCCGGCGCGAGTCGCTGGAACTGCGCCGGGACCCGATCCGGCTGGCCTTGGCCCTGTGGGGGACCGTACTCCTGATGTTCGTGTTGGGTTTCGGCATCACCATGGATGTGGAAGACCTGACCTTCGCGGTGCTGGACCGCGATCAAACCACTACCAGTCGCGATTATTCACTCAACTTGGCAGGATCACGCTATTTTATCGAACGAGCGCCGATCAGGGACTACGATGACCTGGAACGGCGCATGCGCTCCGGCGAGATCAGTCTGGCTGTCGAGATACCCCCGGGATTCGCCCGTGACTTATCCCGGGGCAGACCGGTGGCGGTGGGGGCCTGGATCGACGGGGCCATGCCCCAGCGGGCCGAAACCGTGCGCGGCTATGTGCGGGGCATTCACAACCACTGGCTGATCACGCGCACCGCCGAAGCCCTGGGCTCAAGATCTGTGGCGGGGCTGGTCGAAGTCGAAACACGTTTTCGCTACAACCCGGACATCAAGAGCCTGGTGGCCATGGTGCCAGCGGTAATCCCGCTGTTGTTGATGATGATTCCGGCCATCCTGAGCGCGCTTTCCGTGGTGCGGGAGAAAGAACTGGGCTCCATCGTCAACCTGTACGTCACCCCGGTCACCCGCCTGGAGTTTCTGCTCGGCAAGCAGATTCCTTATGTGGCGCTGGCCATGCTTAACTTTTTCCTGCTCACGCTGCTCGCGGTCACCATCTTTGCCGTTCCCCTGAAGGGAAGCTTCCTCACCCTGACGGCCGGGGCCCTGCTATATGTAATCGCCGCCACCGCCCTGGGCCTGTTGATCTCCACCTTTATGCGCAGCCAGATTGCCGCCCTGTTCGGCACTGCGGTGATCACCCTCATTCCCGCGGTGCAGTATTCGGGGATGATCGATCCGGTGGCGTCACTGGAGGGAGCGGGGGCATTGATCGGTAAAATCTATCCCACCACCTATTTTTTGACCATCTCGCGCGGCACCTTTTCCAAGGCGCTCCATCTATCCGATTTGTACGCGTCGTTCATCCCCCTGGCCATCGCCGTCCCGGTGCTGATCGTGCTGTCCGCCGTCCTCCTCAGGAAACAGGAGCGATGACCATGCGCTTTGCCAATATCCTGCACCTGGGCATCAAGGAATTGCGCAGCCTCAGCCGCGACCCCATTATGCTCGTGCTCATCGTCTATGCCTTTACCTTTTCGGTGTACTCGCAAGCAAAGGCTGTTCCGGAAACGCTCAGCAAGGCGCCCATCGCCATTGTGGACGAAGATCGGTCACCTCTGTCCAACCGCATCATCGCGGCCTTCTATCCTCCGTATTTCCTGCCCCCGGAGATGATTACCTGGTCCGAGATGGATGCCGGCATGGACGAGGGGCGATTCACCTTCACCCTTGATATTCCCCCGGGCTTCCAGCGGGATGTGCTGGCCGGCCGCCAACCACGCATTCAGCTCAATGTCGACGCCACCCGGATGAGCCAGGCCTTTACCGGCAGCGGTTACATTCAAACCATCATCACTGATGAGGTCAACGCTTTTGTCAGGAGGCACAGAATTGAGGCCCCGCCGCCGGTCGATCTTGAACTGCGGGTCAAGTTCAACCCCAACCTCAACAAAGCCTGGTTCGGCGCGGTCGTTGCGGTGATCAACCAAATCACCATGCTCTCCATCATCCTTACCGGCGCGGCATTGATCCGGGAAAGCGAGCATGGCACCATCGAGCATCTGCTGGTGATGCCGGTCACCCCTTTTGAGATCATGACCAGCAAGGTATGGACCATGGCCCTGGTAGTGCTGGCCGCGTCAGCCGTTTCACTCACCGTCGTGGTTCAGGGGCTGCTGTCGGTGCCCATCGCCGGCTCCCTGACGCTCTTTCTGGCCGGCACGGTGCTGCTTCTTTTCGCTACCACCTCGATGGGAATTTTTCTTGGCACGGTCGGACGAACCATGCCGCAGTTCGGATTGCTGATTATGCTCGTGCTGCTGCCCTTGCAGACGCTCTCAGGTGGAAGGACGCCGCGGGAAAGCATGCCCTACATAGTGCAGTACGTGATGCTGGCCGCACCCAACACGCACTTCGTCATGCTGGCCCAGGGCATCCTCTACCGCGGCGCGGGCCTGGCCATCGTCTGGCCGCAGTTCCTTGCCCTGGCCGGCATCGGCGCCATCCTGTTCGGCTTGTCTCTCGCCCGCTTCCGCAAGACCTTGGGAACCATGACGTAAGCGGATTCGGCTGCTAAGGAGAATAGTCATGAGGACCTCACTGACCATCCTTCTGACTTTTTTGCTGACTTACGGCTGCGCGGTCGGTCCCGACTATCAGCGGCCGGGATACCCGACGCCATCTTCCTTTCGGGGAGAAGGGCCGGGGATTCCCGCGCAACCGGCCGAGGCTTCCTTCGGAGATTTGCAATGGTTTGAGGTTTTCAAGGACGAGAAGCTTCAGGAGCTCATCAGGATCGCCATCCAGGAAAATTACGACGTGCAAATCGCGGCCCAACGGGTGCTGGCGGCCCGGGAGCAGGTGACCATCCAGCGGTCTTTTCTTTTCCCTTCGGTTAACGCCGGCGGCCAACTGGAGAGTATCCGCACCTCGGAGCGGGGGTTCACCCCCAACGCGCCTCGCGTTGAGCGGACTGCAGGCTTTATTTTCGGCGACCTCTCCTGGGAACTGGACTTCTTCGGCCGCATCCGCCGGGCCACCGAAGCCGCCCAGGCGGAGTTTTTCGCGTCCGAAGAAAACCGCAAATTTGTCATCCAGACTTTGGTAACCGACTTGGCCCGGGCATACATAGAACTCAGGGCCCTGGACGAGCAACTCGAAATCAGCAACCGCACCTTGAAAGTTCGGGAAAACTCCCTCAAATTGCAAAAAGCGCGCTTTGACTATGGCTGGGACTCCCTTTCCCCGGTGCTTATGACCGAGAACCTGGTTTACGGGGCCCGGGCCGTGATTCCCAACCTGAAGCGGGCCATTGAGCAGCAGGAGAATCGCATCAGCGTCTTGCTGGGGCGGAACCCGGCCCCCATCATTCGGGGTAAGTCTCTACTGGAGCAGAACTTAACCGTCACCGTACCGCCGGGACTGACTTCAGCCCTCCTGGAGCGGCGCCCTGACATCCGCTTTGCCGAGCAGAACTTGGTGGCCGCCAACGCCAGGGTTGGCGAGGCCAAGGCTTTGCTTTTCCCCAACATTCAAATTACCGGCACCTCCGGGTGGGAGTCTGCCGCCCTGAAAAGGCTGTTCACCGGGCCAGCCAGTTTCTGGGATATTGTTTCACCCGTAATAATCCAGCCTGTCTTCCAGGGCGGGCGGCTCCGGGCCGGTGTTAGGGCCGCAGAGGCTCAGAAGCAGGAGGCCCTTCTCACCTATAAAAAGTCCATTCAGCAAGCATTCCAGGAGGTTTCCGATGCCTTGGTAGGGGTGCGGATGTTTAAAGAAGTTGCCCTTGAATCAGAAAAACAGGTTAAAGCTTTGAGCCAGCAAACCAACCTGGCCTATGAGCGCTTTTATGGAGGAGTGACCACCTACCTGGAGGTTCTGGATTCGGACCGGCAGCTTTTCGAGTCCGAACTGCGGCTGACTCAGGCCAGGGCTGATGAACTTCTCGCCGTCATCGCCCTCTACCGGGCCCTGGGTGGCGGTTGGCAAACGGAGGAAAACCCTGGAGCATTGCAAAGCCAAAATATATCCAAGTAAAAAATAAATTGAGCGTTATGCGAATCTCGGCATTTTCCCAGTGTCATTCACTGCCCTATCTCATCACCCTTAACCTAGCCCAACTATAGCATTTACCAAAAGTTCTTTCCTCTTATCCCCTCTCCCCCCCGGCGGGGGTGTTAGGGTGAGGGGGGCGGAAAAGACTTTTGGCAACGGGTATAATTGCTTTATTTTCAATATAAGATATAGCAAAAGCATACCAAATTTAGGATTGCTGAAATCCTATCCCCCTATATGATGTGAGTCAGGCTCACATCATCAGGGGGAAGGGCAGTGCAAGCGCTTATCAGCCGGGGGATCACCCGTCTCGTCAGGACCGGCAGCAACTTGGTCAACAGGGAAGCTCCGGCTCTCCCCACCTTTCCCTAGAGGTACCATCTCTTCTTCCTCTACCCCCATCCGCTCATGACCCACCTGGAGGGGCGGTCTAACCGTCCTTACAAGGACTATATCTGGTGCTACGCTTTCAAGAAGACCATCGCCGCTGCACTTATTTCAATACAATCAAAACGCAATACCCTGGTCCAAAATGCCCCTATTTTGCCCCCATTTTGCCACCTTGTTGGAATTTTCAGCCACCCAGATAATAAGCCCGGGTAGCTTAACGCTCTATATCCGGGTGGTGCTTTGGGACTCATCAGCAGGGGGATCAATTACGCATTTCGATTAGGTGGGCTTGGGGCAAGGCGCCAGGCTCCTGACGCCTCTTTGCCTGCCCTCCCCACCTTTCCCGAGACGGACCGCCTCTTCTTTCTTTCCCCCCACCTGCTCATGGCCCAACTAAGCGGGGGAGGGTTGACCCACCCTTACAAGGACCACGTCTGGGTCTATTCTTGCGTCAATGCTATTGCCCAGAACCTCATGGGCATCCCCCTTCTTTTCTTTACCGGCACCCGCAAAGACAAAAAGCTGGTGGAAGCGGGACCCCTGGTGCAGCTCTTCGAGACCCCCAACCCCATGATGTCCGGGGCCCAGCTCATCGAGGCCACCTTCATCTACCTGGGGTTGTGCGGCGAGGCTTTTTATATCGCTGAGCGGAAGAATTCCCGGGAGGTGCCCAAAGAGCTCTGGACCTTCCATCCCAACCGTTTCAAGGAAGTGGTGGATAAGGACACCGGCCTGATTGCCGGCTGGACCTACGAGAAAGGCGGCAAGAAGATTCCTTTCGAGGCCCACGAGATTGTCTTCTTCCGCTATTTCAATCCTTACCACGATTACCGGGGCCTGGCGCCCTTGCAGGCGGCCCAGGCGGGCATCGACCAGGACTTCTGGGCTAGCCGGTACAACGCCGCGTTCTTCAAGAACAACGCCCAGCCGGGCGGTATCTTGGAGACCTCAGCCAACCTGGGGGACGATGAGTTCAAGCGGTTGCTATCCCAGTGGAACGACCGCCACCAGGGGGCGAGCAAGGCCCACGCCATTGCGCTGCTGGAAGGCGGGGTCACCTACAAGCAGACGGGCCTCTCCCAGAAGGACATGGACTTCCTGGAGCAGCGCAAGTTCAACCGGGAAGAGATCATGGCCGCGTTCAAGGTGCCCAAAAGCGAGCTTGGCGTTTATGAGGACCTGAACTTCGCCACCGCCAAGACCCAGGACCGGGTCTTCTGGACCAAGACACTTCTTCCTAAGATGGCCCTCTTCGAGTTCGTCGTCTGGCACCAGCTCTGCGCCAAACTGTCCGGCCCGGAGACCTGGGCCGAGTTCGACCGCACCGCGGTGGACGCCCTCAAGGAAGACCTGAAGGAGATGCTGGAGGCCGGCCAGAAGGTCTGGCAGATGGGTGTCCCTTTCAACGTGGTGAATGAGACTCTGAACCTGGGCTTCCCCAAGGTCGAAGGCGGCGACGTGGGGTATCTGCCGTTCAATATGATGCCGGTGGGCAGCCAGGGCCTTCCCAATCCATCTCCTTCCGCAGCCGTTCCCCCCTCTCAGCCGGAGAAAGCAGCCGGTCTCCCCCCCTGGCCGGCCGCCTCTCTCCACCTTCCCGGACCTCAGGTCATTATGCGCCGGAAGATGGAGCCCCGGGCCTCCTGGGAGCAGTACCACCATCTGTGGGCCGCCCTGATGGGGAAGTTTAAAGGGAAGATGGTGCAGTTTTTCTCCTGGCAGGAGGCGCTCCAGATCAAGCTCCTGGCAGAGAAGTTAGCCAGAGCCCGGCTCCGGGAATATGTGGCGGAAGACCTGCTCTTTGATCTTACGGAAGCCAACGAAATTTTTAAGAAGCTCGCCTGGCCCCTATATCTCACCATCGGTACCGAGGCCGGCAAGGCTTTGTTTGTGGAGTTGGGGGCCGATCCCGCCAACTTTGTCCTGGCAGATACCGCGGCCATGCAGGTCTTAAAAGACAAGCTTATCAAGGTTGTCCGGATCAACGACTACACCCGGGAGAAACTCCGGGAGACCCTGCTGGAAGGCCTGGCCCAAACGGAAACGGTCAATGAGCTGCAACAACGGGTGAAGGACCTCTTCAGATTTTCGGAAGCCCGGAGCCTCAAAATTGCCCGCACGGAGACCGGCCAGGCCGCGGCCCCGGCCCGGGATGCGGCCATGGATGAATTGGGCGTAGAGAAAATCCAGTGGTGGACTGCCGGGGATATTGACGTGCGGGAGACCCACCAGTTCCTGCAGGGGATGGTGGTGCCCCGGGGAATGTTATTTCCCAACGGCTGTTTTTATCCGTGCGATCCCGGCGGCCCGGCGGAGCAGATCATCAACTGCCGCTGCGTGGCCGTGCCGGTTATCGATTAGGAGGAAGAATATGGCTGAAGCCGCCATTAACAGGGAAAAGAATCCAACTTTCCACAAAGCTCTGGACATCCAGGTCCGCCAGGTGGGGGACCCGGCGGAGCGGGTCCTGGAGTTCATCGCTTCTACCGCCCAAGTGGACCGCTACGGCGACATTATCGAGGTGGAAGGCTGGGAACTGGACAACTGGCTGAAAGTGCCGGTGATCCTCTACGGCCACGATTACGGGGGATTTCCCATCGGCCAGGGGATCAACGCCATCAAGGACCCGCTTCGGGGCCTGGTGATCCAGGCCAAGTTCGCCACCGCCCAGGAAAATCCGGAGGCCGATATCGCCTACCGCCTGGCCCTGGGCGGCTATATCCGGGCAGTCTCGGTGGGGTTCATGGATATCGAGCGAGAGCCCATCCTGGACAACGAGGGGAACCGCACGGGCTGGAGGTTCAAGCGGGCGGAGTTGCTGGAGGTGTCCCTGGTGGCCGTGCCCGCCAATCCCGGGGCGCTCATCGTGCCGGTGCAAAAGGGCCTTCTGACCCTG
>JAQTXE010000134.1 GCA_028688935.1 Syntrophales bacterium
TGCATGCGGCCCTGTGCCTGGGGGCGGTGGCGGTGACCTTAAACCCCCTGCTCACCCCCAAGGAGATCAACTACCAGTTGACGGACTCCGGGGCCCGTTGGCTGGTGGTCCTGGACCATCTCCTGCCCAAGGTGGAAGAAATCCCGGCCCGGGCCAAACTGACCCGGGTGATCGTCACCGGCCTGGCCGACTATCTGCCCTGGCCCCTGAACTGGCTCTATCCCTGGAAGGCCCGGCGCCAGGGAATGGCCACCGGGTTCAAGCCGGGCCCGGACCGCCTGGCCTGGCGCGATCTGTTGCAAAGTCCTCCCTTGAACGATCCGCCTCTACCGGAAACCGGGGATGTTGCCGTTCTCCTGTATACGGGGGGCACCACCGGGGTTCCCAAGGCCGCGGCCCTGACCCACGGTAATCTTCTGGCCAACGTGGCCCAGATCAATGCCTGGCTGCCCCAGGTGCGCTACGGAGAAGAGCGGCTGGTGGGGCTGCTCCCCTTTGCCCATTCCTTCGGCCTCACCGTCTGCCTCAACTGGCCCCTGTCCCAGGGGGCGCTGATCATTGTCCTGCCTAAATTTGAGATCCAGATGTTTTTTCAGGCCCTGAAGAAACACCGCCCCACCATGCTCCCTGGGGTGCCCACCCTCTTTGTGGCTTTGATCAACCACCCGGAAATATCCCGCTATGATCTGACTTCGCTGTGGGCCTGTATCAGCGGCTCCGCGCCTTTGCCCCTGGAAGTGCGGGATAAGTTCGAGGCCCTCACCCATTGCCGCATTCTGGAAGGCTACGGCCTGACGGAGGCCGGCCCGGTGACCCACATCAATCCCATTGAGGGACACCGGCCTCCGGGGTCCATCGGTTTGGCCCTGCCTTCCACCGCCGTCCGGATCATGGACCCGGAGACGGGCGCCCGGGAACTGCCCGTGGGCGAAGTGGGGGAACTGGTCCTCAAAGGCCCCCAGGTGATGCAGGGCTTCTGGCAAAAGGAAGAAGAAACCGCCCTGGCCTTAAGGGACGGCTGGCTCTATACCGGGGACCTGGCCCGGATGGAGGCGGACGGCTATTTTTATATTGTAGAAAGAAAAAAGGATATGATCATCTCCGGGGGCTACAATATCTATCCCCGGGAAGTGGAGGAGGTCCTTTATCAGCATCCCGGGGTGAAGGAGGCGGTGGCTTTTGGGTGGCCGGATGATTACCGGGGGGAAGTGGTGAAAGTGGTGATCGTCCCACAGGACGGGTTGCAGTTGACTCCGGAAGAGATTCAGGCCTTCTGCCAGACCCAATTGGCCGTATATAAAGTGCCGCGCATCATCGAATTTCGCCGGGAGCTGCCCAAAAGCCAGGTGGGAAAAGTGCTGCGCCGCGTGCTGCGGGAAGAAGATGCCGGCCCCGGGTCCCAAGTCCCCGGAAACCCATGAACATAAAGCGCACCATTCGCTACCAGTGGATAAAATTCAAGCGCCTCCAGGGCGACCCCCGGAAGCTGGCCTGGGGTATGGCCCTGGGAGTCTTCGTGGGCATGACCCCCACGGTGCCTTTCCATACGGTTACGGTTCTGGCCCTGGCCCCCATCTTGGGGGTCTCCCCGGTTACCGCCTACCTGGGTATCTGGATCATGAACCCGGTGACCATCGCCCCCTTCTATCTGCTTGCTTACAAGGTGGGGAAACGCCTCCTCTTCCATCATGGTCCTCTGGTCCTGCCCGCGGTGTGGGACTTGGACTCTACCCTGTCCCTCCTGTGGCGGGGCGGCCTGGCGTTGCAGGTGGGGGGATTGGTCATCGCCATCCCTCCGGCCATCGTTTCCTATTTTCTCACTCTCTGGGCCGTCCAGCGCTACCGGCAGCAAAAGGCCCGAAAGGCCGCCCATGACTTTCACCTCCCCGAAAACTCTTCTACGTCGTCTGGGCCTAAGGGCTAGAAAGGCCTGGGGCCAGCACTTTCTCCTCTACCCCCATCAGGCCCAGCGGATTGTCGCGGCTCTGGCTTTAAGCGGGGAGGAGACGGTGGTGGAAATCGGACCCGGCCTGGGGGCCCTCACCGTTTTTCTGGCCCAGGAGGCCGGAAAAGTGGTGGCCCTGGAGCGGGACCCGGCCCTGGCCCGATTCCTGGAGACTGAGCTTTTCCCTCAAAATCCCCGGGTGCAGATTCTCTGTCAGGATGCCCTGGCGTTGGACTTGGCGGCATGCAGCCGGGAAGCAGGGCGGCCCCTGGCCGTGGCCGGGAACCTTCCTTACCAGATCACCTCGCCTCTGCTCTTCAAACTCGCGGAGGAAAAAGCGGCCGTCAGCCGGGCGGTGTTGATGATGCAGCAGGAGGTGGGGGTCCGCCTCTCTGCCGCGCCCGGCACTAAAGATTACGGGATTCTCTCCGTCCTGATTCAGTACCACTTTTCCCTGGAACGCCTTTTTTCTCTGGGTCCGGCCAACTTTTATCCGCCTCCCCAGGTGGATTCCGTGGTGCTTAGGCTGGCTCCCCGGGAGCCCGTTCCCCCGGCCCGGGATGAAGCCCTGCTCACCCGGGTGGTGAAGGCCGCCTTCGCCCACCGCCGCAAAACCCTGAATAATACCCTGGTGAACCGGGCCTCTGCTTTCGGCCTCTCCCCGGAAACCATGCGCGCCATTTTCCAGACTTTGGCGATTGACCCGGGCCGCCGGGGGGAGACGCTGGCCGTAGCCCAGTTTGTGGCGTTAAGTAATGCTATCAGAGAGGCGGGGCTGCTGAAGTAATAAGTAATAAGTAATAAGAAAAATGTGACCTCTATCGACATCTTCTTTTACTTATTACTTATCACTGATTACTAACAACCGTCCCTTTAAAACAATCCACCTGCCAAAAAGGACTATTCTTGGGCATGGGAACATGGCTGATCTTCGGGCTGGCTGCGGCCCTGGGGGACGCAGGCGCGGATGCGGTGACCAAACGGCATCTGACGCATTTTACCCCCTATGTCATGGGGCTGGCCCGCTTCCTATTTGCCGCCCCTTTCCTCCTACTGGTGGCCCTGGGCCTCAGCCGCCCCGGATTGAACCCCGGTTTTTGGTCGACGCTGGCGGTCATGGTGCCCCTGGAGATCACCGCCACCCTGATGTACATGCAAGCCTTGAGGGTTTGCCATCTGTCCCTGTGCATTCCTTTCCTGGCCTTTACTCCGGTGTTCATGATCTTCACGGGCCAGGTGATTTTAGGGGAAGGGCTGAACCGCTGGGGGATGCTGGGGGTGGCGGCCATCGCCGGGGGGAGTTATCTCTTAAGTCTGGGGTTCGAGGGGACCGGATTTTGGGGGCCTTTTAAGGCCCTGGCCCGGGAGCGGGGCCCCCGGTTGATGTTGGGGGTGGCCGCCATCTATTCCTGTACCGCGGCCTTGTTTAAAAAAGCCGTCCTCTACTCGGACCCGGCTTTTTTCGGGGTGTTTTATCCCCTGGTGCTCGGCGGCGTCATGCTCACGGGGTATCCTTTGATGCGGCAGCCAGCGGGTCTGGCTCTCAGGTCCATCTGGAGATGGGCCCTGGTTCTGGGATTCTTTGTGGCCCTCAGCATCTTGAGCGTGGCCCAGGGCCTCACCCTGGCGCCCGCGGCTTATATGATTGCGGTCAAACGCCTCAGTCTCTTGTTCAGCGTTATTTTAGGGGGGATGTGGCTCCAGGAGCGGCCCTTTCTCCCCCGGCTTCTAGGCACGGCCCTGATGACCGGGGGCGTAATTCTCATAGCTTTGAAAGGTTCGCTCTTTTAAAATATGGGTATGACTTATGAGCCCCGCACCTATCGCACCCGCATGGCCCGGGAGGGTTTGGTGGGTTTCCGGGTGTTGGTGAAGGAAACCGACCTCTGGGTCCTGGCGGCCCGGGATTTTACGACGGAAGTTATGGAGGTGCTGCTCCAGGAGAGGCGGCAACTGGAAAGCTACCTGGCCGCCCATCCCGGCTTCCTGGAGGCCCTGGCTCCCTGGCCGGAAGACCCCTTTGCCCCGCCGGTGGTCCGGGAGATGTTGGCCGGGTCCGCCAAGGCCGGGGTGGGCCCCATGGCCGCAGTGGCCGGGGCGTTGGCGGAGCGGGTGGGCCGGGCCCTGGCCACTTTGAGCGCTGAGGTAATCGTGGAAAACGGCGGGGATATTTTCTTGAAATTACAGGAACCGGCCACCATTGCCCTGGCTGCCGGAAATTCGCCTTTAAGCGGCCGGGTGGGTCTGAAAATCGAGCCGGCCTGGGCGCCTTTGGGGGTCTGCACCTCTTCCGGGACGGTGGGCCACTCCTTAAGCTTCGGGCGGGCGGACGCGGCCTGTGTGCTGGCGGCCAGCGCCGCCCTGGCGGACGCCGCGGCCACGGCCTTAGGCAACCGGGTGCCCATCGCCGCCGCTATCCCTGAAGCCCTGGAATGGGTAGGGGCCATCCCGGATATTATGGGCGCGGTGGTCATCGTCGGCGATAAATTGGGGGCCTGGGGCCGGGTGGAGTTGGCGCCGCTGGCCTGAAATGCCAAAGATGCACCGGGATTGGCCTAATAATCAAGATTGGAAATGGGTTAAGGCGAACAAGCCTGATATGAAACTTCTTGAGAATACGCGGCGGGAAATTAATCGCATCATCAACCATCTCGCCGCGCTCTAGGCTCTAAAAGGACAAGCAGAATAACCCCAATTCCCGGTTATCTTGCGAGCCTTACAACCCTGTATTTACTGTAGTCTAAGGAGATATCCAAGGGCGAATAGAGACTGTGACTTAAAGAAGTGGCGCAGCCTGCAAGGGATAGGGCCAGGATAAGCAAAATGATAATTTTTTTCATGATAGGCCTCCGTGCCTAAGTTAGGGATGTCCTTGCCTAAGTTAGGGATGATAGGTGGGAAAGTAAAGGGGGGTAGTCTCCTAATTTGCAGGACATTGCCGATTCGCCAGGGTAATTGGCGATTTCTTTTAAGAAATGTTATGATTTATAATTCAAAAAATTTCTTAACCAGGGAGGTTTCCATCTCCCTTTGCTTCAATTTTCAAAGCTTTCATAAAGGATAACCCATGCCCCTCCATGCTGAAAAAATCACCCTGAACCCCGGTGGCACCCTAAAGGTGCCGGAGCGCCCCGTGGTTCTGTTTATCGAAGGGGACGGCACCGGGCCGGATATCTGGAGGGCCACCCAGCCGGTGTTGGACGCAGCGGTGGCCAAGGCTTACGGCGCCAAGCGCTCCCTGGCCTGGCAGGAAGTCCTGGCCGGGGAAAAGGCCTTTAAAAACGCCGGCAGCTACCTGCCGGTGGAAACCCTGACGGCCCTCAAGGAGTACCGGGTGGCCCTCAAAGGCCCCCTCACCACCCCCATCGGCGGCGGCTTCCGGTCGCTGAACGTCACCCTGCGCCAGGTCCTGGATCTCTACGCCTGCATCCGGCCGGTGCGCTACTACGAAGGCGTACCCAGCCCCTTGAAGGAGCCCCAGAAGATCGACATGGTGGTCTTTAGGGAAAATACCGAGGACGTCTACGCCGGGGTGGAATGGCAGGCCAACAGCGACGAAGCCCATCGCCTCATTGCCTTTCTTAACCAGGAATTGAGCTGCAACCTGGATCAGGGCGCGGCCATCGGCATCAAGCCCATGACGGAAAGGTGCAGCAAGCGCCTGATCCGCATGGGCCTGAAATACGCTCTGGACCATAACCGTCCCAGCCTCACCCTGATGCACAAAGGCAATATCATGAAATATACCGAAGGCGCCTTTCAGAACTGGGGCTACGAAGTGGCCCTGGAGTTCGGGGACCGGGTGGTCTCGGAAGGCGAACTGGACAGCCGCTACCACGGCCGGGCCCCGGCCGGCAGAGTGGTCCTCAAGGACCGGCTGGCGGACAACCTCTTTCAGCAGGTCTTACTGCGCCCCGAGGAATACGCAGTCATCGCCACTCCCAACCTCAACGGCGATTACATCTCCGACGCCCTGGCGGCCCAGGTGGGGGGGCTGGGGATGGCTCCCGGGGCCAACGTCGGCGACGGCTGCGCCATCTTCGAAGCCACCCACGGCAGCGCCCCCAAATACGCGGGACAGGACAAAGTCAATCCCGGGTCCCTCATTCTTTCCGGGGCCATGCTCCTGGAATACCTGGGTTGGCAGGAAGCTGCGCAACTCATCCACCAGGCGCTGCCCCGGGTCCTAAAATCGGGCGTCGCCACCTACGACCTGGCCCGGCAACTTCCGGGGACCAAAGAAGTCTCCTGCTCCGACTTCGGGCAGAATCTGATTAAGCATATGGGGTAAGAGCCGACACCGGGTGTGCCCCGGCATAGGGGGAGCGCAGGACCTCATAGCAAGGCGCCGGCAGACGTCTATCTTTGCCTTGGGGTGAATCTGGTATTCGCCCCGCGTTGTGGGGCGAACACCAGGTTCGGCCCTACAGTTGTCAGGCGGTGGTTAAATTTTTTCCCTACCTTTTCCCTTAAGAGCTTTTTGTCAAATATTCAGGTCTATCTCCCAGGTAAATTTAATATTTTTGTTGGTGAAAATGACTTCATCGAAGCCTGCTTTCCGGAGATTCTGGAGAAAATCGGATTTATCCACCAGCGCGAAGACCATGGGCCGGGAAAAAAGCACGCACTCTAACTTCAAGGTGGATTTATCCGAGCCCTCCAATTGAATCTTTACGTCAAAGCCTTTGCTTAGGAAGTCCCGGTCCAGTTCCTTGGCCATTTCTTCCCGCTTTTTGATCATCTCTTCCCGGGCGGCCTTCTGCATCACTTCTTTATATTTTTTCAGGTCCTTTTCCCGGTATTGCACCTCTTGGAGCAGCTTTTTAGCCTCCGCGTCATATTTTTCCAATTGACGGCGCAGAGCCTCCAGGTGCTGGCGGGCATCTTCCAGGCGGCCATAAGTCCTTTTCTGGATATCCTCCTCCCGGGGGTTGCCGGCGGCCAGGGCCTGATAAGCCTCCCGGAGATGCTCCGCGGGGGTAAGGGCGTTAAAGGCCGCTTCTTTGGCCGCCAGCTTGGCCAATTCCGGCTCCATAGCCTGCCGGCTGACCACGGCAATAATTTTATATCCCGGCTTCTCCAGCTTCTCCCAAGTCAGGGGATCGGTCTGGCAATATTTCTCCGCGGTATAGGCCTGCACCTTATTTTTCAGCCAGTAAAGCCTGGCCAGATAAGGTTTGCCCCGGTTTTCCCGCCGCACCACCAAGGTGGGGTTGTAGTCCATTTCCTTGACCCAGATTTCATCGTAAGCCACCTTTAACTCGCCAGGTCTCGGCAACATCAAGCTCTTGACCCGGGACGGCTCTTTCTTGATGAATTCCGCATAATTTTCCCAGACACTGAGAGACTTTTTCCCCTTTTCTTTAATCTCCTTGGCCTTCTGAAAATTGCCAAATTCAGAAGAATTAGAGAGCAACGCCTTTTCCGCTATCTGGGCCGCCCCCGCACCGGTTACCAGCATCAGGGCCAGCACTAGGCCTATAATCACTTGAGCTTGCCGTTTCATCGTGAATTTATCCCAATCCTTTCTGGATATTGTTGGTTGTCGAACCTCGGGGGCGGTCCGTGTCCCCCGGAATTTTGTGGAGCCGGAGAAAGAAGGCGGCAGCCGGCCTTAAGACCCCAGGGCTTTCTTTACTGACTTCTTCAGTTCCTCTATCTTCACCGGTTTGGGGAAAAAGTCGAAGATGCGCTCTCTGATGGCATCGATGGCCGCGTCCAGGGTAGCATAAGCGGTGAGCATGATGACTTTGGCCTCGGGGTAGAGCTGGTTTACTTCTTTGAGGATATCCATACCATCAATATTTTCCATTTTCAGATCAGTAATCACCAGATCGAATTCCTTTTCTCTTATCCGATTCAGCGCCTGGGTGCTATCGGTAAAAGTCTCCACCTCGTAGCCTTCCTGGGTCAAGATGCGCTGGACCATGTTACAGACAATCTTTTCATCATCAATGACTACGATCTGCTTGGGCATCTTCTTCTTTCTCCTTTGGCTGATAGATGGGAATTTTTAAAGTAAAGGTGGTTCCTTTACCTTCCTCGCTTTCCACCGCAATGTCCCCGTGGTGTTGCCGGATAATGCCGTAACTTACCGATAATCCTAGGCCGGTGCCCTTGGTGCCCTTGGTGGTGAAAAAGGGGTCAAAGATATGGAGCAAATCCTCTTTGCTGATGCCCAACCCCGTATCTTTAAC
This sequence comes from Syntrophales bacterium, assembly GCA_028688935.1. Lineage (GTDB taxonomy): Bacteria > Desulfobacterota > Desulfobaccia > Desulfobaccales > 0-14-0-80-60-11 > SURF-52. The sequence goes on from JAQTXE010000134.1 coordinate 8,143, forward strand.
CTTAATAATCAGGTAACCGTTTTCAACCTCTTGCCCCACATTGACCGTTAAATCTCCTCCCTCGGGCATGGCCTGGATCGCATTGATAAAAAGATTTACCAATACCTGTTCAATCTGGGGGGCGTCCACATAAATAGGCCGCAGATCAGGTTCTATATATTTATGCAGCTTGACGTTGGTGATTTTTAATTGATTGCTTACCAGGGTAATGCTTTTCTCGATGAGGTTTCCCGGTTCAATCTCTATTAGTTCCTGCTTTTTTTGCCGGGAAAAGTCCAACAGATTATTAATGATGCGGCTGATCCGGTCTGTCTGGGTGAGGATATCCGCCATGAAATTCTTTTTTTCCCCGTCTCCCAGAATATCATAAAGACTCAGGTAACCCTGGGCCATCAGAGAGATATTGTTCAAAGGATTCCCCAATTCATGGGCCACGCCGGAAATCAAAATCCCCAGGGAGGCCAGCTTTTCGCTTTGGAGGAGCACGGCTTCCCGTTTCTCCAGTTCCCTGGCCATGTCCGCCAGGGCCTTGATGGCATCATCAAGCTCATTCTTTGGAGAAATAGTCTGCTTGGCCACCTCATGCAATTTTCCTTGGGAAGCCATTTGGATCAGGTTTCCCATAATGGCCAACTCTTTAATGATAAAATGGAAGAAATATTGCCAGACTACCAGTTGAAACAAGAATACCGCACTCAGCGAAATGATCAGCATGAAGATGCTGTTTTGAATTCTATTGTTGACATCCGTCCGTTCCCGTTTCAGCAGAACTTCCGACAGCCGGGTAAGTTCATGGCCCAGGGTCCGGAATTCTTCGCCGAAATGGGGGGGCGTTTTCCCGGTGCTGATTACCTTCTGGGCCAATTCTAAGTACTTACTGAGATTGGTGCCCAGGACATTATAGGTCTTAGGTCCTAAGCCTTTGAGTATCTCCTTTTTCGAAGATTGGACGACTTTATCTATCTCTTTTCCCCGCCCCACTACTTCTTTTAAGGCATTTACATCACTATAAAGAAAGTAATTTTTTTCCGATTTTCTGATCTCCAGCAAGGAGATGTTCAGATCGTCGATGATCTCGATAGTCCTTAATTTTGAGAGGATGGTATTAAAAGATAGGTAGCCGAAGATGCTGATCACACAGATAATTGCTGCCTGAATGATGGCGGCAATAATGATCCTCATGCGAATAGTCATAAGCGACCTGCCAGATTACCGGAAATCAGCTCTTTCACCCGCCAAAGGAACTGAATCTGTGGGCCTGAATGGAATCTTCGAGCCTCTTTTCCACTGCCTCCGAGGCCAATTCTTCTTCCAGTCTGATCAACAGGGTTTTCTCAATAAAAAACGATTTTTTGAATAATTTTACGGCCATAACCACGCAGGTGATACCGGTGAGCAGAATACAGGCGTCGATGATGGACCAATACCCGAAACCGAAGTAGCGGGTGAAAAAGGTCCCCAGGGCGATGAGGGTCAAGCCGGTGCGCAGATAGGACAATTCCGTCCGCTGTTTAGCCAGGATGGTGCGGTATTGGGAGAGATTGGTGCGGGACTGGGCCAGACCGGTGCGGCCACCGCTCATCCGGGTCCGGATTTCCGCCAGCTTGTTGCGCATGTCCGCATAATTGGTGCGGGTTTTGGCCCAATCCGTTCTATCTTTGGCCAGTTTGGTGCGATCTGCGGCCAGATCCGTTCTCTTGTTGGATAAGCCGGTCCGCGTCTCCGCTAATTCTGTTCTCTTGTTAGCTAATTGAGTCCGACCTTCCGCCAGGCCGGTCCTTTTTTCCGCCAAACTTGTGCGGCCTTCCGCCAGGGCTGTTCTCTTTTCCGCTAAATTGGTCCGGCCTTCGGCCAAAGAGGTCCTCTTATTAGCCAGCTCCGTCCGGCCTTCCGCCAATTTGGTGCGGCCTTCGGCCAGCTCGGTACGCTTGTGGGCCAGGGCCGTCCGTTCCTCCGCCAGCCTGGTGCGAAACTGGGCGAGTTTGGTCCGGTCTTCGGCCAGCGCCTCCCGTCTTTCGGCCCACTCCTCCATGGCCTGCAAAAGTTCTTCCCCGGCCAGGGAAGTAAAAGACTTACCTTTTCCCGGCATCATTCCACTCCTTAGATTTTCGCCCTCTGGGGGTAAATGCTTTATAAATACAGCAAATGGTTTTAAGTATAAATCTTCTTGAGGATTTTGGGAAACCGAGATTGCACAAAAGCACGCTAAAGGAGAGAAGCTCCAGGGCCGGAGCCGCATCTGGGAGGGAAAAAAGAAACTTTTCGAGCTTTTTGCCCGCAGGGAATTAGTGGGTTTGTGCAGAGATGATTAAGAAGAAAGGGACTAGTATGGTGTCCCAGGTTTATTTTACATAAGTTTCAGGTCCTTTTGCCCCCTCCCCCTTGAGGCTTATCATTACCTACAAGTTTTTATCTTGTGGATATTACGAAATTATTTCCTCTCCCCTCGGGGTAGGGTGAGGGGGGCGTCTTGGGGCCGATTACAGCAACTTCACCAAGCCGCCCCCCGAACCCTTTCCACCCTAAGGTGGAGAGCCTTAAGATACGGCATTTTGTC